>JARFRB010000025.1 GCA_029287455.1 Pelagibius litoralis | reverse complement strand
GCCCGGGCTCCTGGCACTGTCGCGCTCACCCCACGCCGCCACGCCCCCCCCCCACTCGGTAACCTACGACGGCCACGCCCCGCCTGGGGCGGCGGTGCTTGACGGGGGGCGGGCACAAGCCTCCCAATCAGAGTTTGAGGCTTTGCAGGATTACTGGCACACACCCGTGCCCCGCAGGGCCTGGAGGGGGCGCGAGTCCGGCCTCCCGCGGCTCTGGTACAAGGACGAGTCGGAGCGCTTCGGCCTTGGCAGCTTCAAGGCGCTGGGCGGGGCTTATGCGGTTTCGCGGCAATTGAAGCTGGCGATCCGAGACGCCACGGGCGGCACCGAGGCCTCCACCGGGGATCTCTTGGCGGGAACCTACGCCGAGATCACCAGGGGCGTGACCGTGGCCTGCGCCACGGACGGCAATCACGGCCGCTCGGTCGCTTGGGGTGCCGAAGCCTTCGGTTGCCGCTGCGTGATCTTCCTGCATGCCACCGTGAGCCAGGGCCGCGAGGATGCAATCGCGCGCTTCGGGGCGGAGATCCGCCGCGTGCCCGGTAACTATGACGACTCCGTCCGCGAGGCCGCCCGGCTAGCTGCGGCCGAGGGCTGGATCGTGGTTTCCGACACCTCCTACGAAGGTTACCGGGAGATTCCCCGGGACGTCATGCAGGGCTACACCCTGATGGCCGCCGAAGCGATCGAGCAGCTCGGCGGGGCGCGTCCGACCCATGTTTTCTTACAGGCCGGCGTCGGCGGTATGGCGGCGGCGGTCTGTGCCCAGCTCTGGCGCCATTACGGGCCCGAGCGCCCGGCGGTCTTCATCGTCGAGCCGGACCAGGCGGCTTGCTTGCTGGAGAGCGTTGAGCGGGGTGAGGCGAGCGCTATCGAGGGGGACCTCGACACCATCATGGCGGGCCTTGCCTGCGGGGAAACCTCGATCATCGCCTGGGAAATCCTCGATGAAGGGGCTGAAGGCTTCTTGACCGTCACCGACGCGGCCGCGGGCGAATGCATGCGCCTGCTCGCCGGGAACGAACCGCCGATCGTCGCGGGAGAGTCGGCGGTCGCGGGGCTTGCCGCCGTGCTTGGCGCCGTGTGGCGGCCGGAACTCTTCAAAGCCTTGGGACTGGATGCCGACAGCCGGGTTCTGCTGTTCGGGACCGAAGGCGACACGGACCCCGAGGTCTACCGCGCTATCGTGGGCCGCGCGGGCGACGAGGTCCGGCGGTCCTAGGAGGCGGGGCGATGGCCGATAAGTTCATGAACGACGAAGTCAGCTACGACGCGCGCTTCGATCCCAAGCTGGCGCCGCGCTATAGCGAGATCGCGACCTTCCTGCGCGCGCCCCTGGTGACGGATTTTGACCGCGAGTTGGCGGGCGTGGACATTGCGCTGGCGGGCGTGCCCTACGACGGGGGAGTCACGAACCGCCCGGGCGCGCGTCATGGACCCCGGGAAATCCGCAATCAATCGAGCCTGATGCGCTCGATCCATCATGTGACCCGCATTGATCCGCACGCTCTTTGCCGGGTCGCGGACGTGGGCGACGTCCGGTTCTCCGCGGTGATGAACAACGACGCGGCACGGGCCGAAATTCGGGACTTCTTCGAGCGGGTTCATGCGGTGCGCGCCTTGCCATTGTCCGCCGGCGGCGATCACTCGGTGACCTATCCGATCCTTGAGGCAATAGCCAGGGAGCGCCCGGTCGGGGTGGTGCACATCGATGCGCACACGGATACTTGGGGCGAGCTGCAGGGCTCCAAATTCAATCACGGCTCTCCGTTTCGCCTCGCCGTGGAAGATGGCCTGATCGATCCGACGCGCATGATCCAGATCGGCATTCGTGGCGCGCAGAACGCCGAGGACGGCTGGCAATACTCGCTCGACAAGGGCATGCGCGTCATCTTCATCGAGGAATTCGAGGACTTGGGCGTTGAGGCGGTGATTGCGGAGGCGCGGCGCGTCGTTGGCGATGGCCCCACTTACGTTTCCTTCGACGTGGATGGGCTCGACCCGGTCTTCGCACCGGGCACCGGAACGCCGGAGGTGGGTGGCTTGACCATGCGCGAGGCGCAGCGCTTGCTGCGTGGCCTGCGTGGGCTCAACCTGATTGGCGGCGACGTGGTCGAAGTAGCGCCCCCCTTCGATCAGACCGGAAACACGGCCTTGGTGGGGGCCACCTTGATGTACGAGATCTTGTGTCTGCTGGCGGAAGCAAGGGCCGGCGCGCGCTCCGGCTAGGCGCCTTGGGGCAAATTCCTCGGCGTTTGGATGCCTGCCGGGCCGATTTCACTCAAATCAGAGAACAGTCCGTTTCCGAAGCATAGGTCATCGCTTCCTTGAGCTGGCCAAGCCGGATCACCACGTCCGAGGCACGGAGCGAAACGGAGAACGAGATGCCTTCTTCCATTCATCGCCGCGCATTCTTCGCCGGTGTCGGCGCCTTCGCGATCGCCGCTTGGCCGGGCCTTCGGCCAGTTGAAGCCAGAGCGGCCATTTCAAGTGATTCCTTAGCGTCCTTGAGGTCTGGAAACCTCGTTGTCTATTTCCGCCACGCTGCAACGACCTGGTCGGGAGTCGATCAGATCGATTGGCCACGGGAACGCCAACGACTTCTTTCGGAAGAGGGTATCCGGCAATCGCGAATGATCGGCCAAGAGTTCAAGCGGCTCGACCTGCCTGTTGGCGACGTCCTGGCGAGCCCTTTCGCCCGCTGTCGGGATATGGCGGAGATCGCCTTTGGGCGGGTTGAGGAACGCCTTGAACTGCTTGGCCTATTGAGCGACAGCGCTGGACGGGAGGATCGCGTCGCCTATTTGCGACAGCAGGTATCGACCCCGACCAACGGCACGGGCAATCGCATCATCGTCTCCCACACCTCCAACATCCGCGAAGTCGCGAACGTCTTCCTGAACGAGGGTGACGGGGTGCTTCTTAGACCGCTTGGCGATGAGCGCTTCGAAATCTTGGAGAGTGTTGCGCCTGATCAATGGTCCGCCGTTTAGGCGGGCCGGAGAGAAGCCCGATTAGGCTCTCAAAATCGCGGCGATCTCGTCCTTCAGCGCGACACGTTTGCGGCGCAACTCTTCTTCGAACTCTTCAGCGGTCGGCTGCACGCGGGTTTCCATGCGATGGAGCTCGCGGTTAAGCGCATGATACTCATCGGCCAGCTTCGCGAAGTGCGCGTTCGTTTCCTTAAGATTATGGATTTTCTCCCGGTGCTCGGGGAAATCCTCGGACAATTCGTGGGGGACGTGACTCATCGGCGCTCTCCGCTTCGTCGTCATAACCTTGGGTATTTGCATCTCATAGCATTCAACTTGCCACATTGAAAGCCGAGTGGAGGGGTTGGGCCGGAAGCGCCGCATGGTTGCGCGGCGGGTCGGTTTCGGACTATTCAACCGGGTCACCGTCCGTGCCTTCGAAGAGGAGCCCGTCGCCATGAAGTTGCTCTATTCCGTCTCTTCCCCCTACGTCCGAAAAGTGATTGTCGCGGCTCGCGAGCTCGACATTTTCGAGGGGCTCGAGCTAATAGACGGCGCGACGTCTCCGACGGCGACCAATCGGGCGGTTGTCGAGCAAAATCCCTTGGGAAAGATTCCGGCTCTCGTGCTCGATGATGGCAGGGTCCTTTTCGACAGCCGCGTGATCGCCGAGTACTTCGACACCTTGGCGGGCGGCAGCAGGCTGTTTCCGGCGGGCCAGGCGCGCTGGGATGCCATCACTCTGCAAGCTCTCGCCGACGGTATGACCGATGCGGCCTTGCTAGCCCGCTACGAAGGATTTTTGCGCCCGGAGGACAAGCGGTGGGAGGATTGGACCGCCGGTCAATTGGGCAAGATCAAAGCCTGTTTGGACCGCTTGGAACAGGATTGGGCCGGCTATCTGAGTGGCGGCATCGACATCGGCTGCATCGCGACCGGCTGCGCCCTGGGCTATCTCGATTTTCGCTTCCCGCACCTTGAGTGGCAGCGAACGCACAGCGAACTTTCGGCCTGGTTCCAGGAGTTTGGCGCGCGGCCGTCGATGCAAGCGACCCTTCCCGAGGGCTAACCGGCGGCGGAGTGCTTCGAGGAAGCGGAGAGCGGAATGGCCCAAGACCGTGTGGTTGTCGTCCTCGAACCCGGCTATGCGGACTATGAGACAGAGCGCCGGATCTTGGCTCCGTTGGGTGTCGGGGTGACGGCGGTCGGCGTGAAGGAAGACGCGGTCAAAGCCCTGGAGCGCCTGAACCCCGAAGCCATTCTTGTTCGTGAGCGCCGCGTGGATGCCGCTTGCTTCGATGCTGCGCCCAACTTGAAAGCGGTGGTGCGTTATGGGGTTGGCGTGGACAACGTGGATTTGAGTGCCGCGCGGGATCGTAAGATCGCCGTCGCCAATGTGCCGGACTATGGCGCGGCGGAAGAGGTGAGCGACCAAGCCGTCGCCCTCTATCTTGCGGTGGCGCGCCGCATTGTGACGCGGGACGCCCAGGTGCGCGCGGGCGGCTGGGATTTTGGCCAGCGCGAACCGATCCACGGTCACCGCGGCGGAACCTTGGGCCTGATCGGCTTTGGCAGGATCGCTCGGCGTGCGCGCGAGAAATTCGGCGCTCTAGGGTTTTCTCGCGTGCTTGCCTTCGACCCGGCACTGACCGATGAACAGGCCGGTTCGGCGCGTGTCGAACTCGCGGACGTGGATCGGATCTGCAGCGACGCGGACCTTGTCAGTCTGCATGCCCCGGCAAGCCCTGAAACCGCCAAGATGATCGACGCGCGGCGTATTCGCCTCATGAAGCCAACGGCCATCATCGTCAATGTTGCCCGGGGAGAACTGATTGACGAGGCGGCCCTGGCGGCAGCCTTGCGGGAGGGACGGATCTTCGGTGCCGGCCTCGATGTCTTCGCCGAGGAGCCGCCGGCGCCCGATAACCCGCTTTTGGCACTGCCGAACACGGTCTTGAGCGATCATACCGGCTGGTATTCCGAGTTCTCGGTCCGCGAGCTGCAAAACAAAGCCGCGGGTGAAGTTGCGCGGGTGCTGGGCGGGGCTGCCCCGGAACACTGGGTAAATCCGTGGTGAGCGTACCTTTCCGGTAATCTCGAATGATGGAGATATGGACTTCGGGGCCCCGGCAGTGCCAAACTTCCAGCTACGGAGGATCTCTGGCGTGGGTCGAAGCTTTAGCGTCCCATAGCCTCCCTGTGGTGGAACTGGCGGCGCCCTCCGCGTGAATTCGCGTATCGGGTGCCGCCGTTTTCTTCCCTGTCCCGCGACCGACCGCCTGACGAGGTAAAGCTTGCAACCGGATATCCTGTGCCTTGGCGAACCCCTGCTGGAGTTCAACCAGCAGCCGGACGGCCGCTATTTGCCGGGCCACGGCGGCGATACCTCGAACTGCGCCATCGCGGCCGCACGCTCCGGCGCCAAGGTTGGCTTCCTCACTTCGCTAGGCGACGACCTTTTCGGCCGATCCTTCTGCGACCTTTGGGCGCGCGAGGGCGTGGATACCGCCCATGTGAAGCTTCGCCCCGGGGCGCACACGGGCATCTACTTCGTTAGTCACGGGCCGGGGGGGCATAGCTTCAGCTACCTGCGGGCAGGCTCGGCAAGCAGCCTCATTCGGCCGGAAGACATTCCGGAGGCCTATGTTGCCGGGGCCAAGATCTTGCATGTATCCGGCATCAGCCAGGCCATCAGCGACAGCGCCGCCGATGCGGTATTCCGCGCTATCGAGATCGCGCGGGCAAAGGGAACCCTGGTGTCCTACGATTCCAACCTGCGCCTCCAACTCTGGCCATTGGAGCGGGCGAAGGCGGTGACCCACGCGGGCATGGCGCTTTGCGACATCGCCTTGCCGGGGCTCGACGACGCGAAGCAGCTCACAGGCCGTGAGGATCCGGACGGCATCGCGGACTTTTATCTGGAACTCGGCGCCTCCATCGTGGCGTTGACCCTTGGGGAGGCTGGGACCTTGGTCGCCACGGTCGAGACGCGGCGGCGCGTGCCCGCCCATCCCGTGACTCCGGTTGACGCCACGGCGGCCGGCGATACCTTCGATGGCGCGTTCCTGGCGGAGTACCTGCACTCCGGCGACCCTTTCGCGGCCGCCGCTTACGCGAACGCCGCCGCGGCGCTTTCGACCCAAGGCTACGGCGCGGTTGCCCCCATGCCGCGACGCGATGACGTGCTCGCTCTTTTGAAAGGCTGAAGCTCATGCAAAGGACGGCGATTGTAACCGGTGCGGCGAGCGGCATTGGCCGGGGCTTGGCTGAAGGCTTCGCCGAAGCCGGCTATCGGGTTCTCGGCATCGATCTCCAGGCCGTTGGCGAGCCGGTGGCGGGCGTCGAGCCGGTGATGCTGGATGTAACCGACGCCGATGCCGTGGCGCGCTTTGGTGAGGGGCTCGAATCCCTGGACGCCGTGGTCAACGCGGCTGGGGTGATCCGGCGGATGGAAGAGTTCGATCCGGAGGTCTTTCAGCGCGTGGTGGACATCAACCTGAATGGCGTAATGCGGGTCTGCGCGGCCTGCCGGCCGGCCTTGGCGCGGGGGGGCGGGGCCATCGTGAATATCGCTTCCATGCTGAGTTTCTTCGGCGGCCCCTTGGTGCCTGCCTACTCCGCTTCGAAAGGCGGCATCGTGACCCTGACGAAATCCCTCGCGGCGGCTTGGGCCGGGGAGGGCATCCGGGTCAACGCGCTTGCGCCGGGCTGGATCGCGACACCCTTGACCCAGGCCCTGCAGGACGATCCGGCCCGCAGCCGCCCGATTCTGGAGCGCACCCCCATGGGCCGCTGGGGCACCCCGGGCGATTTGGTGGGACCGGCGCTTTTCCTGACGAGCCCGGCCGCCGCTTTCGTAACGGGCGTGGTCTTGCCAGTGGATGGCGGCTATTCTTCCGTTTGACCCTTTTCACGAGGAGACCGTTCAAGATGGCCTTGCATACGAAGGACGAGGAAGCCCGCACCCCCTATCAGCTTCCCATGCCCAAGGAAGCGGCGAGCGACATCGTCGTGCCCAACGCGATCCCCGAGGACGAGCGCGTCTGGGTGCCCCAGGCGGAAAACGTCTGGTTCCGGCCGCTTTGCCTAAACGCCTCCACGGGCTATTGGGTGAACCTGCTCAGGGTGCGCAAATCCGGCGTGTTAAGCCGCCATCGCCATCCCAACGCAGTGCACGGCTTCGTCCTGAAGGGCCGCTGGTTCTATCTGGAGCACGATTGGGTGGCGGAGGAAGGCGGCTACGTTTACGAGCCGCCGGGCGAGACACACACGCTCGTGGTGCCGGATGACGTGGAGGAGATGATCACCCTTTTCCAGGTCAATGGGGTGATGTCCTACGTGGACCCCTATGGCAAGCCCACGGGCTACGAGGACGTATTCACCAAGATCGACAACTGCCGCAAGCACTACACCGCCTGCGGCCTGGGCGAGGACTACGTGGACCAGTTCATCCGCTAGGCTGGGTGTCCATTGTCGCGGTGATGGCGTCGTATTCTTGGCGTCATCGCGCGGCGATCTCTTTCTTCGTCATTGCGAGCCGCCCTCCTTTCGTCATTGCGAGCCGAAGGCGTGGCAATCCAGAGGTATTTGGTTCGTCATGCGGGCCGGAACCAACAAACCCTGGATTGCCACGCCTTCGGCTCGCAATGACGAAATAATGCGCCTGGCGACTACGGAGCGCGCTTGGTTCACTCCGCCGCTTGAGGATTGTTCGGGTGGGTGGTCCAGTTGGCATAAGCCGGATCGATTGGCGTGCCGGTGCGCGGGTCCACCCCTTCGGTCATGCGCTCCATGGTAATGCAGTTCTCGACCGGGCAGACACTGACGCAGAGGTTGCAGCCGACGCATTCTGCGTCAATCACCTCGAAGTGCCGATGACCGTCCTTCTCGGCGGTGATGGCCTGGTGAGAGGTGTCTTCGCAGACGATGTGGCAGCGTCCGCACTTAATGCAAAGGTCCTGGTCGATGCGGGCCTTGACCACGTAGTTCAGATTGAGGAACTGCCAGTCCGTGACGTTGGGGATTGCGGCGCCGACGATGTCGTCAACCCGCTGATAGCCCTTGTCTTCCATCCAGCTTTTCAGGCCGTCGGTCAATTCCTCGACGATCTTGAAGCCATAGGTCATTGCCGCCGTGCAGACCTGGACGTTGCTCGCACCCAGGGCCATGAACTCCGCCGCGTCGCGCCAGGTGGTCACCCCGCCGATACCGGAAATGGGGAAGCCCTGCGTGGCCGGGTCGCGGGCGATCTCGGCGACCATGTTGAGCGCCATGGGCTTGACCGCCGGCCCGCAGTAGCCGCCGTGGGTGCCCTTGCCATCGGTGTGCGGATTGGGGGCCATGAGGTCCAGATCCACGCTGACGATCGAGTTCACCGTATTGATCAGCGAGACCGCGTCCGCGCCGCCGGCCCTGGCCGCGCGGGCGGGGTGGCGCACGTCGGTGATGTTGGGCGTGAGCTTGACGATCACCGGCATGCGGGTGTGCTGCTTGCACCAGCGCGCCACCATTTCGACGTACTCGGGCACCTGGCCCACGGCCGAGCCCATACCACGCTCCGACATGCCGTGTGGGCAGCCGAAGTTTAGCTCCACGCCGTCGGCCCCGGTCTCCTCCACTAGGGGCAGGATCTTCTTCCAGGCTGCTTCCTCGCAGGGCACCATCAGTGAGACCACCATGGCCCGGTCGGGCCAGTCGCGCTTCACCTGCTTGATTTCCCTCAGATTGATTTCGAGCGGCCGGTCGGAAATGAGCTCGATGTTGTTAAAGCCCATCAGGCGCCGGTCGGCGCTATAAACGGCGCCGTAGCGCGGGCCGTTCACGTTAACCACCGGTGGGTCCTCGCCCAGGGTCTTCCAAACTACACCGCCCCAGCCGGCCTTGAACGCGCGAGTCACGTTGATCTCTCGGTCCGTGGGTGGCGCCGAAGCGAGCCAGAAGGGATTGGGGGACTTAATCCCCAGGAATTCGGAGCGAAGGTCGGCCATGGGCGCGTCTCCCTGGGTCAGCTATTCGAAAAGGCGGCGTGGATCGACTCGGCCGCCTGCTTGCCGTCTTCCACCGCCGCCACGGTGAGGTCGGAGCCGCCGGCGACGCAGTCGCCGCCGGCCCAGACATCGGGCAGGCTCGTGCGGCGTTCCTCGTCCACCCGCAAACGTCCGCCGGACAGGTCCAGCGCCTCCAGGCTCTCGCCCAGGACCGCCGGGATGAAGGTCTGGCCGATCGCCTTGAAAATCACGTCGGCGTCGAGTGTGAAGCTTTCCTCCGTCACTTCTAGCCGGCCGTCCACGCCGGTCTGGCCGTAGCGGAACTCGATGCCGCTGACATTGCCGTCTTGCGTCAGGATGCGACGGGGGACGCCCCAGTGCTTGATCTTGACGCCGTTGGTTTGGGCGAGGTCCTGCTCGTATTCGCTGGCTTTCATGGCGTCCTGACCGCGCCGGTAGACGATCGTGACGTCCTCCGCGCCCAAGCGCTTCGACTGCACAGCGACGTCGATGGCGGTCATGCCGCCGCCGATCACCACGACCCGGCGCCCGACCGGCAACTCCGACAGATTCTGCGCTTGGCGCAGTTCGGCGATATAGTCGACCGCGTCAAGCACACCCGGAAGGTCCTCGCCCTCCTGCCCTAGGGCATTGACACCGGCCAAGCCCATACCCAAGAAGACCGCGTCGAAATCGGCGCGCAGTTGCGCGAGCGTCACGTCGCGCCCCAAGGCAACGCCCGTGCGCGTTTCCATGCCGCCAACCGCAAGCAGGAAGTCAACTTCCCGCTCGGCAGCGCCGCCCGCGACCTTGTAGGCCGCGATGCCGTATTCGTTGAGGCCGCCCAGCTTCTCGCGCGCCTCGAACACCGTGACCGCGTGACCGTGCAGGGCCAGTCGATGGGCGCAGGCCAGGCCCGCCGGACCGCCGCCGACCACCGCGACCCGCTTTCCGCTGGGCGCCCCGCGCTCGAAAGGCTGCGCCCCGCTCGCCAGCAGGCTATCGGTGGCATAGCGCTGCAAGCGGCCGATCTCGACTGGCTTGTCCTCGGCCAGATTGCGCACGCAGGCTTCCTCGCAAAGGGTTTCGGTTGGGCAGTCGCGCGCGCACATGCCGCCGAAGATGTTCTGGGACAGGATGGTGCGCGCGGCACCGTTCGCGTTGTCCGCCGATATCTGCCGAATAAACAGGGGGATATCGATGCTGGTGGGGCAGGCCGTGACGCAAGGCGCGTCGTAGCAGAAGTAGCAGCGGTCCGATTCCACCTGCGCTTCGTGCTTGCTCAGGGGCGGATGCAGATCGGAGAAGTTCCGCCTGTAGTCCTCCTCCGAAAGCCGGGCCGTCGCGATGCCGGCCGCTCTGCTTCTCGCGCTGCCATCCGCCATCCCGGTCTCCTCTACGCACGGACGATATTTGCTGAATCATTTCATCAAATTATCGCATGAGTGGTCAATAAGAACCGCTCTCGGTTGCGAAGGGTGTCAAGATTCCTTCTCAAGGGGCGCTGTTTCGGAGAGGTCCAGGCTCGCCGGGCGCCCGGGCAGGTCGAGCCGTGCGATCAACGGGTCGCGCCTTGCCACCATCTTACCGCGCCGCAGCACCAAGAGGCGCGGCGGCTTGAGGCGCAGCGCCTCGATCGGATCGCGGGCCTGCAGCATGACCAGGTCGGCATGACACCCAGGCTCCAGGCCGTAGTTCTCCAAGCCCAGGATGCGCGCCGGCGCGGTGGTGACTGCCTCGAAGCACCGCGTCATGTCGGCGCGCCCGGTCATATGCGCCACGTGCAGGCCCATGTGCGCGACGTCCAGCATGTCGGCCGAGCCCAGGGAGTACCAGGGGTCCATCACGCAGTCGTGCCCGAAAGCCACGGTGACGCCGGCATCCATCAATTCGGGCACCCGGGTCATGCCCCGGCGCTTGGGGTAGCTGTCGTGGCGGCCCTGGATGCCGATGTTGATCAGTGGGTTGGCGACGGCGCTGACCCCTGACTCCGCTATCAGGGGCAACAGCTTTGAGACGTAGTAGTTGTCCATGGAATGCATGGAGGTGAGGTGTGAGCCGGTGACCCGGCCTTCGAGGCCGAGCCGCTTGGTCTCGGCTGCCAAGGTTTCGATGTGCCGCGAGAGGGGATCGTCGGTTTCGTCGCAGTGCATGTCCACCCTCAGGCCGCGCGCGGCCGCCACCTCGCAGAGCAGCTTCACGGATTTGGCACCCTCGGCCATGGTGCGCTCGAAATGGGGGATGCCGCCCACCACTTCCACACCCATGTCAAGGGCGCGCGCCAGCGTCTCCGCCGCGCCGGGCCAGCGCAAATAGCCGTCCTGTGGAAAGGCGACGAGCTGGAGATCAAGGTAGGGCTGCACGCGGCGCTTGACCTCCAGCAAGGCTTCCACCGCCAGCAGCCGCTCGTCGCAGATGTCCACATGGCTGCGGATCGCCATGACGCCTTGGGAGATAGCCAGGTCGCAGTATCGCAAGGCCCGCTCGACGATGGTCTCTTGGGTGAGGTGGGGCTTTAGCTCACCCCAAAGCGCGATCCCTTCCAACAAGGTGCCCGAGCGGTTCAGCCTCGGCAGCCCAAGCGACAGGGTCGCGTCCATGTGAAAGTGCGCGTCCACGAAGGGTGGGGAAACCAGGCGCCCGCTGGCATCGATCTCTTCCCCGGCCTGTGCATCCAGGTTGGAGCCTACAGCGGCGATACGCCCGCCTGCGATCGCGATATCAAAGCCGCGCCGTCCGTCCGGCAGATTGGCGTTGCGCAGAATCAGTTCCAAGCTCACCTCAGCGCTCTCCCTTGCGGTACGGGATCATCAGGGCCTTGGGGTAGGCGGCGCGGCGGGACATGACCACCAGCGCCAGGATCGAGAGCACATAGGGCATCATCAGGAAGATCTGATAGGGGATGTCCACGGCGATCTCTTGCTGCAGGCGCAGCTGGAAGGCGTCGAAAGCCCCGAACAAAATGGCGCCCAGCAGAGCCTTGCCGGGCCGCCAGGACGCGAAAACCACCAGGGCGATGCAGATCCAGCCGCGCCCGTTCACCATCTCGAAGAAGAAAGCATTGAAAGCGGACATGGTCAGGAAGGCGCCGCCCATGGCCATCAGCGCCGAGCCCGCCATGACAGCGCCGATCCGCAGGCCGTAGACGCTGATACCTTGCGCCTCCACCGCGGCCGGGTTCTCACCGACCGTGCGCAGCGCCAGGCCGAGGGGCGTGCGGTAGAATACGTAGGCCGTAACTGCCACCAGCGCGAGGGCGAGGTAGGTCAGCGGTGTGTGCTGGAACAGCGCCGGGCCCAGGAAGGGCAGTTCCGAGAGGAAACCGAGATCGACCGGCTGAAAGGGCTCGATACGCGGCGGGCTGGTGACGTCGGGCAAGGTCATGCGATAGGTGAAATAAGCCAGGCTGGTGGCCAACAAGGTGATCCCGATGCCCGTGACGTGCTGGGACAATCCAAGCGGCACCGTCAGGCTGCCGTGCAGCAGGCCGAAAGCCGCACCCACCAATGCCGCGATGAGCAGCCCCGTCCAGAGGTCGGCGCCCAGATAGACCGCCATCCAGCCACTCATGGCGCCCGCGGTGAAGATGCCTTCGATGCCGAGGTTGAGGACGCCCGCGCGCTCGCAGATCAACTCGCCCAGGACCCCGAAGATCAGCGGTGTCGCGATCCGCAAGGCCGCCGCCCAGAAGCTGGCACTGATAAGGATGTCGAGAATCTCCGCCATCAGCCCGCCCTGAACCGGATGTGAAACTGGACCACGAGGGAAGCCAGCAGCATGACGAGAAGAGACGTGGCGACAATAAGGTCGGCGATATAGCTCGACACGCCGATGGCTCGGCTCATGGAGTCCGCGCCGACGAAAACCCCCGCCACGAAGATCGCCGCGGGCACCACGCCCAGAGGATTGAGGCGCGCCAGCATGGCCACGACGATGCCGCCGTAGCCGTAGCCGGGCGAAAGGTCTTGGGTGACGTAGCCCTTGAGGCCTGCCACTTCGCAAACTCCCGCGAGCCCTGCCAAGGCGCCGGAGATCAGTCCGACACGCAGCATGACCGAGGGCACCGACATGCCGGCGAAACGGGCCGCGGCAGCGTTGGCGCCCACGGCGCGCGCCTCGAACCCGAAAATTGTGCGGTTCTCCATCAGCCAGACCAGGCCGACCGCCGCCAAGGCGATCAGAAGTCCGGCATGCAGGCGTGTCTTCTCCACAAGCTTGGGAAGGGCGGCTTGGTCGAGCACCGGGGCCGATTGCGGCCAGCCCATGCTCATGGGGTCTTGCATCGGCCCTTCCAGCATCATCTGCACGAAGAGCAGCACGATAAAGTTCAGCAGCAGGGTCGTGACCACCTCGTCGACGCCGAGCCGCAGCTTGAGCCAGGTCGGCCCCAGCATCATCATCGCCCCGGCCAGCGCGCCGGCCAGCAAGATCAGCGGTGCCAGCACTATGCCCGGCAGGTTCAGGGCTCCCGCGCCTAGGGCCACCGCCGCCAGCGCCCCCATGTACAACTGCCCCTCCGCGCCGATGTTCCAAAGCTTGGCGCGAAAGGCGACGGCTGCCGCGAGGCCGGTCAGGATCAAGGGCGTGACGCGGGCGAGGGTCTCCGTAAGCGCGAAGAGCGATCCCGCCGCGCCCTCGAAGATCAAGCGGTAGGCTTCGCCCACCGCCGCGCCGGCCCAGGTGAGGGGAATCGCGGAGAGCACCAGGGCCAGCAAGGCGGCGGCAATGGGGGCGCCGATGCTGAGCCATAAAGGCGGGTGATCGCGGGGCTCAAGACGCATGTGGCCCTCCCGCGTCTTGCTCGGCGGCCGAATGACCGGCCATCATCAGGCCGAGGCCGCGAATGTCGAGCTCGGCCGTGGCCATGGCCTGCGACAGTTGTCCGCGATAGAGTACGGCGACGCGATCGGACAGGGTCAAGAGCTCGTCCAAGTCCTCGGAGATCAACAGAATCCCCGCCCCTTCGGCGCAGGCTTGCAAAAGCCGCCCGTGAACATAGGTGACCGCGCCGATATCCAGGCCGCGCGTGGGCTGGTTCGCCAGGATGAACCTGGGGTGCCGCTCCAGAACCCGTGCGAGGATCAGCTTTTGCATGTTCCCGCCGGAAAGCAGCCGGGTGCGCGTCTCCGGCCCCGGGCAGCGGATGTCGTTTTCGGCGATCAGAGCGTCGGCCCGCGCCATCACCTTGTCCTTCCGGATGAAGCCAGCCGACTGTAGGTCGGGGTCGCGGAGATCCTCGATGATCAGGTTCTCCCAAACCTCCATGTCGTCGACCACCCCGTCGCGGTGCCGGTCCTCGGGTATGCGCCCCACGCCCGCATCCACGAAGCCGCGCACGGAGGGGTGGCTTATCTCTTCGCCAAGCAGGAAGAGGTGGCCTGCCGTCGGCCGTGCCAATCCCGACAGCAAGGCTGAGAGGGCGGCTTGGCCGTTACCGGACACACCGGCGATTCCGACGATCTCGCCCGAATGCAGGGTCAAGCTCGCATTGTGCAGGCCGGCACGACCCAGCTCACCTGGCGCCTCGATGCCTTCCAGCCGCACCACCGGCGCGCCAGGATTGTGCGGCGGTCGCTGATTCTCCGGGAGTTCGCGGCCGACCATGGCTTCCGCGAGAGAGCGGCGATTGGCCCCAGCGGTCGGCATCTCCGCCACCTTGCGCCCTTGCCGCAGCACCACGACGCGCTCGCTCACCGCCAAGACTTCGTTCAGCTTGTGGGAGATGAACACCACCGCCAATCCCTCGGCGGCCAAGGCGCGCAAGACCTCGAACAGCCCGTCAACTTCCTGGGGCGTCAAGACGGCGGTGGGCTCGTCCAGGATCAGGATACGCGCGTCGCGGAAAAGCGCTTTCAAAATCTCCACGCGCTGGCGCTCGCCGACGGTCAAGGCGACCACCCGCGCATCGAGATCGACGGTCAGCCCCGAGCGGCGCATCAGGGCGTCCAGCTTGCGGCGCGCGGCGGCGCGGGCTTGCCAAGGGCGCCAGAGGGGTTGGGTGCCCAGGACGATGTTATCGAGGGCGGTCATGTTATCGGCCAGGGTGAAATGCTGATGCACCATGCCGATTCCCGCCTCCAGCGCCGCTTGCGGCGAACCGGGCGGCAGGGCGCGAAGCGTGGAGGGCTTCCCTGTCTGTCCGGCGTGAGCGGCCACCTGGATGTCCCCGGAGTCGGCGACGTAGTGGCCGAAGAGGATGTTCATCAAGGTCGTCTTGCCGGCGCCGTTCTCACCCAGCAGCGCGACGATCTCGCCACGGCGCAGGCTAAGCCCGATCTCCTCGTTTGCGACGAGATCGCCGAAGCGCTTGGTGATGCCGGTGAGCCTCAGAACCTCCGGGGCCGCCGCCGGGGTCGAGCCCGGCGGCGCATGAGCGGACATGGAGCCCTTGCCTCAGCGTGTCACTGAGTGGACTTCGGCTCCGAGTCGTTCACGTTGACCCGGAACAGGCCCGAAAGGATTTCCTGTTGCCTGGCGTTGACCATGTCCAGGGTCTCCTGGCCGATCAGCGCGGGGTCCATGGGCGCCAGTGAGCCGCCGCCGTAGGACATGAAGCTATAGGGCCCGTAGTCGGCGGGCTCGAAGGCGCCGTTCTGCACCGCGGCGATGGCGCGGTCGATGGTCGGCTCCATGTGCCACAGCGCGCTCGCCACCACCGTGCCGGGATAGTCGGCCTGAGTGTCGATGACGTTTCCGATGGCCTTGATGCCGCGCTCGGCGGCGGCGTCCGACACGCCGAAGCGCTCAGCGTAAAGCAGGTCGGCGCCGGAATCCACCATAGCGAAGGCTGCTTCCTTGGCAGCGGGCGGGTCGTACCAGCTGCCGATGAAGCTCACCAGGAACTTGACGTCTGGGTTGACCTCGCGCGCGCCGTCCATGAAGGCGTGCATCAAGCGGTTGACCTCGGGGATCGGGTATCCGCCGACCATGCCGATCAGGTTGCTTTCGGTCAGCTTGCCCGCGACCATGCCGGTTAGATAAGAGGGTTCGTGGATCCAGTTGTCGAAGACCGAGAAGTTCGGCTGTGCCGGCCCGAAGGACGAGCCCATCAGGAAGGCGACATCCGGATAGTCGGCCGCCACTGATCTTGCCGCGCGCTCGACCGCGAAGGCTTCGCCGACGATCAGAGTCTTGCCCTGCTCGGCGTATTCGCGCATCACCCGCTCGTAGTCGGTGTTGGCGACGTTCTCGGACCAGTCGTAGGTGATGTCGCCGCGCTCTTCCGCGGCTTGCAGGGCGATGTGGATACGGCTCACCCACTGCTGCTCGACCGGCACGGTGTAGATCGCCGCGACGTCGATCTTCTGCGCCTGGGCGCCCGGCACGAAGGCGGTCGAAAGGCCGAGCGCGGCGAGCGCGCCGGCGACGAAGGCCCTTCGGCCAATGCGGCGAAGGCGGACGAATGGTGCGAACATGGCTTGAAACCCCCTATCTTTCCCAGTTTTGAAAAGTCCGACCGTCCTGGCCGCTCTCCCTCCGCCGCCGTCTTAAGCGACGGTTTCTTTAGCGTCCTACGACGCTAGCCCCGTGGACGCATGGCACGCAAGCGTCCTTGAGGTGGGGCACCCCGAAGTTCTCCGCTGCGGCTCCGGCTTTTCATGCGTTTCCACCAATAAGCGAACCCGCCTCTTGACCGGCGGTTGAGGGAGGCTTTAATGCTCGAAGTCGGTCGAGGCGCGCTTCGCCGCTTTCCGAGAAATCGCATGGCGCGGCGGTCCGAGCTACGCCATGATGAGCGATGGCGGCGCGGCAAGTGCCAGCGCCCAGTGAAGGGATGCGAAAAGCCGGAACAAGGGACCGGGCAAACCGTTCCACCTCGGCGGTGTTGGGAGGATCCTATAGAAACGGCTGTTTCCAGCCTTTGGGCGCGGAGGCCCGCCAGACGGTTGCCTTCCCGCTCAATGGCGATATCAGCGATAGGGAGACTGCGAAGGTGACGAAACTGAAGACCGGGCTCATACAAATGGCGTTGAAGGCGCCAACCTCCGAAACGCCAGAGCAAATCCGGGACGCCATGCTCGCGGCGCACATCCCCCTGATCGACGAGGCCGGATCGCAAGGCGTGCAGGTTCTCTGCTTTCAGGAGGTCTTCACCCAGCCTTACTTCTGCCCCAGCCAAGACGCGCGCTGGTACGCCGCCGCCGAAGCGATCCCCGACGGCCACACCACACGTCTGATGCAGGAATACGCGAAGAAGCACAACATGGTGATCGTGGTTCCGATCTACGAGGAAGAGATCACCGGCGTCTACTACAACGCTGCCGCGGTGATCGACGCGGACGGGACCTATCTTGGCAAGTACCGCAAGAGTCACATCCCCCAGGTCGCCGGCTTCTGGGAGAAATTCTTCTTCAAGCCCGGCGCCTCCAATTGGCCGGTTTTCGACACGGCCTATTGCAAGCTGGGTGTCTACATCTGCTACGACCGGCATTTCCCGGAGGGCTGGCGGGCCTTGTCGCTGCGGGGCGCGGAGTACATCGTCAACCCCTCGGCCACCGTGGCCGGCTTGTCGGAGTATCTTTGGAAGCTGGAGCAGCCGGCGGCGGCGGTGGCCAATGGCGTCTACATCGGCGCCATCAACCGCGTGGGCACGGAAGCGCCGTGGAACATCGGCGAGTTCTACGGCCAGAGCTACATCGTCAATCCGCGTGGCCAGATCGAGGCGATCGCCAGCCGCGACAAGGACGAGCTTCTGGTGCACGAAGTCGAAATGGACATGGTCCGGGAAGTGCGCAACACCTGGCAATTCTTCCGCGACCGCCGGCCGGATGCCTACACGCCGCTTGTCGAGCTCAACTGACCCAGATTCGAAGGAAGATCGCGCGATGACAGATTCCCGGAACTTGCAAATCGACGGCAGCCGCCTGTGGGACAGCCTAATGGAGATGGCAAAGATCGGCGCGACCGAAAAGGGCGGGTGCTGCCGTCTGGCGCTGACGGATCTCGACAAGGAAGGCCGCGATCTTTTCGTCTCCTGGTGCCGGGAAGCGGGCTGCGACATCAAGGTCGATAAGATGGGGAACATCTTCGCCCGGAGGCCCGGCAAGAACAACGATTTGGACCCTGTGATGACCGGCAGTCACTTGGACACGCAGCCGACCGGCGGCCGCTTCGACGGGGTTTACGGTGTTCTGGCCGGGCTTGAGGTGGTGCGCACCCTCAATGACCTGAACCTGGAGACCGAGCGGCCCGTCGAGGTGGCGGTTTGGACGAATGAGGAAGGCTCGCGCTTCGCGCCGGCCATGGTGGCTTCCGGCGTCTTCGCCGGCGCTTTCGATCTGGAATACGGCCTCAGCCGGGCGGATGCCGACGGCAAGACCATGGGCGAGGAGCTGGAGCGTATCGGCTACGCGGGCACGGAAGAGGTTGGCGGCCGGGACATCCACGCCTTCTTCGAGACTCATATCGAGCAAGGCCCGATCCTCGAAGCGGACGAAAAGACGATCGGCGTGGTGACCGACGCCCAGGGCCAGCGCTGGTACGAGCTGACTTTGACGGGCGTGGAGTCCCATGCCGGGCCGACGCCCATGAGCCGGCGCAAGGATGCCTTGCTGGGGGCCGCGCGGGTGGTGGACCTGGTCAACAAGATCGGTCTGGACAACGCGCCCTTGGCTTGCTCGACCGTCGGCATGCTTAACGTGCATCCGAACTCTCGCAACGTCATTCCCGGCCGCGTCTTCATGACCATCGATTTCCGCCACCCGAACGACGACGTGCTGGCCGGAATGGACAAGGCGCTGCGCCAGGGCATCGACAGAATCGCCGGTGAGATCGGCCTTGAGCAGGCGATCGAGCAAATCTTCTACTACGCTCCGATCCACTTCGACGACGGTTGCATCGAGGCGGTGCACGAGGGCACGAAGGGCTGCGGCTACACCATGCGCGACATGGTCTCCGGCGCCGGGCATGATGCCTGCTACATGTCCCGGGTGGCACCCACCTCGATGATCTTCGTGCCCTGCATCGACGGTATCAGCCATAACGAGGTGGAGGACGCCAAGCCGGAGTGGATCACGGCCGGCGCGAATGTGCTGCTGCGGGCCATGCTTACCAAAGCGGGACAGGCCGCCTAGGCGCGGCCGGAGCGAAGGCGGGGGCAAGCGCGCTTATGGAAGACACCGCGCCAGCGGAAGTAACGCAAGGCTTGGAACGAGAGGGGGCCGGTCGGCGGCCCGTCGTCGAGATCCGCAACCTTTCCCTTACCTTCTCCACGCGCGACGGTCCGGTTCACGCGCTGAAGGACATCGATCTTGAGATCGAGGCGGGTGATTTCGTTTCGCTGATCGGGCCGTCGGGCTGCGGCAAAACCACCTTGCTGCGCACCATCGCGGACCTGGAGCAGCCAACCGGCGGGTCCATCTTGGTGAACGGCGTTTCTCCCCAAGAGGCCCGGCTGGCACGCGCCTACGGCTATATCTTTCAGGCGGCGGCGCTTTATCCCTGGCGCACCATCGAGCGCAATGTGACGTTGCCTCTGGAGATTATGGGCTTGCCGGCCGCCGAGCGGGCGGAGCGGGCGCGCCGCTATCTGGACCTGGTCAATCTCGCGGGCTTCGAGCGCAAGTACCCCTGGCAGCTGTCGGGCGGCATGCAGCAGCGTGCTTCCATTGCGCGGGCGCTATCCTTCGACCCGGCGCTTCTGTTGATGGACGAGCCGTTCGGCGCCCTGGACGAGATCGTGCGCGATCACCTCAACGAGCAGCTTCTGGGCCTTTGGAACAAGACCGAGAAGACGGTGGTTTTCGTCACCCATTCCATCCCCGAGGCGGTTTTCCTTTCCTCGCGGATCGTGGTGATGTCGCCGCGTCCGGGGCGGATCATCGACGTCATATCTTGCGACTTTCCCCGCGACCGCACCCTGGATATCCGTGAAACCCCGGCCTTTCTGGAAATTGCCCACCGGGTGCGCGAGGGCCTGCGCGCTGGACACAGCTATGACGACTGAGGCGCTTTCCGCCCCGGCGCGCAAGCCGGCGTTTCTGACGCGTCTTGTCGAGGGGCGGGCGGTGCCGGTCCTCATGGTGTCCTTGGCAATTCTGATTCTCTGGTATCTCGGCGCCGTCTACATGAACGCCGATTTGCAGATTGACCAGTTCGAGCGGCAGAAGGTCGAGTGGACCACGGCCGACTTGGTGCGGGGCACGCTGTCTCAAGAGCGCCCCCTGTTGCCGGCGCCCCACCAAATCCTGGCCGAGATGTGGAAGACAATCTTCGAAGTGCGCCCGACTTCCAAGCGTAGCCTGATTTATCATAGCTCCGTCACTCTTTCTTCCACTCTGCTGGGCTTCGCCATCGGGTCCTTGCTTGGGATCCTGCTGGCGGTCGGGATCGTGGAGGCGCGCACTCTCGACAAGAGTCTGCTGCCCTGGATTATCTCGTCGCAGACCATTCCGATCCTGGCCATCGCACCGATGATCATCGTGGTGCTCGGGTCGATTGGGCTGAAGGGCCTGGTCCCCAAGTCGATCATCTCGACCTATCTCTGCTTCTTTCCGGTGGCCATCGGCATGGTGAAGGGCTTGCGCTCGCCGGACTTGCTGCAGATGGACCTGATGCGCACCTACAGTGCCACGCGCTGGCAGCTTTTCCGCATGTTGCGATGGCCCTCGGCGGTGCCCTTCCTCTTTGCCAGCCTGAAGATCGCCATTGCCATTAGCCTGGTCGGGGCCATCGTCGGCGAACTGCCCACTGGCGCCCAAGCGGGGCTTGGGGCGCGGCTGTTGGCCGGCTCCTACTACGGACAGACGATCCAGATCTGGTCGGCCTTGATCACGGCCTCGATCCTGGCGGCCTGCCTTGTCGCGCTTGTCGGTCTGGTCGAACGCATCGTCCTGCGGGCCATGGGGATGCGCGAATGATCCGGGCCTTGCCGCGGCGGCACTATGACAACTTTGGCATGGCCGCCTTGCTGGCCTTCACGCTCTCTACGGTGATCGGCAAGGGCGGAGCCGCCGGATTCGCCAGCCTGACAAGCTTGCCCGGCGGCATGGTGATCGTTCCACTGCTCGTGCTGCTCTCCGGCTGGACCGCCTGGCGGGGCGTGCCCAATGTTGCGGCGGCGATGGTTCTCATGGCGGCGGTGGTGGCGGGCGCGGTTGCCGCTCTCTCGGCGGTTCACGCGGAGCCGCTGCGGGGCCAGACTGGACCGGGCTTCTGGGCTTACGTGGTGGGGCTTTGGGCCTTGGCCTGGCGGGCGAACGATGGCCTGGCCGCCTTCACCAGCCTCAATCCCATCTATCAGCGCATCGCCGATCTTGCCGTGCCGACCGCCTTCGGGCTTTGGATCCTCTTCTTGTGGGAGGCGGCGGTGGTGGGCTTCGGTGTGCCGCAAGTTCTCCTTCCAGCACCGAGCGCGATCGGCGAGCGTTTTGCTTCGTCTCTGGACATCCTGGCGGCGGATTTCGAGCAGACCTTCCTGAAGGCCGTGCTCTCGGGATACGCCCTGGGCTGCGGGGCCGGCTTGGCGGTTGCCGTGCTGGTGGACCGGGTGCCCTTCCTGCAGCGCGGACTCTTGCCGCTGGGAAACTTGGTAAGCGCTCTGCCCATCGTCGGGGTGGCGCCGATCATGGTGATGTGGTTCGGCTTCGACTGGCATTCGAAAGCCGCCGTCGTCGTGATCATGACCTTCTTCCCGATGCTGGTGAATTCCGTCGCCGGCTTGGCGGGCTCAGGCCGCTTGGAGCGGGAACTGATGCAGTCCTACGGCGCGTCCTACTGGCAGACCCTTTGGAAACTCAGGTTGCCGGCGGCATTGCCATTTATCTTCAATGCCTTGAAGATCAACTCGACCCTGGCCCTGATCGGCGCCATTGTCGCGGAGTTCTTCGGCACGCCGATCGTCGGCATGGGGTTCCGCATATCCACCGAGGTGGGGCGGATGAACGTCGATATGGTTTGGGCGGAGATTTTGATGGCCGCGTTCGCCGGGTCGGCGTTTTATGGAGTGGTGGCCGCCTTGGAGCGCGCCTTCACTTTCTGGCATCCTTCATACCGTCAGCGAAAATGACGGCGGGGATGGGGAACATGGGGAGTCTGAACGGGAGAATGAAGCAATGAAACGGGTAATTGGTACGATCGCGGCCGTGGCATTTGGTGCCTCGGCGGCTTCCGCCCTTGCGGCCGACGAGTTGACGCTGCAACTCAAGTGGGTGACCCAAGCGCAGTTCGCCGGCTACTACGTGGCGAAGGACAAGGGTTTGTACGAGGAGGAGGGCCTCGACGTCACCATCAATCCCGGCGGGCCGGATATCGCGCCGCCGCAGGTGATCGCCGGTGGCGGTGCCGACGTCATCATCGATTGGATGCCGTCCGCGCTCGCTTCGCGCGAAAAGGGCGTGCCCTTGGTGAACATCGCGCAGCCCTTCAAGAGCTCGGGCATGATGCTGACCTGCCTGAAGGAGTCCGGGATCGCGGGTCCGGAGGACTTCAAGGGCCGCACCCTGGGGGTCTGGTTCTTCGGCAACGAGTATCCCTTCCTCAGCTGGATGTCGAAGCTCGGCATCCCCACCGAGGGCGGATCGGACGGCGTCACCGTTCTGAAGCAGGGCTTTAACGTCGATCCCCTGTTGCAGAAGCAGGCCGACTGCATCTCCACGATGACCTACAACGAGTACTGGCAGGTCATCGACGCCGGCATCGCGCCGGAGGAGCTGTTGGTCTTCAAATACGAGGACCAGGGCGTCGCCACCCTGGAAGACGGCCTCTACGTGCTGGAGGACGATCTGAAGGACCCGGCCTTCGTCGACAAGATGGCTCGCTTCGTCAAGGCCAGCATGAAGGGCTGGGCCTGGGCGCGCGAGAACCCGAAGGAAGCCGCGATGATCGTGCTCGACAACGACGCGACCGGCGCGCAGACTGAAAACCATCAGGTCCGCATGATGGGCGAGATCAACAAGCTGACCGCCGGTAGTGACGGCAAGCTCGATCCGGCCGATTACGAGCGGACCGTGGAGACCCTGCTTTCGGGCGGCTCGGACCCAGTGATCACCCAGGCCCCGGAGGGTGCCTGGACGCACGAGGTCATCGACAAGGCAATGTAAGACAGGGAACCTCTTGCCCAGGGCCGTCGGCGCGGCCCTGGCGGGGTCCCGGATTAGAAGAATAGGAGATGGTCATGACGGTTCATATCAAGGGCGGCACGGTCGTCACCGCGGACAAGACGATGCGCGCGGACGTGATTACCGAAGGCGATAAGATTGTCGCTGTCGGCGAGAGCCTGGATGTGCCCGCCGGCGCCGAGACCCTGGATGCGGGCGGCTGCTACGTCATGCCCGGCGGTATCGATCCGCACACCCATATGGAACTGCCCTTTATGGGCACGGTCGCTTCCGAGGATTTCTTCAGCGGCACGACGGCGGCGGCCTGCGGCGGCACCACGATGATCATCGACTTCGTGATCCCGGCACCCCAGGAAGACGTCATGTCCGCTTACCGCAAGTGGCGGGGCTGGGCGGAGAAGGCCGCGGCCGACTATAGCTTCCACGTCGCCATCACCTGGTGGGACGACACGGTGCACGAAGCCATGGGCACGCTCGCGCGCGAGCATGGCGTCAACAGCTTCAAGCACTTCATGGCCTACAAGGGCGCCATCATGGCGACCGACGAGATCATGGTGAACAGCTTCAGCCGGGCGCGTGAGCTGGGAGCCATCTGCACCGTGCATGCGGAGAACGGCGAGTTGGTCTTCCACCTGCAGGAAGAGATCCGCAAAAAGGGCATCAACGGGCCGGAGGGCCACCCGCTTTCCCGCCCGCCGGAGGTCGAGGGCGAGGCGGCGGACCGGGCGATCCGTATCGCTCAGGTTCTCGACGTGCCGCTCTATATCGTGCACACCTCCTGCGAGGATGCGGTGAAGGCCATCACGCGGGCGCGCCACGAGGGTCAGCGGGTTTTCGCCGAGGCCCTGGCCGGCCATCTCTTGATCGACGACAGCGTTTATCGCCACCCGGACTGGGAGTTCGCCGCCCATCACGTGATGAGCCCGCCCTTCCGGCCGAAGCACCATCAGGAGGCGCTGTGGCGGGCCCTGCAGGCTGGAATGATCCAGACCACGGCGACGGACCACTGCTGCTTCTGCACGCCCCAGAAGGCCATGGGCAAGGAAGACTTCGCCATGATCCCCAACGGCACTGGCGGCGTGGAAGACCGCATGCACGTGCTGTGGCACCACGGGGTCAACACCGGCCGCTTGACCATGAACGAGTTTGTCGCGGTCACCTCCGCCAACGCGGCTAAGATCTTCAATATCTATCCGCGTAAGGGCGATATTTCGGTGGGCGCGGACGCGGACGTCGTGGTTTGGGACCCGGAGAAGGAACGCACCATCTCGAAGAACACCCATCACCAGAACATCGACTTCAATATCTTCGAGGGCATGAACGTCAAGGGCATCAACGTCGCGACCTTGAGCCAAGGCAAGGTGGTCTATCAGGAGGGCACGGTGCGCACGGAGAAAGGGGTCGGCCGCTACATCGACCGGCCGGTCTTCGCCCCCTTCCACTCCGCCATGCAAACCGCGCGTAAACTGAACGAGCCGACCGCGGTGGAGCGGACCACGGCGACGGCCGCGCAATAATCTCGGCCCATCGATTTGGGGCCAATGAGTTGGGTCAGATGATCGAGGGGCGATGGCGGGGGAGAACCGCGCCACCGCCCCTTCGGTGTCCAGGCCCTATCGCGGGATCCAGATTCTGGCCCGCAGCCCGCCCCCGGGCGCGTCGCCGAGGGTGAGGTCGCCGCCGTGGCCGCGCACGACGTCGCGGGCGATGGTCAGGCCAAGGCCGGTGCCGCCGGTCGTTGGGTTTCGCGACTCCTCCAGGCGGATAAAGGGCTTGAAGACGTCTTCCCGGACCTCCTGGGGGATGCCTTCGCCGGTATCGTCGATCAGGATCTCGAAGCCGCGCTTGCGGCGCCCGGCCTGCACCGAGACCTGGCCGCCGTAGCGGTGGGCATTGCCGATCAAGTTGGCGAGACAGCGGCGCATGGCCTCGGGGCGCAGGGTCGCGGTCATTTGCTGTTCGATATGAAGATCGACTTCCGCGCCTTCGCGGCGGGCTTCGTTTACGGTTTGCCTGATAAGTTCTGAAAGGTCGACCTTCTTGGGCTGCTCTGTCCCTTCGCCCCTGGCGAAGGCCAGATAGCCCTCGATCATCTTCTCCATCTGAGCCACGTCGAGGCGGAGACTTTCGGCCTCCGGGCTGTGGAGCATCGCCAGTTCGAGCTTCATGCGGGTCAGGGGCGTGCGCAGGTCGTGGCTAACGCCGGCGAGCATGGTGGTGCGCTGCTGGATTTGGCGTTTCAGGCGCTCGCGCATCTTGATGAAGGCCGCGGCCGCCTGGCGCACTTCCGTGGCGCCTTCCGGGCGGAAGTCGGCCACGTCCAATCCGCGCCCGAAACAGTCCGCCGCATGGGCCAGTCGGCCGATGGGGCGCACCTGATTGCGCATGAAAACCGTCGCGATCAGAAACAGCACGATCGAGGAGCCGATCATCCAGCTGATGAAAATATAGCTCGTGGAGCTGAACAGGCGCTCGCGCGGCACCAGAACCGTCATCAAGGTTTCGCCGAGATCCACTTGGATCAAAACCTGATCGGGCAGGGAGCGGGTATCGATGATATAGGGGTAATTGAGCCGTTCCCGCAGGGCTTGCGTGAGCTTTTCCTCAAGAATGGAGGGCCAGATATAGGTTTTTTGGGGCGGCAGCTCCGTCGCCTCGTCGAGGGAAACCTGCAAGGAGAAGGCGCGGCCGGCCAACTCGATCACCCGTTCGATGGTGCCGGGGTCGAACTGGTTGTCCAGCACGTCCACGAGGCCCAGGATTTCGCCGGCGACCGCCTGGCTCAAGCGCCGGGTGATCGTGTCGTAGTGGCGCTCGTAGAAAGCCCAGGTCGAGATTACCTGGAGCAAGACCACCGGCACGAAGATGATGAGCAAGGACCGGCCGAGGAAGCTGCGGGGCGCCAAACGGGCCAGCAGGGACTCTCGCGGCGGCCGCACTGCGGCGGTCAACACCGGGTCGGCGGCGGGCTTCGCTGGCCGTGGGGCTTGCCTGAGGTCTAAGTCTTGCGTCGCCATGGCCGGGTCAGTCCGTGATCAACACGTAGCCGGTCCCGCGGACTGTCTGGAGATAACGCGGGTACTTCGGGTCACTTTCGATCTTGCGCCTCAACCGCGTGACCTGGACGTCGATGGTCCGCTGATTGCCGATCAGCTCGCTCTCGGCCGTGAGGTCGTCCCGGTCCACCGGCGTTCCCGGACTGCGCGCCAAGGCCTTCAGCAAGAGCGTCTCGGCCGCCGTCAGGCGCACGTAGGCATCGCCCTTGCGTAGCTCGTCACGGTCCCGATCGAATACGAAACCGCCGAAGTAGACCTTGTTGCCGCCTGGCGCTTCGTTTTGCCGGTTGACGCGGCGCAGGATCGCTTGGATGCGCAACACCAGTTCGCGGGGCTCAAAGGGTTTGGGCAGGTAGTCGTCGGCCCCACTTTCCAAACCCGTGATGCGACTCTCGGTTTCCTCCATGGCGGTGAGAAGCAGGATGGGAACCTGGCTTTCCTCACGCAAGGACTGGGTCAACTCCAAGCCATCCTCGCCGGGCATCATGATATCCAGGACGATAAGGTCGAAATCGAGCACCGCGAGCTGGCGCCGGGCTTCCGCCGCGTCGGCGACCGTCGTGACGCGAAACCCCTGTTCGGACAGGAAGCGCCGCAGCAGGTCGCGAAGCCGCTCGTCGTCATCGACCACAAGGATATGGTTGGTTTGCGTGTCCATGCTTTCCATCATACGTCGTTCTGGTCACGAACGCCTAGAGCGGGTTCGAAGTAGCCCCGCTCGCCGCGTCACCCGTGAGCGCCGCTTCCTTGCCTCGCGGAAGGCCCGGCGGGCTAGACTTCCTGCTGCCCGCGCGCGGGCTCAGGTGCCCTCGGGCCTTCAAAGCTGCCGAAGCGCCGCCTGTCCTCGGCGTTGATCAGACCCAGCATCACCTTGCGGAACCCCTCAACCGCGTCGGCTCCCGCCGCGCGATAGGCCCGCGCGAAGCGCGCTCTCTGGTTCTCCGTGAGCCGCCGCTCCAGCTCCTCGCCTTTCTCCGTGAGCTCGAGCAGGCGCTGGCGGCGGTCCCGGGTGCCCGGGCGCTGGACCACAAAGCCCTCCTGCACAAGCTGGCTGAGGACACGCGACAGGCTTTGCTTGGTGATCTTGAGGATGGCGAGCAGGTCGCTCACGGGCAGGCGCGGATTGCGCCCGACGAAATAGATCACACGGTGGTGCGCCCGGCCAAAGCCATACTGCGCAAGCATCTCGTCGGGTTCCGCCGTGAAGTCGCGGTAGGCGAAGAACAGCAACTCGATGCCTTGCCGCAGTTCCTCCTCGCGCAGGAAAAGCGGGTTGGCGCTTGGTGTTTTAGAGTCGGGCATAATTTTTTACGTCAGCCATGTTGACATATTTCCACAAGCTTGTTACTTATGTTTCAGCAAACGAGACACAAAGTAACAATAACGAGTCGCCTGTTGAAACGAACGAACGATTCGCGATTGATGCCAGTCTCGTCAGGCGGATCACCGGCGCCCCGTTCTCGGTAGAGGAATAGAGCGGACGCCAGCAACGAAATCAATGTTATAGGGCCGGAGGACCCAGATTTTCATGCTTCCCTTCGACGATCGCGACGGCGTTATTTGGTTTGACGGCGAGCTGGTGCCTTGGCGCGAGGCCAAGCTGCACATCCTCAGTCACGGGCTGCACTACGCGAGTGCCGTTTTCGAGGGTGAGCGATGCTACGGCGGCCAGGTCTTCAAAATGACCGAGCACCACGAGCGTTTGCATAAGTCCGCCGAGTTGATGGGCTTCGAGATCCCCTACAGCGTTGCGGAAATCGATGCCGCGACCGAGGCGGTGCTCAAGGCAAACGGGATCGTGGACGGCTATGTCCGGCCGATCGCGTGGCGCGGCAGCGAGATGATGGGGGTTTCGGCCCAGCAGAATAAGATTCATCTAGCGGTGGCCGCTTGGGAATGGCCTGCTTACTTCTCTCCGGAGGCTCGGCTGAAGGGCATCCGCATGACCTTCGCAAAGTACCGCCGCCCGGACCCGGCCACGGCCCCGGTCGTGTCGAAGGCGGCCGGTCTCTACATGATCTGCACTTTGTCCAAGCACGACGCCGAGCAGCGCGGCTATAACGATGCCCTGATGCTGGATTGGCGCGGGCGCATCGCCGAGGCGACGGGCGCGAACATTTTCCTGGTGCAGGATGGCAAGCTCCATACGCCCACACCCGATTGCTTTCTGGACGGGATCACCCGCCGTACGGTTATCGATCTGGCCCGTGAGCGCGGCTACGAGGTCGTCGAACGCGCGATCATGCCGGAGGAGTTGGCGAACACTCAGGAGGTGTTTCTGACCGGCACGGCGGTCGAGGTGACGCCCGTCAGCGAGATCGACCAGTACCACTTCACGCCGGGCAAGATCACCCGAGAATTGCTGGAAGCCTACGACGCGTTGGTTCAGCGCCCCAACGATAAGGCCGCTGCGGCTTCGGCGAGCGCCGCTTAACGGGGCAAAGCGGATTTGGCCCGGCTGACGTGAGTCCTTCGATACGAATACAGCCAGGCGGGCTCGACGACCCCCGGGTCGTCGAGCTGCTGCGCCATCATGTGGTGACGGCGCGGGCCGAGGCGCCGCCGTGCAGTGCCCATGCGCTTGACGTCGGCGGCCTGAAGTCCCCCGAGATCTCTTTCTGGTCGATCTGGCGGGGGGAGACCCTTGAGGGTGTCGGGGCGTGGAAGCGAATCTCCCCGGACCATGGGGAGGTTAAATCGATGCACGTCGTTCAGGCGGGGCGGGGGTGTCGGTGCCGCCATACTCCGGCACATCATGGCGGATGCGAAGGCCAAGGGCGTGGCTCGGCTAAGTTTGGAAACCGGCGTGTCGGACTATTTCAAGCCGGCCGTGGCACTTTACCGGCGTCACGGTTTCGTTGAGTGCCCCCCATTCGCCGACTACGCGCCGGATCCGCACAGCCTCTTCATGACCTGCGATCTGGCTGAGTCCGCTTAGTTCGGAAGGCCCGAAATAGCGGCATTTTCCGGCCTCCGTCATCGCGAGCCGAAGGCCTGCCCCCCTCTTGCCGTCATTGCGAGCCGAAGGCGTGGCGATCCAGAGGTGTTTGTTTCCGGCGGCGGTCAGAAACCACAAACTCTGGATTGCCACGCCTTCGGCTCGCAATGACGAAGAAGGAGGCGGCTCGCAATGGCGGGCGAGGGGCGGTTGCCACGCCGCGCCCGCGTTACTTTTCCCAGCGCGCGGCCGCGTCGTCGTCGCTATCGCGGGCTTCGACCCATTCGGCCGTGCCGTCGCGCGCTTCCTCGACCTTCCAGAAGGGGGCTTGGGTTTTTAGCCAGTCGATCAGGAAATGGCAGGCCTCGAAAGCCGCCTGGCGGTGGGCGCTGGCGGCGATCACCAGCACAATCTGCTCGCCTGGCTCCATGCGGCCATAGCGGTGCACGATCAGCGTGGCCTCCAAGGGCCAGCGGTCGTGAGCCTCGGAGTCGATCCGCTCGAGCATGCGCTCGGTCATGCCGGGATAATGCTCCAAGGTCATGGCGGACAAACCCTTGTCGTCGGTCAGATCGCGCACCAGGCCGACAAAGCTTGTGACCCCGCCGATGGCGGTGTTGCCTCGCGTCAGGCCCGCCAGCTCCTTACCGAGGTCGAAATCTTCTCGCTGCACCCGCACGGCCATGGCTTCAGCCTCCGGTCACCGGCGGAAAGAGGGCCACTTCGTCGCCCGGTAAAATTGGGTCGGCGGGTTTCGCGTAGTCTTGGTTGACGGCGACCCGGATGGCGTTGGGGTCCGCGAGGGCCTGGGCGAAGTTGGCCCCGCGAGTCGGCAGCCAATTCAGAAGGTCCGCCACGGTGCGAACTTCGGGCGGCGGCTCGACGGTTTCCTCGCCGATGCCGATCCGGGTGCGCAGCCAGGCAAAATACAACAGCTTCACCTAAGGTCTCCCAGCCCTGGGGCGTTTGCACGCGTCAGGGCATCATCTCGCTGAACGGAAGAAACGCGACCATGCTGCCGGGTTCAAGCTGGGTCAAGTCCTCCGGCAGTTCGATCAGCCCGTCGGATTCCACCATGGACGACAGGATGCCCGCCCCGTCACGTGGAAACTTGTGGGCAAGAGGCGTTCCGTCCGCCGCTTCGGTCAAGGTCGCGCGCAGCCACTCGCGGCGGTCCTTTTTTTTGCGGTGCGGAAAGTCCGCGCGCACCGGGAAGCGGCGCGGCGGCTCGACGGTTCCACCCATCATGCGCAGCACCAAGGGCCGCACCAGCGTCAGGAAGGTTACCATGACCGCTACCGGATTACCCGGAAGCCCCACAAAGGGAATCCTGCCGAGCTGACCCAAGGCGACAGGGCGGCCCGGCTTGATCGCCAGACGCCAAGCGTGGATCCGCCCCAGGGCCTCGACCGCTTGCTTGACGTGATCTTCCTCGCCAACGGAAACCCCGCCGCTGGTTAAGACGAGATCGTGCTCTCTCATAGCTTCAGAAAGCGCGGCGCGCACCTCGGACTCACGATCCGGCAGAATACCCAGATCGGCGACTTGGCAGCCCAGGCCGCGCAGCAGGGCGCCGACCGTGTAGCGATTGGAGTCGTAGATGGAGCCCGGATCCAGCGGTTTGCCCGGTTCGCGCAGCTCATCGCCGGTGGAAAAGATGGCCGCCTTCAAGGGTATTGATACCCATACCTGGGAGCGTCCTATGGCGGCGGCTTGGCCAACGTCCTGGGCGCGCAGCCTTTGCCCCCGCCTCAGCACCACGCTCCCCGCCCGGATATCCTCCCCCGCTTGGCGGAGGTTCGCGCCGCGCTTGATTCCCGGCGCGATAATCACCGTGCCGCCTTCGACCCGGCAGTCCTCTTGCATCATTACGGTATCGGGCCCATCGGGCAGCATGGCGCCTGTGAAAATCCGGACCGCAGATCCTCTCCGCGCCGGCTGGGCGCTGGGGTGGCCCGCAGCTGACCGGCCGGTAATTTGAAGGCGCGTTTCTTCCTCCGCGGAAAGATCGTCGAAGAATACGGCATAGCCGTCAACCGCCGAGTTCGCATGCGGGGGCACGTTGGCTGGAGCGACGAGGTCCTCGGCTAAGATCCGGCCGAAGCTCTCGGCCAAGGGCACTTCCTGCGATTCCGCCACCGCGGTGACGCGCGCTTCGATTAGCGCGAGCGCTTCGTCCGTTCGAAGCAGCTTGCCGCCGTGGGCGAAACAGTCGTCGGAGAGCTGCGCCATCAGCCCTCCTTGCGCGGCGCTTGGGCCAATCCGCAATGCGCCACGACGAAATCCGCGATCGCCTCGATATCGTTTAGGTCCAGCAAGGGGCGGTCGACTTCCGGCACGGGCCCGTCGCTGGCAATCCCGACGATCCGGGGGTCCTCTCGCGCGAGGAGGGATTTGCCAACCGCGCGGCGGAAGACCTCGATCTTTTCGTGAGAGTCCCGCTTGAAGCCCTCGACGATCAGCAGATCGACCGGGGACATCTGCGCGATGAGGTCTTCGAGGCCGGGCTCCGGCGCGCCCCGATGCTCATGCATCAAGGCCCAGCGCTTGGCCGAGGAGACCAGGACCTCGGTGGCGCCTGCCTTACGGTGCTCGTAAGAATCCTTGCCGGGAGTATCCACGTCGAAGGCGTGGTGGGCATGCTTTATCGTGGAGACGCGGTGGCCACGCTTGACCAGCGCGGGAATCAGGCCGCTGAGCAAGGTGGTCTTGCCGCTTCCGCTCCAGCCCGTGATGCCAAGAACCTTCATGCCTTCGCCAGAGTCTCCGCCGTCTATTTCTCTTCCGCCCGCATGTGCCTCAGGCCCCGCAACAAGTAATCGTACCCGGTCACCAGCGTGAGGATCGCCGCGACCCAGAGCAATGCAATCCCGATCTCGGAAAGGAACAGCTGCGGGAGCGCCGGACCCACGATCAGCACGCCGAAAGCTATCATTTGGACGGTGGTTTTCCATTTGGCAAGGTGGCTGACGGGCATGGGCACCCTGAGCTCCGCCAGGTATTCCCTGAGTCCCGATACCAGGATCTCCCGGCAAAGGATGACCATCGCGGGCAAGAGAGCAAGGTCGCTGATGTCCCGGTTGGCGACCAGCATCACGATCACGGCGGCGACCAGCAGTTTATCGGCGATCGGGTCGAGGAAGCGTCCGAAGGGCGAGACGAGCTTCATCTCCCGGGCGAGCTTGCCATCGTAGTAGTCGGTGACGCAGGCTACCGTGTAGAGCAAAAGCGCGATCCAGCGGAAGAGATCCGAGGGAAAGAACAGTAGCGCCACGATTAGGGGAATCATGACGATGCGGCCCATGGTGAGGAGGTTCGGTAGGGTGTACATATTCCCCAAAACTTCTGCAGTGACGGCTTGGTTGGTGTAGCATCCGCCATCGGCGCAAGACAGAGTTAAAACGCGCGCCGGCCAAGGGGTCTCCGGCGGAGAGGTTTAGGTCTCTTCGTGGAAATGGCCATGAATTTTGCGGGCCACGGCGGTGCTGATCCCTTCCACCGCCTCAAGATCGCTCAAGCCCGCCCGCTCGACCGCCCGAGCCGATCCGAAATGCAGCAACAAGGCTTTTTTGCGCTTGGCGCCGATCCCCGGAATTTCGTCCAGGCTGGAGCGAAGGCGCGATTTGCCCCGGCCGGCCCGATGGGCGCCGATGGCAAAACGATGGGCTTCGTTGCGCAATCGCTGGATGAAGTAGAGCACGGGGTTTCGCGGCTCCAGCAAAAGGGGAGGGCGCCCTGGCAGGAAGATGCGCTCACGCCCGGCGTCGCGGTCGGGTCCCTTCGCCACCCCCGCCAAGCCGACGTCGTTGACGCCCAATTCCGCGAAGACCTCCAAAGCGACGCCAAGCTGGCCACGGCCCCCGTCGATCAGGACGAGATCGGGCCAGGTTCCCTGCTCCCGGTCCGGGTCCTCCTTCAAGGCTCGGGAGAAGCGCCGGGTCAGGACTTCGCGCATCATCGCGTAGTCGTCGCCCCCGCGGCTGGGGCCGCCGGAAGCATCCTTGCCGGCCGCTTCGCCCCGAATCGCGAACTTTCGGTAAGCATTCTTGCGAAAGCCCTCCGGCCCGGCGACGATCATCGCGCCATAGGCGTTCGCGCCCTGAATGTGGCTGTTGTCATATACCTCGATCCGCTCGGGCGTGCGTTCGAGGCCAAGCAAGGTCCCCAGCCCCTCCAGAAGATGCCGCTGCGCGGCGCTTTCGGCCAGACGGCGGCCCAAAGCTTCGCGGGCATTCTGAGCCGCGGATTCGACCAGCGCCCGCTTGGGGCCGCGCCTGGGGCAGGCAAGCGTGATCTTTCGCCCGGCCCGGACCGCCAGAGCCTCCGCGATCAGCGCGCGTTCCGTTACCAGGTGACTGAGTAGAACCAGCTTCGGAGGGGGCTTGTTGTCGTAAAACTGCGCGACAAAGGCCGCCAGAACCTCGTCCGGCCCAAGCTGGCGGTCGTGGCTCGGGAAGTAGGCGCGGTTCCCGTAGTTGCGCCCGCCGCGGAAGAAGAAAACCTGAACGCAAGTCTGGCCGCCTTCTTGATGGGCGGCGACAACGTCCGCGTCGTCCACGCCTTCGACGTTGATCGCCTGGTTGGACTGAATGTGAGCCAGCGCGCGAAGGCGGTCGCGATAGCGGGCCGCCGCCTCGAAATCCAGCCGCTCGGAAGCGTCCTGCATGGCGCGGCCCAAATCCTCCTGCACCCCGCTGGTGCGGCCCGAAAGGAAATCGCGCGCTGCCTCGACCAAACCGGCGTAATCCTCCGCGGCGATCCGCCCTACGCAAGGGGCCGAGCAGCGTTTGATCTGATACATCAGGCAGGGCCGGGTTCGGGCGGAAAAGACAGCGTCCGAGCAGGAGCGGAGCAGAAACGCCTTTTCCAAGGCGGTGACTGTCCGGTTCACCGCGCCGGCCGACGCGAAGGGTCCGTAGTAGGCGCCGCCGCGGTCTTGAACGCCTCTGTGCTTTGTAATTTGAGCGAAGGCGTGATCGCCAGTGATCAGGATGTAAGGGAAGGACTTGTCGTCTCGCAGCAGCACATTGAAGCGCGGCAGGTAGCGCTTGATCATGTTGCTTTCCAGCAACAGCGCTTCCACCTCGCTCCGGGTGGAGATGACCTCAAGATCGGTTGTCTCGGCGATCATTCGTTGGAGACGGCGCGGAAGGCGCGATACCTGCGTATAGCTCGTAACCCGTTTTTGTATGTTCCTTGCTTTGCCGACGTAAAGCGCCTCGCCCTTCACGTTAAGCATGCGATACACACCTGGCCCGTTTGGGAGTGTGCTCAAAGCTTGCTTGAGAACTTCAACGCCACCCGCGAGCCCGGACGGGCCCGATGACGCTTGCGGGGCAGGTGTGTCCTCGTGCCGGGGGTCCGCGCTCGGCGAGTCGGGGCCCTGTGAATCGGTGTCTGCTGGATCGCTGACCGAGAAGCCCTCTCGCTCCTCTTGCCAGCCAGTCAGGCGCGGCTCCGGTGATTCATAGAGCGCCGTCAGGTCCGCCGCCTCTTGCGGGGCTCGCTTGCCGCCGGCGGAGGGATCCTTGGCCCTTCGCTTCCCGATCGCTCGTTTCTGCATAACCTTGGCTTCGATTTCCGACGCGATACGATCCGGGCCTATGCCGCGGGTATTAGGGAGTGCCCATAATACTTTCGTATAGCGTATTGTATTGATCCGACGGACATGGTGAAGATGTTCACTGTTTCTGTGGATAACCCTGTGGCTATCCTACCGGGTCGGCCTCTCCAGGTCAGGCAAATCAAGAGTTTCAACGGTTTGATTAAATTTTAGGCAAAACAATAACTTATTGATTAACATGAGCTTTTCATTTGTCAATTGTAAAGAATTCGTCATTCTATGGAAATTCCCGATGTGTTGCTTGTTGTCTCCTTAAAGCCGCACCGCTGTGCAAAACTGTTTGGCTACTAACGCTGTCTGGCGAGCTTGGAGAAAAAAACTAAGTGATTTCAACGCTCCAACTCCGAGGCACCCTATGCTTTCGGAGGGGGCGCGCAAAACCGTTGAAATTTGCCGCGGGCCGGTTCTCGATCCGGCAACAGAACGCACACGATAGGCCCCCGAGAATACCCCTAGGCTCTCTCGGCGCGGCCTTGCCCCATGGACGGGTCTCGGAAACTACTCGGCGCGTCTGCTCCGCTCCAATTCCACACCGAGACCCCCCAGGTCGGCGTAGCGATCGAGCTTCTCGATCCGCACCCGCGCCCGAAGAACCATGTCGGATCCCATGCAGCGGTTAAGAATTCGATCCGCCAAGGTTTCCAGAAGCCGGCTGTTGTTCTCCTCGACGGCGGCGCGGATGTCACGGACCGCTCCCCCGTAGTCCACCACTTGGCTGAAGTCGTCGTCATAGGCACTTGGTGGCACCACCTCGAGCTCGAGGTTGATACGCAGCCTCTGCGCTTTGTCCTTCTCTCCTTCGTGGACGCCGATGTGGCAACTCACCGTTAGGTCACGCACCACCAAGCGCAAACGGTCCTCGAAGGCCCCGTCGGAACCGGCCCTTCTCGCGGGCCCCTCGGGGGTGTTTTTCGCCGTGGTATTAATGTCACGAATGGTGTTCATTCAGTCACGCTGCCCAATTCTCTCATCACGCTTGGGCGCCCGAGCCCTCGGATATGGACAGGGCCGCAGCTCCAAGGCCAGCCCTATTCGACCAGCGGCCCGGTGCTGCCGGGCTGCGCCCAGCCGAGGTGCTGCCCGCCGTCCAAGGCGATCATTTGCCCGGTCATGCCCTTCGCCGCAAGCAGGAAGCGAACCGTCAGGCAAATTTCCTGCGGATCCGTGCCGCGGCCCAAGGGCATGGAAGCGGCTTGGGCATCGAATTGCGCCTGGGTCTGACGGCTGCTCGGCAAGGCGGGGCCGGGCCCGATTCCGTTCACGCGGATCCGCGGCGCCAAAGCAAGCGCCAGGCTGCGCGTCAAGGTCCACAGGCCAGACTTGCTGACGGTGTAGCTTACGAAGTACGGGGTCAAGCTCCAGACCCTTTCGTCGAGCATGTTGACGACCGCTCCGCCGGCCTCCTCCGGAAGCGCCTTGGCGAAGGCTTGGGTTAGTACGAAGGGTGACCTCAGGTTCGGCTCGATATGAAAGTCCCAACTCGCCCGGTCCGCGCTGTCCCAAAGGTCCTGCTCAAAGACCGAGGCGTTGTTGACCAACACCCCCAAAGGGCCCAGGGCCTCGACGGCGCGGGGCACTAGCTGGGCCACATCGCTTTCGCGCGCCAAATCCGCCCCCAGGGCGACGGCATGGCCGCCGGCACCGCGTATTTGGTCGACGACCTCCTCGACCTTCGCGGCGGAGGAATTGTAGTGCACGGCGACGGCATAGCCTTGATCCGCCAGCTCGAGGGCGATGGCCCGCCCGATCCTCTGGCCGGCACCGGTCACCAACGCGGCCATGGGATAGCTTTCGGGATGGCGCGTGACCGGCATGACCTGTCCTCTAGCGAGCGGAGGAGAGAAGGGCTTCGATCGGCACGAATTGCTCCGCAACGAAGCCCAGATAAAGCAGCAAGAATGCACAGCCCATTATCCGCCCAATTCTGACGCCGGTCGAGAGAATGAGCACGAGGACCAACGAGGCCGCCAGCATGACCCAGATGTCGAACCTCAAGATCTCCGCTCCCACCGGCGTCACCACCACTATGGGCAGGACGCCAAGGATCCCCAGGACGTTGAAGATATTCGAGCCCACCACGTTGCCGATCGCAACATCCGCGTGCTTTCGAAGGGCGGCCACCACCGAGGTCGCAAGCTCGGGCAGCGAGGTGCCGAAGGCCACCAATGTCAGCCCGATGGCCGCGTCCGACACCCCAAGGCCCCGTGCGATCGTGACCGCGCCGTCAACCAGGAGTTCCGAACCCACGATAAGACTGATGGCCCCGAGGGCCACGAGAACGGCCGCGGTCTTGATCGACTTTGGCGCTGTTTCCAAGGCCTCTTGAGCCTCGGGGTCGAGAGCGACGTCTCCGCGCTTGATCTCGGAGCGGTAGCTGTAGACGAGGTAGGCGCCGAGGAGGGTCAGCAGGATTGCTCCGTTGGGCCAAGTCAGGGGCCCCATGAAAGCCATGACGACGAAAGCTAAGGAGGCGAGCAGCATTGCTCCCCCATCGCGGGTCGCCATACCGTCCGGCGGCTGGATGCGCGACACCATCGCCGTGACGCCCAGGATCAGAAGAATGTTCGCGATGTTGGAACCGACGACGTTTCCCACGCCCAAATCCGGGCGGTTCGCCAAGCCCGCGGCGACCGTCACCACAAGTTCCGGCATCGAGGTGGCGCAAGAGACGACAGTGAGGCCAATCAGCAAGGGAGACACGCCGAAGTGCTTGGCGATCCCCACCGCCCCGCGCAGCAAGAGCTCTCCCCCGATAATCAAGAGGAGCAGCCCCCCAACCACCTGCAAACTGGAGAAGAACAACACGAGTCAGGTTGCCTGGGGAGCGCTCGGGCACGCAAGGCCCGGCCGGAAGAAGGCTGCGATGGCGGCGATCACGGACACCTCGTTCTTGGACGCCTCGGGGAGAGGCAGTCCTTTCCGACCCCGAAACAAGACTGCGTCGAGGATGCAACGCCCGGGTCCCCATGTCCGGGCGCTTCCGTCCCCCGCTACATGCACCTCGGCGGGAAGATTTTCAACAAATTCCGTGGCGGGGCCGCCATTCGGTGCGGAACGGCGGCCGAATTCTCGTCGAGAAGTTCGAAGCTTGCTCGTACGAGGCGCCAAACTCACTCCGTTTTGCCGGAATCCTCGGGCTTTAGCACCAGAGCGGCCGAATTGATGCAGTAGCGCAAACCCGTAGGCTCCGGCCCATCCGGGAAGACGTGTCCTTGGTGGGCTCCGCAGGCGGCGCAATGCACTTCGGTCCGGCGCATCCAAAGCTTGCGGTCTTCCTTGGATTCGAGGGCCGAGTCCGTGACCGGCTGCCAGAATGACGGCCAACCGGTGCCGCTGTCGTACTTATGCCCGGAGGCGAAAAGCGGCTCGTCGCAGACGACGCAGTGGTAGGCGCCCTCGCGCTTATCGTTCCAATAGGCGCCGGTGAAGGCGGGCTCCGTCCCCTCCTTCTGGGTCACACGGTACTGCTCGGGCGTGAGGTGTGAGAGGTCACGGTCCACCTTCTTTGGCTCGCTCATGGGCTTCCAAGGCTCCTCGGGAAATCAAACTCGCTTTCATGATATAGGCGGCCGGTCATCCCGCGTGTAGGCCGCATCGCCTGATCGCTTCATGGGCCCTTGCGCTGGCGGCGCTTGCGGGCGCCCTTGCGGCTCTTGCTGGCCGCGTCCGCGCTAGCGAGGGTTTTCGCGAAGCTGGCGGGGTCGGTCTTCATGACCCGGTGCTTGACCTTGCCGCCGGACTTCCCGCCCGCGCCGATGTCGCCGGTGCCGTCCCAAACGCCGCGATGGGGGATTTCCAGATCCGAGGCCTCTAGCCTGCGGATTTCGTCGCGCAGGCGCGCGGCCTCCTCGAACTCCAGATTTGCCGCGGCTTCGCGCATTCGTGTTTCCAGGTCCTGCAGGTGGGACTTCAGGTTGTGGCCCACCAGGTGCGCCGTATCCTCGTCGCCGGTGCCGACCGTGACGTGATCTCGCTCGTAGACGCTTTGCAGGATATCCGCGATCTGCTTCTTGATGGTGGCGGGCGTGATCCCATGCGCGTCGTTATAGGCCTGCTGCTTTTCGCGCCGCCGCTCGGTCTCGTTCAGGGCCCGGTCCAGGCTGTCGGTGCGCCGGTCGGCATAGAGGATGACGCGCCCCTCCACGTTGCGCGCCGCCCGGCCGATGGTCTGGATCAAAGATGTGGTGGAGCGCAGATAGCCCTCCTTGTCCGCGTCCAGAATGGCGACCAGGGCACATTCCGGGATATCCAGCCCTTCGCGCAGCAGGTTGATACCCACCAGCACGTCAAAGACTCCGAGCCTTAGATCGCGGATGATCTCGATCCGCTCCAAGGTTTCCACGTCGGAATGGATGTAGCGAACTTTCAGCCCCGCCTCGTGCATGTACTCGGTCAAATCCTCGGCCATGCGCTTGGTCAAGGTTGTGACCAGCACCCGCCCGCCTTGGGACACGGTGTCCTGGCACTCGGCGATAAGGTCGTCCACCTGGTTTTCCGTGGGGCGAATGAGGCAGACCGGGTCGATCAGGCCGGTGGGGCGGATGACTTGCTCCACGAAGACCCCGCCGGTGCGCTCCAGTTCCCATTTGCCCGGCGTCGCGGAGACATGCACCGTCTGAGGGCGCATGATCTCCCACTCCTCGAACTTCAGGGGCCGGTTATCGATACAGGACGGCAGGCGGAAGCCATATTCCGCGAGCGTGGATTTGCGCGCGTAGTCGCCCTTGTACATGCCCCCGACCTGCGGCACCGTGACGTGGCTCTCGTCCACGATCAGCAAAGCGTCGTCCGGCAGGTACTCGAAGAGGGTGGGCGGCGGTTCTCCGGGCTTGCGGCCCGAGAGATAGCGCGAGTAATTCTCGATCCCCGCGCAGGAGCCGGTGGCCTCCATCATCTCCAGGTCGAAGGTGGTGCGCTGCTGCAGGCGCTCGGCCTCGAGATACTTGCCCGCCGCCGTGAACTCGTCGAGGCGCAGCTTCAGGTCCCGCTTGATCTGCTGCAAGGCCTGCACAAGGGTCGGGCGGGGTGTGACGTAGTGGCTGTTGGCGTAAATCTTGATCGCTTCCAGCCGGCCGGTTTTGTCACCGGTTAGCGGGTCGAATTCGAAGATCGCCTCGATCTCGTCGCCGAACAGCGAAACCCGCCAGGCCCGGTCTTCGTAGTGCGCCGGGAAGATTTCGATGGTGTCGCCGCGCACCCGGAAGGTGCCTCGCCCGAAGGCAATGTCGTTGCGCTTGTACTGGAGCTCCGTGAGGGATTTCAGCAGCTCCTTGCGGTCGATGCTCTCCCCCTCGCGCAAGATGCGCACCATGCGGGCGTAGGTTTCCGGCGAGCCGATGCCATAGATGCAGGACACCGACGCGACGATTACCACGTCCTTGCGCTCGAAGAGCGCGCGGGTGGCGGAGTGGCGCATCCGGTCGATCTGCTCGTTGATGGAGGACTCTTTCTCCACGTAGGTGTCCGTGCGCGGGACATAGGCCTCGGGCTGGTAATAGTCGTAGTAGGAGACGAAGTACTCCACCGCGTTGTCCGGGAAGAAGCCGCTCATCTCGGCGTAGAGCTGGGCCGCCAGGGTCTTGTTGGGCGCCAGGATCAGGGTCGGGCGCTGCAGGTGCTGGATCACCTGGGCCATGGTGAAGGTCTTGCCCGAGCCGGTGACCCCCAGCAGAACCTGATCGCGCTCGCCATTGCCGAGCCCGCCCACCAGCTCCTCGATCGCCTGGGGCTGATCGCCCGCAGGCTGGTATTCGGAGACGATCCGAAGCGGCTGCGATTCCTCCGCGCGCGGCCCCGGCGCCAAAGGCACGGACCCCGGCGGATCGTAGAGAGGCTGAGTATCGCTCATGGCCCTAATGTAGGGCGCGGGGGGCGGGTGTGGCTAGGGGTGGGTGACGTTACTCGCAACTCCGCCAGGCTCCTGCGGCACCTCCGAGCGGGCCTCGCGGATCGCCTCGGGTGCGAGGACGGCCAGGAGGCTCAGCAGGACCGCCGCGGCGGCCAAGGTGCGCGCCACCACCAGCAGGGCGCGCAGATTGGCCTGGGCCAGACTTCCGCCACGGCCGAAGCGGCCTAGAGTGGTATCACTCGCGAAACCGGCAGGTGCCGCCGGAGCATGAAAAGGTATGAGTTGCCGCATGGCTGACGAGCTCCCCCGAGACCGTTTTTCCAAGACCTCGCTAGGCAAGCGCGGAAACTGGGCGGGAAAGCCAGGCGATCGTGGCGATTTCTGGGCGGATCCGGGCCGAAGTTGGGCGCGCTCGGCCCCCTTCGCGCTTGCGGGTGCGTAGGTGGAGCGCTAGCTTCCGAGTGCTTCCGACACTCGAATTGGGACTTCCTGCCATGCCTTTCATCGCCGACCGCCTTGCCCGCATCAAACCTTCGCCGACCATCGCCGTGAGCACCAAGGCGCGCGAACTGAAAGCCGCGGGGCGCGACGTTATCGGCCTGGGCGCGGGCGAGCCGGATTTCGACACGCCGGAAAACATCAAGCAGGTGGCGATCGCGGCGATTGATGAGGGGCAGACCAAGTACACCGCGGTCGACGGCACGCCGGAACTCAAGCAGGCGATCTCCGCCAAGTTCAAGCGGGACAGCGGCCTGGATTACGCGCCGGACCAGATCACGGTCGGCACCGGTGGCAAGCAAGTGCTCTACAACGCCATGATGGCGACCCTCAATCCCGGCGACGAGGTGATCATTCCGGCACCCTACTGGGTCAGCTACCCGGATATGGTCCTGCTTGCGGAGGGCGAGCCGGTGATCGTGCCCTGCGGCCAGAACAGCGGCTTTAAGCTCAGCGCGGAGGACTTGGAAAAGGCGATCACGCCCAAGACCAAGTGGCTCATCCTCAACAGCCCCTCGAACCCCACCGGCGCCGCCTACAGCCGCGAGGATATGAAGGCGCTGACCGAGGTGCTGAAGCGTCACCCTCATGTCTGGGTGATGACCGACGACATGTACGAGAAGCTGGTTTACGACGGCTTCGAGTTCTGTACCCCGGCCGAGGTGGAACCCGAACTCCTGGACCGCACTTTGACGATCAACGGCGTGTCCAAAGCGTATTCCATGACCGGCTGGCGGATCGGTTTCGCCGGCGGCCCGAAGGAGCTGATCAAGGCCATGGCGAAGGTCCAATCCCAATCCACCAGCAACCCCTCGTCGGTCAGCCAGGCGGCGGCGGTGGAGGCCTTGAACGGCACCCAGGATTTCATCTCCGCGAACAATGAGCTTTTCAAGACCCGGCGGGACCTCGTTGTCGAGCGTTTGAACAACTGCCCGGGCCTGCACTGTCCAAAGCCGGAGGGTGCCTTCTACGTCTATCCGTCGTGCGCCGGCACCATCGGCAAGACCACGCCGGACGGCAAGGTCATCGAGAATGACGAGGATTTCGTCACCTATCTCTTGGAAACCGCCGGCGTCGCGGTGGTGCAGGGTGCGGCCTTTGGGCTCTCGCCGCATTTCCGGATTTCCTACGCGACCTCGACCGAAGCTCTTGAGGAAGCCTGCGCGCGCATCCAGAAAGCTTGCGAGGCCCTCTCCTAAGAGTGGCGATAAAGGGTCCATCATGAAGATTTGCATTGTCGGGACGGGTGGGGTCGGGGGCTATTTCGGCGCCCGTTTGGCCGCTGACAACAACGATGTGGTCTTCGTGGCGCGCGGCGCCCATCGGGCCGCCATGGAGCGAGACGGCCTCAAGGTTCTTTCCGATTTGGGGGACGTGACCATCCCGGCGCCCAAGCTCCATGACGGGCCGGAAACAACGGGGCTCTGCGACGTTATTCTGCTATGCGTGAAGCTTTGGGACAGTGTCGAGGCCCTGTCCTTGATCCGGCCGCTGCTGTCTCACGACACCGCCGTCATCTCCTTGCAAAACGGCGTGGAGGCGGAGGGGCTCTTGGCCGCGAAACTAGGGGTGAAGCACGTGATGGGCGGCGTCTCCCGGATCTCCGCGTCCATCGAAAGCCCGGGAGTGATCCGTCATCTGGGCAATCTGGCGCAGCTGACGTTCGGGGAGATGAACGGGGCCAGTTCTTGGCGCCAGGAGATGCTGCTTTCAGCGTGCATTGGGGCCGGAATAGAGGCGGAGATCGCCCCCGACATTAATGTCGAGATCTGGCGGAAATTCGTCTTTCTGGCACCGCTCGCCGGCGCGACCTGCTTTTACCGGCGGCGAGCCGGGGCGTTGCGGGAGGATACTGTCTCGGCGCGGCTCTTCGCGGATTTGGTACACGAAGCGGCGGCCGTGGGGCGGGCACAGGGCATCGGCCTGCCGGAAGGCACGGAAGAAGAGATAATCGCGAACCTGAGCCGCTTGCCGGCGGAGATGCCCGCTTCCATGCTGCTCGATCTCGAGGCTGGGCGCCGGCTGGAGTTGGATTGGCTGACCGGTGCGGTGGTGCGTCTGGGCGCCGAAGCCGGTGTTGCCACGCCCGAGAGCCAGAAGGTCTACAACGCCTTGGCTCCAGTCAAGGAGGGGCGGGCGGCGTGAGCGGCAAGGACATGGAGAACGCGGCGCGCGAACCGGCCTGGCTGAAGCCGGCGACGGATTACGTCCCCTTGGTGGTCTTTCTTGTTGTCTACTTCACCACCGACATCCTGACCGCGACGGCGGCGATCATCGTGGCGAGCCTTGCGGCTTTGGCGGTTTCCTATCTGGTGGCGCGGCGCGTGCCCATGCTGCCCTTGCTGGCCGCGGGGCTCTTGGCGATCTTCGGCGGATTGACGTTGTTTTTCGAGGACGACTTCTTCATCAAGATCAAGCCGACCATCGTGCAGATCCTCTTCGCGGTGGCAATCTATGGCTCCTTGAAGATGGGCAAGCCCGTCCTAAAGCTCTTGATCGGCTCAGCCTTTCCCATGCGCGAGCCCGCCTGGGCGACGCTCAGCTTGCGCTACGCGCTGTTCTTCCTCGTGATGGCGGCGCTCAACGAAGTCGTCTGGCGCACCCAAAGCACGGATTTCTGGGTGACCTTCGACACGGTCGGGCAAATGGGCATCTCCTTCGCCTTCATCCTGAGCCAAGTCCCCTTTATGATGGCCAACCGTATCGACGAGGCCGAGCAGAACGCCGATTGAGCGTCACGGATCGGCGCAGTCTAGACGACGCTTGCCTCGACCACCCGCTCTCCGGCCGCGATGCGCCCGAAGCCAAAACGGGAGAGGTCGAGGGTTCGATAGCCCCCGTGGACGATCACTTCCATGATGGCGCGGCCGACAGCCGGGCTTTGCTGCAGGCCGTGGCCGCTAAAGCCGTTTGCGAAGACGAAGTTCGGGATCTCTGGGTGCGGGCCCAGAATGGCGTTCTGGTCGAAGGTATTGTAAGCGTAGTGGCCCGCCCAGGCGCCGGCCGGCTTGATCGCTTCGAAGGCGGGGATCCGTCGCGCCAGGGCCGGCCAGACCCGCTCCTCGAAGAGCGCGTGGTCCACCGCGAAATCCAGGCTATCGGGGTCCGGCTCGCCCGCCCGCGGAGAGACCCCGCAAAGATAGCCCCGGCCCTCGGGGCGCAGGTAGACTCCGCTCGTATCAATGACCAAGGGAATAGGCGGAAGCGCGGCACGGCAATCGAAGCCGAAGACCGAGCGTTTGCGTGGCCGCACCGGGAGTTCGACGCCGATCATGTCAGCCACCTTCGCCGCCGCCGCGCCCGCCGCGTTGACGAGCCAGTCGCAGGCTATCTGCCGGCCCGAGCTCAAGCGCAGGGCCGTGACATGGCCGTTTGTCATTTTCACGCCCGAGACTGCCTCGTCGATGTAGGTGACTCCCAAAGCGCGCGCCTTTCGTCGGAAGGCCTGAAGCAATCCGTGGGGATCGAGCCAGCCCTCCATCGATAGGCCAAGACAGCCGCCCTGCAGCCCGGCGGTGTCGAGCCAGGCAAAGCGCTCCTTAAGCTGGGAGGGGTCAAGCAGAACGTTGTCCGCACCTTCCGAGATTTGCAGGCGGTGATTGGCCTGCAGGGTGGGCAGGCCGCGCGCGTCCGCGAGAAATAGATATCCGTTTTCCCGAAAGCCAATCTCCGGGGTCTCGCCCTCCACCGCCAGAAGGTCCATGCCTTGGGAAAAGAAGGCCGCGCTGAAGAGCGACATGCGAATGTTTTCGGGCGTGGAGAACTGCTGACGGATAGAGCCGAGGGAACGGCCCGTTGACCCGAATTGATAGGATGGATCGGGCTCAAGTACCGCGATCTTGCCCTGAAAGCCGGGCTCGGCGGCCAGGAAATAGGCGACGGCGCTGCCGATCACTCCGCCCCCGGCGATGGCGATATCGACGGATTTTTCGCGCAAGGCCGCTTCGCCCACTTCTGGAACCGACGGCTACCTTAGCACGAAGCCACACCCCGAGCACAAAAAAGCCCCCGGGCCGATGGGGATAGCCCGGGGGTTCTAAAGGCTGGGTAACAAAACAGCCTATGGGCCGGAAATCAGATCGATTTCTTGCCCATTTGCTCAGCAATATAATCCGCCTGACGGATCGCGAGTGTGACAATCGTGAGTGTTGGGTTTTCCGCCCCGCCGGTGGTGAATTGGCTGCCGTCGGAGATGAAAAGGTTCGCCACGTCGTGCGCTTGGCCGAAGCTGTTGCACACGCCATCCCTTGGATTCTCGCTCATCCGGCAGGTGCCGAGATTGTGCGTCGAGGGATAAGGCGGCACTTCGAAGATATCCTTGGCCCCCACCGCGTCATAGATTGCCGAGCCTTGCTTGAAGGCATGGTTCCGCATGGCGAGATCGTTGGGATGGTCGTCGAAGTGGACGTTGGGCACCGGCAATCCATACTGATCCTTGATGCTGTCATGCAGCGTGATCGCGTTGGATTCCTGCGGCATGTCCTCGCCGACCAGCCACATGCCGGCCATGTGATCGTACTGATCCATGGCGGCGGTGAACTTGCCGCCCCATGCGCCCGGATCCAGGAAGGCGGCCATGAAGGGTAAGCCGAGCGACAAGGTTTCCATCTCGTAGCCTCCGGCGAAGCCCCGATCCGGATTGTGGAAGGACTCATCCTCCACGATGCCGGCCATGGTGGTGCCCCGGTACATGTTCACCGGCCGGTCAAACGTCGCGTAGACCGAGCCGGTCATGTGGCGCATGTAGTTCTTGCCGACTTGGCCCGAGGTGTTCGCGAGCCCGTCCGGGTGCTTGCCGCCGGCCGAGTTCAGCAGCAGGCGCGGCGTTTCGATGGAGTTGCCCGCGACCGCCACCACACGTGCCTTCTGGACGTGCTGATTGCCATCGGCGTCGGCGTAGAGCACGCCAGTCACCTTGCCTTCGCTGTCGTGCTCGATCTGCAGGACCTGGCTTTCGGTGCGAAGATCCAGTTTGCCGGTCTCTTCGGCCTTCGGGATCTCGGAGACCAGGGTCGACCACTTGGCGTTGGATTTGCAGCCCTGGAAGCAGAATCCGATCTGCATGCAAGATGCACGGCCATCCCGGGGGCGGCTGTTGATCGACATATTTCCGGTGTGCACGTGCTTGTAGCCTAGGCGCTTGGCGCCCGCGTACATGACCTTGAAGTTGTTGTTGCCCGGCAGGCCGGGAATGTCATGGGTGCGGGTGGTGCCCATCTTGTCCTCGGCCTTCTCGTAATAGGGCTCGAGGTCCGCGAGGCTGAGCGGCCAATCCAAGAGGGTGGCGCCCGGGATTTCCCCGTAGGTGCTCAAGGTCTTGAATTCGTAATCCTTGAAGCGAAGAGAGGCGCCGGCCCAGTGGGTGGTTGACCCGCCTACCGTCTTGCAGATCCATGCCGGCAGGTTGGGGAAATCCTTTGCCACCCGCCAGGAGCCGGAGGTCGTGCGCATGTCGAGCCAGGAAAGCTGGCCGAAGGAATCCCATTCGTCGTTGACGAAGTCCTCCGCGCTGTAGCGTTTGCCGGCCTCCAGCAGCACCACGGAGATGCCTTTCTGGCAAAGCTCGTTGGCTAGGGTGCCGCCCCCGGCGCCCGAGCCGATGACGACGACGACGGAATTATCGTCAAGATCGTATTTCGCCATGACCGAGCCCCCCTAACCAGCGTCCGGGCTGGCGTCCTGCGACGGAACTCCAGCCCACTGCAAATCGTTGAAGCCGCGGTTTATGTAGCCGCCGAAGTCGTAGGAGGCGCCCTCGAAGCCGAAGTGCCGCCAGACAAGCGGGTTGTTATAAAGCGCGACGACCGCCGTTCCGCGGATCTTCTGGAAGATCGGAGTGTCGGTCATGCTCTCGATAATTTCGAGGCGGTTGCCCGGGGACAACTCGACGAAGTTGACGCTCATGGCCTCGTTCATGGCCTTGGCACCCTCGGTCAGCATCTTCGCCGTGTCGGGCGAGCCTTTGGCTTCAGCATCCAGGGCCTCGACGACTCCGGCGTAGTAGATGTCCGACAGGGTTTCGTGCGGATAGATGGTCCGGGTTGCCGCCAGCAAGGTCGAGGCGGTTTCCGGGTCCAGCGTGGTCAGGATCATGTCCGCCGCGTTGGCCTTTTGGCCCGTTCCCGAAGCGACCGCGCCTCCCGCTGCCGCGCCGGCGGCCGCCAACCCGCTGCTGTGCAGGAACTGGCGGCGATTCATACCTTTAGATGACATCTCTTAAGGGTCTCCTCCTCGTTACGTTTCGCGCCTCTTTCGAACGATGGGCGCTTGATGCGCGGGGCGCGGGTTCGCCACGCTCCCAGGGTTGCCGGGCTTCGGCCATTATTGGTAGCGGCCGTGCCGTTCCAAAACTTCGATCTTGTAGCCGTCTGGATCCTGCACGAAGAAGAACCGCGCCATCAGGGATCCGTCCCGGTGGAATTCCTTGACGTCGTTGGGGCTTAGGCCCTCGTTCGCGAAGCGCTCATGCTCGGCGCGCGCGTCGTCCACGCATACGGCAACATGCCCGTAGCCGCTGCCATGGGTGTAGGGCTCGCTCTGGCTTTTGTTCCAGGTCAGCTCGATTTCGAAATCGTTCTCGGGATTGCGCAGGTAGACAAGCGCGAAGTCGTCGAAATCGAAGCGTTCGGCGACATCCAGGTCGAAGGCGCGCTTGTAGAAATCGATGGATTTGTCCAGGTCGAGAACCCGGATCATGGTGTGGATGGCCTTCGCCATTTTGGGTTAGTCTCCCTGTTTCGCTATCCGGTATTATGGATAGCCTAGAGGCTGCCCGCGAAGGCGTGGTGGTACGTGAATACTACAAGCGCCGTGGGCGCCTGGAATCGTTCACTCGGCGGCTTGGGCCGCGAGTTCGCCGCGCGCCGCTTCGATGACCTGGGCTTGGCTTTCCCGGTATTTCAGGCAAGCGACCCGCAGCAACGAGGTGAAATTTGGCACTTCGCCTTGCAGATCCACCACTTCGTCATACAGCTTGGAGAGGAAGCGCGGCGTCGAAATGCCTTGGGCCTCGGCGATTTCGTCCAAGATCCTCCAGAAGCAAGCTTCCAGGCGGATTGAGGTGGCGTGCCCGGCAAGGCGCAGCGACCTGGTATGGCTGGCATAGGATTCCCGCTCCTGGCCGGCAAAGATTCTGCACATGTCTTCCTCCCGTCGTCGGCGCTTTGCTTGGGCTCTTCGGACTTCCGGCCCTCTCGCCGCTGTTATTGCCCGCGCCGTTTTCTGGGCGGGAAAATCGAGGCTTGAGCCAGGAGTATAGCAGGCGGAAAGCCCACAGGAACTCCAAAGCCGCCGCCCGGCGGAGATATCCTTGTGTCCTGCAAGCCAGACCCTCAGGAGCGATTCCTGTTGCCAGCTTGGCGCCGAGTTTGAAAACATGTGGGAGCGGCGCGCCACTGGGATTGGACGGATCACGGCCCGAACGTCCATCCGCGACCCCGCGAAACAATGAACGAAGAAGAGGGGCCGGAGCGGGAGGATGCCATGACCAAGACCGTGAGCGGGACACGCTGTGCCGTGATTGTCGGACCCTACACGAGCGGCAAAACGACGCTGCTCGAGGCGCTTTTGCACGCAAGCGGTGCCTTGCAGCGCAAAGGCAGCGTGAACGACGGCACCACCCTGGGTGACGGCTCGGTGGAAGCGCGCGCGCACACCATGAGCGTGGAGCCCAACGTCGCCGGTTGCGATTATTTGGGCCAGAACTGGGCATTTATCGATTGTCCCGGGTCGGTGGAGCTGGCGCAGGATACGCGCGGGTGCCTGATGGCCGCGGACGTGGCCGTGGTGGTGGCGGAGCCCGAACTCGATCGCGCGGTCACCGTGGCGCCGCTTCTGAAGTTCCTGGACGACTTCAAGATCCCGCACATGATCTTCATCAACAAGATGGATAAGGCGGCTCAGCGGGTGCGCGATATCCTGTCGGCGCTGCAGGGGGTCTCCTCTCGGCCCTTGGCGCTGCGGCAGGTCCCGATCCGTGAGGGCGAGACGACCGTGGGGGCGGTGGACCTTGTGAGCGAGCGGGCCTGGCGCTACCGCGAAGACGAGCAATCAGCCTTGATCGAAATGCCGGATTCCGTGCGTGAGCGCGAAAGCGAGGCGCGCCAGGAAATGCTGGAAACCCTGGCGGACTTCGACGACGGCTTGCTCGAGCAATTGCTGGAGGATCGTGTCCCGGCCAGCGAGGAAGTCTACGCGCAACTGGAAAAGGACCTGGCGGGCGACCTGGTGGTGCCGGTGTTCCTGGGTTCCGCAGAGCACGGGAACGGCATCCATCGGCTCTTCAAGGCCTTGCGCCACGAAACTCCCGGGGTGGCCGAGACCGCCGAGCGCCTGGGCGTTTCGGATAGCGGGCCGCTCGCGGCCAGCATCGTCAAGACCTTCCACCTGCCTCATACCGGCAAGATCAATCTGGCGCGGATTTGGAGCGGCGAGGTGAAGGAGGGCATGAGCCTCGGTGGCGAGCGCCTCTCTGGACTGCTGCGCATGCAAGGCCAGCATCTTGAGAAGTTTCCGCTTGCGCGCCCAGGGGACCTGGTCGCCCTGGGGCGCATGGACAATCTCGCCACCGGTCAGCTTGTGACGGAGGCTGGCGCCTCGGCACCGGGCGGGCCTGCCTGGCCGGAGCCGCTTTCGCCGGTCTATGCCTTGTCGATTCGCCCGGTCAATCGTCAGGACGAAGTCAAGCTCACGGCCTCGGTGGCGAAGCTCGTGGAGGAAGATCCCTCGATTTCCCTTGAGCACGATGCCCAGGCGCAGGAGATGCGGCTGTGGGGGCAGGGGGAGATCCATCTGCAGCTCGCCGCCGAAAAGCTGAAGAATCGCTACAATGTCGAGGTCTCAACGGACCGGCCGCACCCCGCCTATTGCGAGACCATCCGTCGCGGGATCGAGCAGCACGCCCGTCACAAGCGGCAAACGGGCGGTCATGGCCAGTTCGCCGATATCAAGGTGAAGATCGAGCCCATGCCGCGCGGCTCCGGCTTCGCTTTCCATGACAAGATCGTCGGCGGAGCGGTCCCGCGCCAATACATCCCGGCGGTCGAGGCGGGTATTCGGGACTTCGCCGTGCGTGGCCCGCTGGGCTTCCCGGTGGTGGACTTCGCGGTGACTTTGCATGACGGGCAATTCCACGCGGTGGACAGCTCCGACATGGCGTTCAAGACCGCCGGGCGCCTGGCCATGTCTGAAGGCCTGCCCAAGTGCGACCCCGTCCTGTTGGAGCCGATTTGCGAGGTGGCGATCCACGTCCCTAGCGAATTTACGAATAAGGTCCACGGCTTGATTAGCGGTCGGCGCGGCCAAATTCTCGGCTTCGACGCCCGCGAGGGTTGGGCCGGTTGGGACGAGGTCAAGGCCTACATGCCGCAGTCGGAACTCCAGGACCTGATCGTCGAGTTACGCTCCCTCACGCAGGGGATCGGCACTTTCACCTGGGCTTTCGATCATCTGCAAGAGCTGCAGGGCCGGCTCGCGGACAAAGTTGTCGGCGCGCGGGAGGAGCAGTTAGTCCATTCGTGAGTTTAGAATCATTATAAAAAACGGTTGTATGATCTGATATACAAAGTTACATCTTTCCCGTAGCCAGGTGTCCCATTGGTTCGGGTGAGATGGGATGGCGGCCATTGACGTCTTTTTGCTCGGCTCCTTGGCGAGCTTGATCGCGGGGCTTGGCACCGGGCTCGGCGCCCTACCGATTTTTCTTCTCAGGCGGATGGGTGTGGGCCTGGAGACAACCTTGCTCTCCTTGGCGGCCGGAATCATGCTTGCCGCTTCTGTCTTTTCCCTTGTCATGCCGGCTTTGGAAGTGATGGCAGGACGGGGCGCCAGCCCATTTGGGGCGAGCGTGACGGTTGCGGCAGCGCTGATGCTGGGAGGCGGGGTCTTCTGGATCGCAAATCGCTTCATTCCGCACGAGCATTTCTTCAAAGGCCGGGAAGGGATCGACGGGGTGCTGACCAAGCGGCTCTGGCTTTTCGTTGCCGCCATCACGTTGCACAACTTCCCGGAAGGGCTGTCGGTGGGCGCGGGTTTCGGCCAGCCGGATTTGGGCAAGGGCATGGCTCTTGCCATCGGAATCGCGATCCAAAACATGCCGGAAGGCTTTGTCGTGGCCTTGGCCTTGGTGGCGCTTCGCCATAGTGCTGCTTTCGCCTTCATGATTGCTTTGTTGACGGGATTGGTGGAGCCGGTGGGGGGTCTGATCGGTGCCGCGGCCGTGGCCTTCGTGCAGCCCATCCTGCCCTGGGCGCTGGCCTTCGCGGCGGGAACGATGATTTTCGTGGTAGGAGGCGAGATGATTCCCGAAACCCACCGCAAGGGCCATGAGACACGCGCGACCTTTGGCCTGCTCTCGGGTTTCGCCTTGATGCTGCTTCTTGGGGGGTTGTTTTAGGTAAGTTAGGCGAGCAGCGTCACCGCGCCGGGCGGGCCTTTCAGCTCGACCGTGTTGCCCTCCGGATCTTGTATGTAGATCGAGGGTCCGTCCCCCTCGGCGCCGTAGCGGCTAACGACCTCGCCCATCTCGATGCCATGAGTCGCCAGCTGCGCTCGGATTGCCTCGGGTTCGAAGGGTTCGATGCGCAAGCAAAAATGATCGAGATTCAAATTCTCCGGCCCCGGAGGTCCGCCGCCCGCCCGCCCGAGCTTGCCGTCGACGTCCACCAGATCGATCAGAGCCCGGCCGGCGCGCAGTTGATAGAGCCCAATTTCAGCCTGTGTCTTCTCGGGTGTGCATCCCAGCACGTCGCAATAGAACGCGCTCATGGAGGCTACGTCACGGACCCGCAAGACCAGATGATCGAGACCGAGAATTCGAAACGCCATGTGGGTCCTCCCCCCTTCGCCCATTGCCTGGCGATAGCGCCCTAGCCCCCTGCGCTTCCGCTCCGGGCCGATATGGGGTTGCACCGCCATCTCCAGGGGCTATGAATGGCGCGAGTGTACCTCGTCCCTGTCCCGCTTCAAGCGCACCCGGCCAGGGTTTCGATCTCGGCATATCACGACATGGGAGAATGCGAAGTGTCCAGCGAAAGTCTCCACGCCCCACGCGAGCGTTTGTCCAAGGAAACCCTGGCGATGCACCAGGCCATCTCTTCGCTGATGGAAGAGCTGGAGGCGGTGGATTGGTACCGCCAGCGCGCCGACGATTGCGACGATCCTGCTCTCAAGGAAATCCTGCTCCACAACATGCGCGAGGAGATGGAGCACGCGGCCATGGTGCTGGAGTGGATGCGGCGCAACAACCCCACCTTCGCCAAGTATTTGGACGAATTTCTCTACAGTGAAGGGGAAATCCGCGATCACGAATAGGCCGGCCTGAATAGGCTGGATGACGCCAACCTCGCGGCAAGTTGACTGGAATAGCTCGGCGTTTGGCTTATTTTGCCTGCGAACAGGTCAGTATGCTGATTGTGTGAGGAGCACGCCATGTTAATTCGGGTCAAGCGCGGTTGGGAGATGAGCGAGCGCGAGGCGACGCCGGAAGCGGTCTACCGTGATCGCCGGCGGCTCCTGCAAGGCATGGTGGCGACGCCGTTGATCCTTGGTATGGGGTCCGTCCTGTCGGCCTGCGACGATAACGTGGCCGAGGCGGGCGATGCGGTGCTGGTCGCGGCCGCCGATCCGAAGCCCGATCCTTCCGCCGGGCTTTATCCGGTGACGCACAACCTGCGCTATAAGCTCGACCGCCCGGTGACGGACGAGGAGTTGGCGACTACCTACAACAACTTTTACGAGTTCGGCTCGTCCAAGAACATCCATCGCGCAGCGCAGCAGTTGCCTATTCGCCCCTGGATGGTGCGCTTCGATGGTTTGGTGGAACAGCCCTTCGAGATGGGCGTCGACGAGCTTCTTGCGAAGATGCCCTTGGAAGAGCGGCTTTACCGCCACCGCTGCGTCGAGGCTTGGTCGATGGCGGTGCCGTGGAGCGGCTTTGGGCTGCGTCAGCTCGTGGAATTCGCCAAACCGCTTTCCGGGGCGAAGTATCTCAAGATGACCACCCTCCACGACCCGGATGTGATGCGTGGTCAGCGGGCGTCCTGGTACCCTTGGCCCTACGTGGAGGGTTTGACAATCGAGGAGGCGACGAATGAGCTCGCCTTCATTGCGACCGGCCTATATGGCAAGCCGATCCCCCGGCAGAATGGCGCGCCTTTGCGGTTGGTGACGCCTTGGAAATACGGCTTTAAGTGCATCAAATCGGTTGTTGCCTTCGAGTTCACCGATAAGCGGCCGGTCGGCTTTTGGGAGGAGCTGCAGGGCAGCGAGTACGGCTTTTGGGCGAATGTTAACCCCGAAGTTGCGCATCCCCGCTGGAGCCAGGCGACCGAACAAGTCTTGGGTTCCGACGAACGCGTGCCCACGCAGCTTTACAACGGTTATGGCGAGTTCGTAGCGGACCTCTATGCGGACAAGCAGAACGAGCGGCTTTTCATGTAGCCCGCACAGGCGCGGAATTTCCATTTTATGGAGAGTTTCCAGCCCTCCCTCCTAGGGTGGGCTGCATGCTATAACCCTTTGTTTCGCGACATTGTTTTTCAGCTGTTGGCATTTGATGGATGCAAACAGCGGTGAAATATGTTAGTAGATACCTTTATTCCTGCTTTAGGGACGAAAGAAGGCTATGAAGAGGCGGGTCGGAGCGTCTTCGCGAGACGGGCGCGCGGTTTTTGGGCACGTGTCGCGCAGAGGATTCTTGAGTGGCAGCTTGATGGGCTGCGCAGCCGGCTTAACGCCTGGGCTGGTTATGGCATCCGATTTGGCTCCTCCAGTGCAGGAATCCTTGTCCTTCAAGATCTTTTGGCAGGGTTCCGATATCGGCCGTCACGTTCAGACCATCGTGCCGATGGGTGGCAATGGCAGCTTCACGGTCACGACGAGCGTCGACATGCTTGTGAAGGTGGCCTTCATCACGGCTTATCGTTACGAGCACGAAGGTCAAGAGGTTTGGCGTGAAGGGTTTTTGCAATCCGTCGCCAGCCGGACTCACGACGATGGCGAGGATGTGGAGATGAGCGGCACGCGAACCGCCGAGGGTTTCGAGACCCAAGGCAAGTTCGGCCACGTCATCGCGCCGCATAACGTGATGACGTCGAACACGCTTTGGTCGCCCAAGATTCTCGACGAACGGCGGGTTTTGGATTCGCAAAACGGTGACGTGATGAACGTCAGCACCCAATTCGAGGGCAAGGACAAGGTCGACGTGCCCGAGGGTGTCGAGGAGGCCCGCAAGTACCGCTTCGTGACGCCGACTATGGCCGGCCACATCTGGTACGACGAAACGGGCGACTGGGTGAAGGGCTTGTTCAAGAAGGATGGCGAGGCGGTCGAGTATATCCGCGACGCCTAGGCTCGAGATTTCGCCCGCCCTGCGCTGGCCTCGCCCTCTATTTCAGCGATGCAAGGTAGTCGACGATCGCGCGCAGATCGCTGTCGTTAATGCTTGCCAGGTTGGCTTGTACCTGGCCCATTCCGCCGCTTGATAGCCCATCATAGCCGAACATTTCGCCGTACTTGAACGCGTCGTAAAGGTCTTCGCTGGTGGCGTAGGCGCGGCCGCCGACCAATCCGCGGAGGCTCGGCACCTTGCCCGCTTCGCTCGGGTGAGGGCCGCCTTCCAAGTAGCGGCTGCGTTCCGGCACCAAGAAGATATCACGCGGCGTATGGCATTCACCGCAGTGGCCGGGCGCCTCGACCAGGTATGCGCCCCGGTTCCAGCTCGCTGGGCGCGTGGGATCGGGTTCGAAGTTCTTCCCGTCAAGGGCCAGGAGGTTCCACAATCCGATGAACGGCCGGGCAATGGCGCTGAGGGGAACCGAGTCGCCACGAGGTGCTTGGCGGACCGCCGGCAGGCTCATCAAATAGGCGCGCAGATCGAGAACGTCCTCCACGGTCATATGCTGGTACGACGTGTAGGGAAAAGCCGGGAAAAGGTGTTCGCTGTTCGCCGACACACCCCGCAGCATGGCATTCGCGAAGGTCTCGGGGCTCCAGTCTCCAATTCCGGTTTCCGGATCGGGCGTCAAGTTGGGTGGAAAGAACGTGCCGACCGGGGTCGGCAGGGGCTTGCCGCCCGAGGGAAGCGCCGTGTCGGCCTGTGGATTCTGTGCCGGATCCGGCCCGTGGCATGACAGGCAGCCACCGACGAGAAACAGTTCCCGGCCATTCTCCACATCGTCAACATGGTCCGCCGGCAGCTTGTTCGCGGCTAGCGGCTCGGGGCGTGTCACCCAAAGGGCCGCACCCAGACCAAACGCCCCAAGGACGCAGACCCCAAGCAGGATCCGGAGCCAGGATGGCCGTGGCATGGTGCTATCGGCCCTGCCTTAGTTTGAGGGCTTCCGGTACTTTTCGTGACAGGACTTGCAGGTTTGTCCCAGCTTCGCCAGAGCGGCCTTGAAATCGGCGTCCTCTTTGCGCGCGGAGGCCTCCACCACGGCTGCCGCCGACTCCTCAGCCTTGTCGAACCCAGTCAGAAAACCGGCATTCTCGCTCCAGATGGTCTCCAAGGCATCGCTGTCCTTGGAGGTGCTGCCGGCCGGGAACAGGTCGCGCGCTTTGGAGAAATTCGCTTCGATGAGTTTTGCCGATGCTTCGGCCTTTTCACCCAAGGCTTCGGTGCCCTTGAAGACCGGCGCCAAGGCCTTCATTCCATCGCCGATTTCCTTCATCAGCTTCTGCCGCTCCGCGATGACATCCGCCTGCGCGTAGGCCATGGACCCGCACGCCACTGCGGCGAGGAAGCCCAAGAGCGCGGTAGTTTTGGCGAGGTGACGGTGGGCGTAGCGAAGCATGCGCACAATCCTTTCGATCACTTGGACAAGTTGACGTTAGGGTATCACGCTTTGCTGTCGTTAAGCCCACGAGAAGGTAGGGGAGGGCCACACTCTTAATCGGGAAAGTCCGGCGCCCAAGGCCAAAAAAAGAAATGCCGGGATCAAGAGATCCCGGCAAGTTGAACAGGGAGGCTTCACGTCTGGGAGACGTAGGACCCACAAAGCACGGGGGGCGCGCTCGGGGCCCTCTATCCGGGGGTAACCCCGGATCCGAAGGCTGGCGATGGGCTGCCAGCAAACTCGGAGAATGCTGCAACGCAACATCCATGGCTCAAATTTGGGCGTCGAAACGGCGCCTGTCTATCTCAAATGGCACAGTGGAGCCATGCAACTGTTGCATAGCTACACAACTGTACCGAAATCGCAACAGTATTACGCGGAAAAATCGTATATAAAATCGGTAAAACAATTTTTACAAGAAATAATTTTTCTTGCGTTTGCCTTTTTAGTTTGACGTGACTGCCCGAGTCGCGCTGGGGCGTCGCGCGTCAGAATCGTGATTGAGCAACCTGGCGGAGCAGGAAATCGCGGAAGACCTCGATCCTCTGAGTTCCGCGAAGTTCCTCGGGGTAGACGAAGTAGGCGTCGATCCGTGGTCCCTCGGACTCTTGCAGGATGTGCACCAGTTCGGCGCCTTCACGAACCATGAACTCCGGCAGGGCGCCGATGCCCGCGCCTGCGGACACCGACTGCATGATTGCGTAGACATTGTTCACCGTCATGGCCGCTGAGCGCATGCGCCCCTGCGGCGCGCCAAGCCGAAGTAGCCAATTGACGTCAGGCACCGGCGGGCGCGTGTCCTCTCCGTAAACGACGATGCGGTGATCGTTCAGTTCATCGACCGTTTGCGGCAATCCATAGCGCTTCAGATAGCCGACCGAGGCATAGGCATGAACATGCATCGTCAGAAGATGCCTTTGTATGAGGTCGGCTTGACGGGGTGGCGACATCCGAATCGCCACATCGGCCTCGCGCATTGACAGGTCGAGTTCGCGATCATCCAAGATGAGGTGGACCTCGATCTCCGGATAGACTTCCATGAATTCGCGCATCCGCGGCGCGAGCCAGGTGGAGCCGAAGGCCACGGTCGTGGTGATCTTCAGCCGACCGCTCGGCCGGTCCTTGCTTTCCGTCAGCAAGGCTTCGGTCATGGCGAGCTTGCCGAAGACCTCGTGGGCGGTGCGATAGAGCAGCTCGCCTTGTTCGGTCAGGATCAAGCCCCGCGCGTGGCGGTGAAACAAGGCAACGCGCAGACTGTCTTCGAGCGCGCTGATTTGGCGGCTTACGGCCGATTGGCTGACGTTCAAGCTTTCGCCGGCATGGGTAAAGCTGCCGGCCTCGGCAACCGCATGGAAGATCCGCAGTTTATCCCAGTCCATCTCTTCCCGCCCCCTGGACCGGTCCGCTACGCGGCCACCAAGCCCCCGAGGGGGCCAGGGCAAGGCTCGCAGCCGAGAGAAAGCCTACGGGGCATGAGCGGCGTCATTCGCCGACCGCGGCAACCGGTGTTTCAGGCTGGCTGTCCCCGGCGGGTGCCTCCGCCTCACGGCCCGCGAGGTAGCGCTCGGCCTCAAGGGCGGCCATGCATCCCATACCGGCCGCCGTTACGGCTTGGCGATAGATCTTGTCCTTAACGTCCCCCGCGGCGAAGACTCCGGGGATGCCGGTCGCCGTCGAATCCGGACGCGTGAGGATGTAGCCCTCGGAATCCATCTCCAGCTTGCCCCGGAAAAGCTGGGTGGCCGGATCGTGGCCGATGGCCACGAACACCCCTTCAACGGCCCGCTCCTCGAGCGCGCCGGTCTTGACGTTGCGCAGTTTGATGCCGGTCACCCCCGGTGGGTTCGTGTCTCCCAAGACTTCGTCCAGCACGCTATCCCAAACGACCTCGATCTTCGGGTTACGGAACAAGCGGTCTTGCATGATGCTTTCCGCGCGCAGCTTGTCCCGGCGATGGACGAGCGTCACTTTCGTGGCGAAGTTGGTGAGGAACGAGGCTTCTTCGACCGCGGTGTTGCCGCCGCCGATCACCGCCACCTGCCGATCCCGATAGAAGAAGCCGTCACAGGTTGCGCAGGCGGAAACGCCGGCCCCCATGAAGGCCTTTTCCGAGTCGAGGCCCAGCCAACGCGCTTGGGCGCCCGTGGCAACCACCAGAGTGTCGCTGGTGTAGACCAGTCCCGAGTCGCCGATGCACTTAAAGGGGGGCGCCTCCAGATCCACCTCGACAATCAGGTCTGACACCAGCTCCGTGCCGACACGGCTTGCCTGCTCGGCCATCTGCTCCATCAGCCAAGGGCCCTGAATGGCTTCCGCGAACCCGGGGTAGTTCTCCACGTCGGTCGTGATCGAGAGCTGTCCGCCGGGTTGGATTCCTTGCACGAGCACCGGCTTGAGGTTCGCCCGCGCCGCGTAAACAGCGGCTGTGTAGCCCGCCGGCCCCGACCCAAGGATCAGGACCTTACTGTGTTTTGTCTCGCTCATTGGGAGGACCCTCGGACCCGGACGTTGCGCCTAGCGCCGGACGTTCTCGACGCGCCGCCGCCACATCTAACAGGATAGGTATCCGCTTGCGCTGTTACAAGCGACGTGATGTCTGCTTACCGCTTCCGAAGGGCCGCTTCCGGAGGGCCGAGTCCAAGAGCTCAGGAAATCCTGGCGAAGGCCTTCACGAGCTGCATGACCTCTTCCTTGACGCTGCCCTCGGGGATCGAGTTGATGGCCCGGGCAAGCTCCAAGGTTTGCTTGCTCAGCGGCAGGGTGTCTTCTTCGGCTTGCCCCCCCGCCTGGCCTTCGCGAAGCCCTTCATAGAAGTACCCGATCGGCTCGCGCAGCACTTGACTGATATCCCACAAGCGGCTGCCGCCAATGCGGTTCGCTCCGCTTTCGTATTTCTGGACCTGCTGGAAGGTGATTCCCAGCTTTTCCGCCAAGGCCGCTTGGCTCATGCCGAGCGCAACACGCTTTTCGCGCATTTTACGTCCGATGTGCACGTCAGTGGGATGATACATCTCTAGGCCCCCCAGCTCGCCATGGACCGGCAATACTTTGATATCTTCGTTGTTTGATGCCCCATTTGGCAAAAATGGTCAATGCTTGAGTATGCTTAATGCATTCTCCAGTCCCGGAAGCGGTGTCTTCGAAGCGGCAAATAACCATGGTGCCGAGGGCTCAATTCACACCAGGCATGACCGTCCAGGAGCGGCATTTCGGCCCTTGCTTGCTCGGCGCTTGCCGGCTCCCCCGCTGATTCTTCGCCGCGGTCCTATAGTGGGGCCAGGAATCTCTTTCAAATATCAATGTTTGGCGCCCGAAGTCCCTTGTCGCCCGGTGATTCTGAGTAATATAATTATCAAAAGTAGATGAAATCCGGGTGTTCTATATCAAAACCAAGACGGCGCGAGCGGTGGCTAATGCCAAGTCGCGGTTCTTGGCGATCAAGGAGCCGACATGCGTCGTGAAAAGTTGGATACGATAGACCTTCGCATTCTAAACGACTTACAAGACGACGGACGGGTCACGAACGTCGAGCTCGCGCGGCGTGCTGGAATTTCGGCGCCGCCGTGTCTGCGCCGGGTCCGCGCGCTTGAAGATGCGGGCTTCATCAAGGGCTATCACGCGGACTTGGATGCCGAGGCCTTGGGCTTCGAAGTGCAGTTTTTCGCGCTGGTTGGCTTGGATAGCCAGAACGAGACCGTGTTGACGGCTTTCGAGCAGCATGTCGGGGCTTGGCCCGAGGTGCGATTTTGCAGCATGCTGCGCGGCCCACATGATTTTCTCTTGAAGCTGGTCGCGCGCGATACGCCTCATGAAAACGAGCTTACTCAGCGGCTAACCGGTGCTCCCCACGTGGCGACGGTCTTGACCCTTCAGGTCATCCGGACGGCCGTCGACCGCCCGGGCGTGCCGATCAGCACCGCGGAGGGGCAGGTCTCGGCGGGCGGCGATTAAGCTCTAACCCTCTTCTCCAGACGACGGGTGGTGCAGGGTGGCGCCCTCGCCATCGAAGACGTGACAGCGGTTCAGCGGAAGCTCGAACGCGACGCGCTGCCCCGGTTGGGCTTGAAAATTCGCCCCGGCCGTCGCTGTTACGATCGTGCGTTGATCGAGTCTTGCGTGAACGAAGGTTTCCGCCCCGAGGTGTTCCACCGTCTCGACCTCGACACCCAGTGTGATTGCGTCTTTCCGGCCCCCGGTGCCGCCGCGCAGGTTAACCGCCTCCGGCCGCCAGCCCAGTGTGATCCGCGACGGCACCTCGCCCGCCCCAAAGCAGGCTCTCAGGGTCTCCGGCAGCGGCATTGTCCGGTCGCCGGGCAGAACGATAACGGTGCCCTCGGCGCCGGAGCCCAGGGTGCAGGGCAGCAGATTGATCGCCGGTGTGCCGATGAAACCCGCCACGAAAATGTTCCGAGGCCGACGGTAGAGCTCCAGCGGCTCTCCGACTTGCTCGACCCGGCCTTGGTTGAGAATCACGATCCGGTCGGCCAGGGTCATGGCTTCGGTCTGATCATGAGTGACATAGAGGACTGTGGCATTGAGGTCGCGCCGCAGTTTCGCGATTTCCATGCGCATCTCCACGCGCAGGGCGGCGTCCAGGTTCGATAGGGGCTCGTCGAAGAGGAAGAGCTTGGGCTCGCGCACGATGGCCCGTCCGATCGCTACCCGCTGACGCTGCCCGCCGGACAGGGACTTGGGCTTACGGTCGAGCAAGTCCTCGATTCTCAACCGCGTGGCGGACGCGCGCACCCGCCGGTCGATCTCCTCTCGTCGCAGCTTCGCCTGAGAGAGACCGAAAGCCATGTTCTTGCGGACCGTCATATGCGGATAGAGGGCGTAGCTTTGGAACACCATGGCGATGCCGCGTTCGGGCGGGGGCAGATCGTTCACCACTTGCCCGTCGATCCGCACGTCTCCGCTCGATACATCCTCAAGGCCGGCGACCAAGCGCAGCAAGGTCGACTTGCCGCAGCCCGAGGGGCCCACGACCACAACGAATTCGCCATCCGCGATATCCAGATCGAGCCCGCTAACCGCCTCGGTGCCGCCGAACCGCTTTGTCACTTGGGAGAGCCCGATGCGCGCCATGCCGCCTATCCCTTCACGGCGCCGGCGGTCAAGCCCGACACGATCATGCGCTGGCAGACCAGCACCAGTGCGATTAGCGGCAGGGTCACCACCACCGAGGCGGCCATGATCTGGCCCCAGGGCAGTTCGTACTGGCTGCCGCCGGTCATCAGCGCGATGGCCACCGGCACGGTGCGCATTTCGTTGGACAGGGTGAAGGTGAGCGCGAAGAGGAATTCGTTCCATGCGACGATGAACGCGAGCAGCCCGGTGGTCGCCAAGGCGGGCACCAGCAAGGGTAGATAGATCCGGGTCAAGATGGTCAGCGGCTTCGCGCCATCGACGATCGCCGCTTCCTCCAATTCCTTCGGCAGTTCGCGCATGAAGGTGGTCAGCACCCAGACCGTAAATGGAAGGGTGAAGATCAAGTAGGTCAGGATCAGCGCGAAGAGCGAGTTAAAGAGCCCAAGCCAGCGCACCAAGGTGAACATGCCGGACAAGACGGCCACCTGCGGAAACATGGAAACCGCCAGGATCGCCAGCAGCAAGCCCACCCGGCCGCGAAAGCGCAGGCGCCCAAAGGCGAAGGCTGCGGTGACGGCAAGGGCGAGGGACAAGGCGACCACCGCCACGGCCACCAGAACCGAATTTCCGATGTTTCGCGCGAAGGGCTGTTCGGCGAAGATCAGGTGATAGTTCTCCCAAACCGGGTCCGGCGGCAGCAAGTCGACGGAAAAAAGCGCGCTTCCGGTCTTCATTGAGGTGACAATGGACCAATAGAAGGGAAAGACGGTGTAGATCACGATCACCGCGGCCAAGGCCCAAAAGCCGATGCGCTTCAATCTCCTTCGCTGGGCGTAACCGAGCCGCATGGGTCCTAGTCCTCTCGCATGAGTTCGAGGCGCCCCAGCATCAAGTAGACCACCGAGACCAGCGCAACGATGCCAAAGAGCAGGCTGGTGGCGGCCGAGCCGAAGCCCACGTCCTGGAAGTCCACCAGTTGTTGGCGGGCATAGACCGACATGCTCATGGTGCGCTCGTTGTTGCCGGTCAGAACGTAGATCACGTCGAAGATCCGCAAGGAATCCAGGATCCGGAAGAGAGCGGCCACCAGGACAGCCGAGCGGATGAGAGGCAGGATCACGCCGAAGAACAGCTTGAACCCGGAAACGCCATCCATCTTCGCGGCCTCCAGGATGTCGCGCGGCACCATCTGCAGGCCGGCAAGCACCAGCAAGGCTACGAAGGGCGTGGTTTTCCAGACGTCGGTGAAGATCACCGCCCAGATGGCAAGGTCGGGATCCGCCGTCCAGGCGAGCTTGGCTTCGATCAGTCCCAGCCCCACCAGGATCTCGTTCAGCACGCCGTGGATGTCGTGATACATCCAGCCCCACATTTGCGCCGCCACCACGGTGGGGATCACCCAGGGAATGAGGACCGCCGCTCGCAGGCCCCCTCGCCAGGGAACGGCGGCGTTCAGGGCAAGAGCGATGATCGTGCCGATCACCATCTCCAGCGAGACCGCCACGACGGTGAAGAAAACCGTGTTCCAGACCGAGCGCCACCACAAAGGGTCGGTCAGAAGAAAGCGGTAGTTCTCGAAGCCGATAAACGCCGCGGCACCCGGATCGGCCAGATTGGCGTCGGTGAACCCGTAGGCGAATGTGCGCAGCAATGGCCAGGCGGCGACCAGGATGAGCACCAGCAGCGACGGCGCCAGGAAAAGCCAGGCGGCCCGGGCCCGCTGTCGGGTCAAACGAGAGGCGGCGGGGGTCTTGCGCACCGCCCCCGTCATCGCCGCCTGCGTCATCGGCGCCGCCTCCCTACCACCGTCCGCCGCGGCCGATCCGCCGCAGGCGCGCCTCCAGCGCTTCGGTCTGCGACTCCGGCGGGGCTTCGCCGGACAGTGCCGCGTGCACCGTGCTCCAGATCGCATTGGAGACCCGGTTGTAGTGGCGCCCGGTCACAGTGGAGGGGCGTGCCACCGCCTTATCCAGAATCTCTGGCAGGGTGGCGAAGAACGGGTTGGCGGCCAGGATGTCCGCGTCCTGGTAGAGGGCCGGCCGGGTAGGATTGTAGGCGCTTTCCTGGGCGCGGCGCTTCTGCTCCGCCACCCCTGTCATGTGCTTGACCAGGTCGGCGGCCAGTTCCGGGTGCTTGGAATAGCGCGAGACGGCCAGGCTCCAGCCGCCAAGCGTCGCCGTGCTTTCGCCCTCGGGACCGCGCGGCAGTGGGGCGACCGCGATCTTGCCCTTGACCAGGCTATCCTCGGCGTTGCCGAGGGCCCAGGCGTAGGGCCAGTTTCGCATGAAGGCGGCATTGCCCGATTGAAAGACCCCGCGCGCCTCCTCTTCGCTGTAGTTGAGCACGCCGGTCGGGCTGATGGTGTCAACCCAGGAGGCAGCGAGGCTCAGCGCCTCTTGGGCTTGCGGGTTGGCGATGGAGATCGTGCCGTCCTCTTCCACGAAGCTGCCGCCCCCGTGGCTGTGGACCCACTCGAGAATGTTGCAAGTCAGGCCCTCGTAGGCGCGCCCTTGCCAGACGTAGCCCCAGAAATCCGCGTTCCCCGCCGCCCGCTCCCCTGCTTGGATGATTTCGGCGGCCTGGGTGAGGGCCTCCCAGGTGTCGGGCATGTTCAGGCCGTATTTTTCGAGCAGGTCCTGCCGGGCATAGAGCATGCCAGCGTCCGTATAGAGCGGTAGGGCCAGTAAAGCGCCCTCCGCCGTCGTGTTGGCCGCGATCAGCGCCGGAAAGAACGCCTCAACGGTCTCCGCCCCGATATAGTCATTGAGATCGACGAAGTGCGAGCCCAGCAATCCTGGCCATACGATGTCCACCTGAAGAACGTCGATGTCGCCGGCTTGCGCAGCCAGGATCTGCTGATAAAGGGCCAAACGCTCGGTCGAAGAGTTTGGCGTGGAGACGATTTTGACCTCGTGACCGCTTTCTTGGCTCCAAGCCTCGGCCGCTTTGCGGCAGAGCTCAAGTTCCAGTCCGACGGCGCCGCAGGACATGGACAAGGTAACCGCGCCGGCGGTTCGGCCGCCTCCAGCGAAGATCAGGGCGGCCAGGCATGCAAGGGCCAAGCTGGGGAAACGACTCATGATCTCCTCCTAAGCGGCCTGGTGTCTCGCCCGCGCACTTAAACGGAACGGCGCCAAGCCCATGCGGCCAGGTTGCACACTTTCACAGGGCACTCGACCAAAGGAGGGCCAGCGCGGCGAAAGCGCGCCCAGGGGAAGAATACGAAATCGCGTGTCTCAGGCAAACCCGCTGGCGGATCCCCGGGCCCGGATTCTCTGGTACAGGCACTCCGGCGCCCGCTTCCGGGCACGCCGCCTCAGACGAAGGCGACTTTCAGAATCTCGTAGGCCTTGGCGCCCCTCGGGGTCGCGACCTCAACGGAATCGCCGACCGACTTGCCAACGAGCGCGCGGGCGATGGGGCTGGTGATCGCAATCCGGCCTTGCTTCACGTCGGCTTCGCTTTCGCCCACGATCTGGTAGGTCGTCTCTTCGTCGGTGTCTTCGTCGACCACGGTGACGGTGGCCCCGAACTTCACGGTGTCACCGGTGAGCTTGGCGGGGTCGATGACCTGCGCGCGCGAGATTTTGTCCTCCAGCTCGGCCACCCGGCCTTCGATGAATGATTGGCGTTCACGGGCCGCGTGGTACTCGGCGTTCTCGGAGAGATCGCCGTGCTCGCGGGCTTCGGCGATTGCCTTGATGACCTCCGGGCGGGCCGTGTTCTTCAGGTGCCGCAACTCCTCGTCAAGCCGCGCGTAGCCTTCGGCCGTCATTGGAAACTTTTCTTGCATGTTCGAACCTACCATCGACATGGCATCCCACCATCAAGATCTGCGGAAGATATCCGGGAAATCCGCGTCACACGGCTTTCCGAGCCGGAATCCTAGCACGGGTCCTTAAAAGGAACTCTTAAAGTACGACTGCAAGGGCGCGACTTCAAGCTGACCCGATTTCAGGGCCGCGATCGCCTGTACCGCCGCCTGTGCCCCCGCCACCGTGGTGTAGTAGGGAATGGCGTTGGTCAGGGCGGTGCGGCGGATCGGAAAGGAATCGGCGATTGCCTTGCGGTCCTCGGTGGTGTTGATCACCAGCTTGATGTCCCCGGAGATCATCCGATCGACCACGTTCGGGCGACCCTCGCGCACCTTCAGGACCTGCTCCACCTCAAGGCCCTGATCGGTCAGGAAACGCGCCGTCCCGCGCGTGGCGATGACCTCGAAGCCCAGATCCATGATGAATCCCGCCAGTTGCGCCAGCGCGGGCTTGTCGCGGTCCTTGACGGAGATGAAGACCCGTCCGCTGTCCGGCAGGCGCACCCCCGCGCCAAGCTGCGACTTCAGGAAAGCGCGGGAAAAATCGTTGTCCAGGCCCATGACCTCGCCGGTCGACTTCATCTCCGGCCCCAGCACCACATCCACCCCGGGGAAGCGCGCGAAGGGGAAGACAGCCTCCTTGACCGCGACGTGGGCCCGTTTGGACTGCGAGAGGTCGAACTCCGCGAGCTTGGCGCCCGCCATCACGCGCGCCGCTATCTTGGCGATGGGAACTCCGGTTGCCTTCGCCACGAAGGGCACGGTGCGGCTGGCGCGAGGATTTACTTCGAGGATGAAGATCTCGCCCTGGCGGACGGCGAACTGAACGTTCATCAGCCCGACGACGCCAAGTTCCTTAGCCAGCAGGCCCGTTTGCCGCCCGATCTCGGCAACCACCTCCGGCGGCAGGCTGTGCGGCGGTAGGGAACAGGCGGAGTCGCCGGAGTGGATACCGGCCTCCTCGATATGCTCCATGACACCGGCGATAAAGACCTCGGCGCCATCGCTCACGGCATCCACGTCCACTTCCGTGGCATCTCGCAGATAACTGTCGATCAGAACCGGGTTCTTGCCGGAGACCTTCACGGCCGTGGACATGTAGCTCTCAAGCTCTTCTTTGCCATGCACGATCTCCATCGCGCGCCCACCGAGGACATAGGAGGGGCGAAGCAGCACCGGATATCCGATGTTTTCCGCCGCCGCTAGCGCGTCGTCCAGGGTCTTGGCGATACCATTGGCGGGCTGCTTGAGATCGAGGGCGCCGAGCAGCGCTTGGAACCTTTCCCGGTCCTCCGCGCGGTCGATGGCGTCCGGCGTGGTGCCGAGAATGGGAATGCCGGCGTGCTCTAGCGCGTGGGCCAGCTTGAGGGGGGTCTGCCCGCCGAACTGGACGATCACGCCGAGCAAAGTGCCGCGGCGCTGCTCCACACGCGCGATCTCCACCGTGTCCTCGGCGGTCAAGGGCTCGAAGTACAAGCGGTCCGAGGTGTCGTAATCCGTGGAAACAGTTTCCGGATTGCAATTGACCATGATGGTCTCGAAGCCGGCTTCCTTGAGCGCGTAGGCCGCGTGAACGCAGCAATAGTCAAACTCGATCCCCTGGCCGATCCGGTTGGGGCCCCCGCCCAGGATCATGACCTTTTTACGGTGGCTCGGGTCGGACTCGCAGTCCGGGGCGTTCTGGCCATCGCCTTCGTAGGTGGAGTACATGTAGGGGGTCAGCGACGGAAACTCGCCGCCGCAGGTGTCGATCCGCTTGAACACCGGCTCCACCCCAACATCCCGGCGCCTCAGCGCGACCGCGTCTTCCGAAAGTTCCGCGAGGCTGGCCAGGCGATGGTCGGAGAAACCCCGGCGCTTCAGGGCGAGTAAACCCGGCTTATCGGAGGGCAGGCCGTCGCGGCGAACGCGCTCCTCATGGTCGACCAGATCCTCTACCTGCCTCAGGAACCAGCGGTCGATGCGGGTGGCGCCGTAGATTTCCTCCACGTCCAGGCCATACCTGAAAGCTTGCGCCACGGACAACAGCCGGTCGGGCAGGGGGCGCGCCAAGGCGGTAAGCACGGCTTCGCGGTCCACGTTTCCATTGCTGTCCACCGCGCCTGGAAGCTGAACCTCGTCCAATCCGCTCAAGCCGGTTTCCATGGAGCGCAGCGCCTTTTGCAGCGACTCTTGGAAGCAGCGGCCGATGGCCATGGCCTCGCCGACGGACTTCATGGAGGTTGTCAGCAGCGGTTCGGTCCCCTTGAACTTCTCGAAGGTGAAGCGGGGCATCTTGGTCACGACGTAGTCGATCGTCGGCTCGAAGGAGGCGGGGGTGACCTTGGTGATATCGTTGTCCAGCTCGTCCAAGGTGTAGCCGACCGCCAGCTTGGCGGCGATTTTGGCGATCGGGAAGCCGGTCGCCTTCGACGCCAGGGCCGAGGAGCGGGACACCCTGGGATTCATCTCGATCACCACCAGTTCCCCGGTTTCCGGGTGAATGGCGAATTGAACGTTGGAACCGCCCGTATCCACCCCGATCTCGCGCAGGCAGGCGATCGAGGCGTTGCGCAGGATCTGGTATTCCTTGTCGGTCAGGGTGAGGGCAGGCGCCACGGTCACGGAGTCGCCAGTGTGGATCCCCATAGGATCAACGTTCTCGATGGAGCAAATGATGATGCAGTTGTCCGCGGAGTCGCGAACCACCTCCATCTCGTACTCCTTCCACCCCAGCACCGATTGCTCGATCAAAACTTCCTCGGTCGGGCTCGCCCGCAAGCCGCCGCGCACGATCTCCTCGAACTCCTCGCGGTTATAGGCGATGCCGCCGCCGGTGCCGCCGAGCGTGAAGGAGGGGCGGATAATGGCTGGCAGCCCGACAACCTTGAGCGCGTCCAGCGCGTGCTCGTAGTTGTTAACCAAGACCGAAGCCGGGCTCTTCAGCCCGATCTTATCCATGGCCTCGCGAAACCGCAGGCGGTCCTCCGCCTTGTCGATCACGTCGGCGTCGGCGCCGATCATCTCCACGCCGAAGCGGTCCAGCGTGCCGTCCCGGAAGAGGGCGAGGGCGGTGTTCAGGGCGGTTTGCCCGCCCATGGTCGGCAGCAGTGCGTCCGGCCGTTCAGCCTCGATCACGCGAGCCACGAACTCCGGGGTGATGGGCTCCACATAGGTCGCGTCGGCGAGGCCGGGATCGGTCATGATCGTGGCCGGGTTCGAATTGACCAGGATGACCCGGTAGCCTTCTTGGCGCAGGGCCTTGCAGGCTTGGGCGCCGGAGTAATCGAACTCGCAGGCTTGACCGATAATGATCGGGCCGGCTCCGATGATCAGGATCGACTGAATGTCGCTACGTTTGGGCATGTCCAAAAATCTCGTGGCGCCGCCTCGGCGCGGGCGATAACCGGCCAGCGCGCTCGGGGGATTGCGGGAAAATAAACGGGCGCAATGCTATGCCACGCCGCGCCGCCGAAGGAAAGGGGAACCGCGAGCATGGAGGCGACCGCGGGCGGGTTGCGGAGCGCGCGTCTCCTTCACTAGACTCCGGACATGTTTTCCGAGGATGTGCAAAGCTTTCTTGGGCCAGGGGATCGAGCGCCCAATTTCGTGCTTCCCGCGGCCGACGGCTTGTTGTGGGTGTTCTACGAGCGCGTGCGCGGCTTCCGGAATATCCTGCTGGTCTGCCCGGCGGGCTGGCGGGAAGCGGAGGGCGAATTGACCGCCCTGGCGGACGCTTGGCCGAGGCTTCAGGAGCTGGGCGTGGACGTCTTTGCCTTGTTCGACGGCGGCGTGGAGGAAACCGCGCGGTTGAGCGAGGGCCTGAGCTTGCCTTTCCTGGTCTTCGCCGACCCCGAAGGGCGGTTTCGCGTGCCTTACGCCAAGGGATTCGGGCGCGATCCCAGTCGACCGGTTTGTCTTCTGCTGGACGAGAACCAGCGGGTCGGAACCGTGCTGGACGCGGCCGAGGAAAGCTTCGCCGCGCGGGCGCTCGCCGCCTTCGCCAGCGGACCGCCCGCCGGGCCGGCCGAACTGCGCGCGGGAACGGCACCTGTTCTGATCGTCCCGGACGTTCTGGATTCCGGGGCCTGTGCCAGCTTGATCGCGCTTTGGCACGGCAGCCACGAGGAAGGCGTTGCCCAGGGCCGTGATATGGATGGCCAGGACGTCGTCAAGGTCGATTATGCCTACAAGAAGCGTCGTGATCATCAAGTGGAGGACCCGCGCGCCGCGGCCTGGCTTGGGCGCGTGCTGAGCCGCAGGGTCGGACCGGAGTTGGCCAAGGCCTTTCATCTTGACCGCTTCGCCTTCGACCGATTCGTGGTGACCTGCTACGACGCCGAGCGCGGCGACTATTTCCGGCCCCATCGGGACAATACGACGGAGGGGACACAGGACCGCATCTACGCCATGACGCTGAACCTGAACACCGGCGACTACACGGGCGGCGGCCTGCGCTTTCCGGAGTACGGCCCGCAGCTCTACGCCCCGCCCGCCGGTGGGGCCATACTGTTTTCCTGCTCGCTGATCCACGAAGCCACGCCGGTCACCGAAGGGCAGCGTTTCACCCTGTTGACCTTCCTGCGCGATCCCGAAGGCGCGGGTGATGGGGGCAAGCTTGGCGTTTGGGGCAAGCGCTAGAGCGGGGCCTTTTCTTCGTCATTGCGAGCCGCCTCTTTTCCGTCATTGCGAGCCGCCTCTTTTCCGTCATTGCGAGCGAAGCGAAGCAATCCAGAGGTTTCTGGTTGCGGCGGGCGCGCGGAACCCAAAACTCAGGATTGCCACGCCTGCGGCTCGCAATGACGGAGAAAAGGACCGCTCGCAATGACGAAGAGGGCGCATCCCCGCAATCACGGGCTAAGGGCTTATCCTCCTCCGCCTCGCGTTTTCGCCGCCTTCATCAGGCCGACGAAACGTTCGAAGAGATAATGGGAATCTTGCGGGCCGGGCGAGGCTTCTGGGTGATGTTGGACGGAGAAGACCGGCCGCCCGGCGACTCGGAGCCCTTCGTTGGAACCGTCGAATAAGCTGACATGGGTCGCCTCGACCGTCTCGGGC
>JARFRB010000141.1 GCA_029287455.1 Pelagibius litoralis | reverse complement strand
GGGCGCTTGCTCGCGCGGCCGGCGACGCAGCGCTTTATCACCACGCTGATCGTCATCAACGCCATCGTGCTGGGGTTGGAGACCAGCGCCACGGCTATGGCGGCGGCGGGGCCGTATCTGATTCTCCTCGACGGTGTGATTCTCGCGGTCTTCGTTGTGGAGATTTTGGCCAAGTTCGCGGTGCAGCGGGGGCGTTTCTTCCGCGATGGCTGGAACATCTTCGATTCCATGGTGGTGGGCATCGCCTTGCTGCCGGGGGGCGGCAACCTCTCGGTCCTGCGTGCCTTGCGCATCTTGCGGGTGCTGCGCCTGGTCTCGACTGTGCCCTCGATGCGCCGCGTGGTTTCCGCCCTGATGCGGGCCATCCCCGGCATGGGTTCGATCCTGAGCTTGCTGGCGCTGGTCTTCTACGTGGCCTCGGTCATGGCGACCAAGCTTTTCGGCGCGGCCTTCCCCGAGTGGTTCGGGACCATCGGCGCCTCGGCCTATTCGCTCTTCCAGATCATGACCCTGGAAAGCTGGTCCATGGGGATCGTGCGGCCGGTGATGGAGGTTTATCCCCAGGCCTGGGCGTTCTTCGTGCCCTTCATCCTGGTGACTTCCTTCGCGGTCTTGAACCTTTTCATCGGCATCGTGGTGGACGCCATGCACAAGGAACACGCGGCGGAGGAAGAGGCCGAGGCCGCAAAGCAGGCCAAGGCCCAGCGCGACACCGCCGCGACCCTGGAAGAGGTGAAGGCGCTGCGGGTGGAGCTGGCGGCGTTTCGGGAAGGCTTGGCTAAGCGCGAGGGTGCGTAGCCAGATACCTCTGAACTGCTTCGCTCACGCTCGCAATGACGAAAAGAGAGCCGGTCATTGCGAGCCGAAGGCTTGGCAATCCAGGGCTTTAGATATTCGTCTTTTCGGCCCTTTACTTGTCCGCCGGCTTGATCATGCGGCCGAGGTCCTTGCCCGCGAAGACGTGCATGTGGAAATGCGGCACCTCCTGGTGGGCATCGCGGCCATGGTTCGCGAGGATGCGGTAGCCGGGTTCGACGGCGCCCAGGTCCCGCGCCACCTTGCCCAGCGCCCGGAAGAATCCGGCGATCTCCGCGTCGCTGGCCTTCTCGGAGAAGTCGTCGGCGGAGACATAGGCGCCCTTGGGAATTACCAGCACATGGATCGGCGTCTGGGGGGCGATGTCCCGGAAAGCTAGGGCGTAATCGTCCTCGTAAACTTTGTCGCAAGGGATCTCGCCGCGCAGGATGCGCGCGAAGATGTTGCTGTCATCGTAAGCGCTCATGATTTCTTCCCCTTCTTTCCGATCGGCCGGCGCGCCGCTTTCTCGATGAGGCCCGAAACGCCTTCCCGCTCGGCAAGCTTTGCCCAAACTTCATCTGGGTGCACCCCTCGGGCGGCCCAAAGCACCAAGAGATGATAAAGCAAGTCCGCGCTCTCGGCCGTGAGCTCATCCTTGGAGCCGCTCACCGCCTCGATCACCGTTTCCACCGCTTCCTCGCCCAGTTTCTGGGCGATCTTCGCCTCTCCGCGCGCGAAGAGCTTCGCGGTGTAGGACTCCGCCGGGTCCGCTTCCTTGCGGGATTCGATCACGGCGTAGAGAATTTCCAACGGGTGTGGCTCGCCCTTCGTCATCTTCACCTCACCCCTCTTCGACCGGGCGCATGGCCAAGCCGGCCGCCGCCATGTGGGCCTTGGCCTCGGCGATGGAGCTTTCCTTGAAATGGAAGATCGAGGCGGCCAGCACAGCGTCCGCCTGCCCCTCGCGCACGGCTTCGACGAGGTGGTCGAGCGTGCCGGCACCTCCGGAGGCAATGACAGGGACGCCGACAGCCTGTGAAACCGCCCGGGTAAGCTCCAGATCGAAACCGGCCTTGGTGCCGTCCCGGTCCATGGAGGTCAACAGGATCTCGCCCGCCCCTAGCTCGACCATGCGTTTGGCCCATTCCACCGCGTCCAGGCCGGTGGCCTTGCGGCCGCCATGGGTGAAGACCTCGAAGCCACTGCTGCCCGACATTTCGGTCTCCGCGCGCTTGGCGTCGATGGCGACCACGATGCATTGGGTGCCGACCTTCTCCGCCGCGCGGCGCACGAAATCCGGATCGGCCACCGCGGCTGTGTTGATGGAGACCTTGTCCGCCCCGGCCAGCAGCAACTGGCGGATATCGTCCAGGGTCCTGACACCGCCGCCGACGGTCAGCGGCATGAAGCACTGCTCCGCGGTCTGGCGGACCACGTCGAGCAGGATGCCGCGCTTTTCGTGGCTCGCGGTGATGTCCAGGAAGCAGAGCTCGTCGGCGCCGCCCGCGTCGTAGAGCCGGGCCTGCTCCACCGGATCGCCGGCATCGCGCAGATCGGCGAAGTTGATGCCCTTGACGACACGGCCGTCTTTCACGTCGAGGCAGGGAATGACGCGAGTCTTTAGCATTGGTGTCCCAGGCCCCCCGAACGTGCCATGGCCCTAATCGTCCTCGACGCCGCGTACGAGCGCCAGGGCGGAGGCGGGATGGATCCGGCCGTCGTAGAGGGCCCGGCCGATCACCGCGCCCGCGATTCCGCCGCGCCGCTCCGTCGGACGCAGGTCGTTGGGCTCCGGGTCGGCCGCCATCAGGCCGGCGATGTCGTCAAGGGAGGAGACGCCACCGGACGCGATGATGGGCAGGGGCACAGTCGCGGCGAGGTCGCGGGTGGCCTCCACGTTCACGCCCCCCAGGGCCCCGTCCCGGTCGATATCAGTGTGCACGATGGCCACGACCCCGGCGTCGGCGAACCGCAGGGCAAGCTCGCCGGCGGTGATGTCGCTTTCCTCCGCCCAGCCCTCCACCGCGACCCGGCCGCTGCGGGCATCGATGCCGACCACGACACGGCCGGGGAACTTCCGGCAGGCGGCGCGGACAAGCTCCGGGTCCTTGACCGCGGCCGTGCCCAAGATCACGCGGGTCACACCCAGCGCCAGCCAGTGCTCGATGGTGTCCAGATCGCGCAGTCCCCCGCCAAGCTGAATCGGCAGGTCGGTGACGGTGAGGATCTTCTTGACCGCGGCCTCGTTCACGGGCTTGCCGGCGAAGGCGCCGTTAAGGTCCACCAGATGCAGCCACTCGAAGCCGGCGCGCATGAAAGTCAGCGCCTGGGCGACAGGATCGGGATTGAAGACGGTCGCTTGGTTCATGTCGCCGCGCAGAAGGCGCACGGCCTGGCCATCCTTGAGATCGATGGCGGGGAACAAAATCACTCGGTCATCTCCTGCTCCCCCGTCCCATCCCGGGACGCTCCAGGCAGTAAATCCTTGGAATAATAATGGCCCACCATCCATTCGCCGTCGATCAGGGCATAGCGCGGATTGCTGCCCCAACGCTGGTAGCCCAGCTGGTCGTAGATCTGAATGGCGCGCTTCTGGGTTTCGCGGACATCCAGCAACATCACGCTCAACCCTAGATCCGTGGCTCCTTGCTCGACCGTCTCGACCAAGCGCAGCGCCAGGCCATGCCCGCGCGCCCAAGGTGCAAGGAAGAAAGTGGTGAGGGTGCCACACGCCGCCCCTGCCTCGTTCTGGGGCGCGGGGCGCAAAAGCTGCGCCGAACCGCAGATTGTTCCATCCAGCCGTGCGACATAGAGATCGCGCTCCGGCACCAGCAGGATTCCCTTCCAGTAGGTCTCCATCATTGCCCGTGGCGGCGGCTTCAGCCAGCCGAAACCCCCACCTTGCAGAATTGCCGCTTCGGCGGCGTCGCAAAGATCGTGAAGGTCCGGCCCCTTGAACGCGGTCAAGCGCTCGACGCTCGTGCTGACCGGCCGGGAGATGTCCGATTGCTCGTTCATGGTCGCCATGTGAGGAAGTTTCCCAAGATTGCGAGGCCCGCCGACTGGCTCTTTTCCGGATGGAATTGAGTCCCGGCAAGATTGTCCCTGCCGGCCATGGCGACAATTGGGCCGCCGTAGTCGGCACGAGCGAGAACGTCATCGCCGCGCGACGCGACGAGATGATAGCTGTGCACGAAATAGACATGTGCTGCCTTCGGCAAGCCCCCCAAGAGGGGATGATCCGCTTGCTCGCCCAGGATCAATTCGTTCCAGCCCATCTGCGGCACTTTCAGGTGGGGATCGGCGGGCTCAAGCGCGCGCACCTCGCCCCCGATCCAGCCGAAACCCGGGTGAACGCCATGCTCGAGCCCACGCTCGGCCATCAACTGCAGGCCGACGCAAATGCCCAGGAAGGGCCGCGCCCGCACCCGCGCCACCTCGTCGATCGCGTCGCGCAAGCCCGGAACCGCCTCGAGCCCCGCCAGGCAATCGCCGAAGGCCCCGACACCAGGCAGCACCAGCCGGTCGGCCTTGGCGACGGTTTCCGGGTCGCCGGTGACCAGGATGGCTTCGTCCCGCCCGCCGGCGCGCGCCGCCCGCTCCAGGGCCTTGGCCGCCGAGCGCAGGTTGCCCGATCCGTAGTCGACGATCACGCAAGTCATGGCACGCAAGTCATCGGCGGATCTAGAGCTTTCCCTTGGTGGAGGGAATCTGGTCGGCCTTGCGGGGGTCGATCTCGATGGCCGCGCGCAAAGCCCGGGCCAGCGCCTTGTAGCAAGACTCGACGATGTGGTGGTTGTTCGTGCCGTAGAGCGTTTCCACGTGAAGAGTCAGGCCGGCGTTCTGGGCGAAGGCCTGGAACCACTCCTTGAACAGCTCGGTATCCATTGTGCCGAGCTTGTCGCGGCTGAACTCCACCTTCCAAATCAGATAGGGGCGGTTCGAGGCGTCAAGCGTCACACGGGTCAAGGTTTCGTCCATGGGGATCGAGGCCTCGCCGTAGCGCGTGATGCCGACCCGATCCCCCAAGGCCTGGGCGACCGCTTGGCCCAAGACGATGCCCGTATCCTCCGTGGTGTGGTGATAATCGATGTGCAGGTCCCCCTTGGCCTTCACGGTGATGTCGATCAGGCTGTGCCGGGAAAGCTGCTCCAGCATGTGGTCCAGAAAGCCGATCCCGGTGGAAATCTCGTAGCGGCCGCTGCCGTCGAGATCCACGCTCGCCGAAATGGCGGTTTCCTTGGTTTCGCGTTCGATGCTGGCCTGGCGCATCGCCGAGCGCTCCTTCCTTGCTGGCTTTCGATCCCCCTTGGGGTCTCGGCGCGATAAAGCTGGCGGGCTCCGCCCTCCTTGCCGGGGAGCGCCCTTTTAGCAGGCAAGGGCCGCGACGGCCAGTCCTCCAAGAGCATGTCCCTACGCTTTGTCCTGCGGGGGCTCGTCGCGGCGAATTGGCGATCGCTTCTTGACCCGTGGCCTCGACTACGCCATGTGACAGGGCATGTCCGGAGAGTCTTCCTCTCATCCCGCCATCTGGCACGGCACGACCATTCTCTCGGTGCGCAAGGGCGGCCAGGTGGTGGTGGCCGGCGATGGCCAGGTCACCCTGGGTCAGACCGTGATCAAATCCAATGCCCGCAAGGTGCGCCGCGTCGGCAAGGAGGGCAAGGTGATCGCCGGTTTCGCTGGGGCCACAGCCGATGCCTTCACGCTGTTCGAGCGCCTGGAGGGGAAGCTGGAAACCTATCCCGGCCAGCTCACCCGTGCCTGCGTTGAGCTCGCCAAGGATTGGCGCACGGATCGCTATCTGCGCCGCCTGGAAGCCATGATGGCGGTAGCCGACGCCGAGGTCTCCTTGGTGCTGACCGGCACCGGGGATGTGCTGGAGCCCGAGGACGGGCTGATCGGCATCGGCTCCGGCGGGTCCTATGCTCTTTCCGCCGCCCGAGCGCTGGTCGATCTCGACGGGCTAGACGCGGAGGCCATCGCCCGAAAATCCATGAAAATCGCCGCAGGGATCTGCATTTATACCAATGAGTCAATTGTCCTCGAAAGCCTCTGAGGCCCCTGGCCCGCGCGCGGCGCGGGATGACGGGCCCGCCGCCAGCGCCTTTTCTCCGCGCGAGATCGTCTCGGAGCTGGACCGCTACATCATCGGCCAAGCCGACGCCAAGCGGGCCGTGGCCATCGCCCTGCGCAACCGCTGGCGCCGCCAGCAGCTTCCCGAGGATCTGCGCGACGAAGTGCTGCCGAAGAACATCCTGATGATCGGCCCCACCGGCGTGGGCAAGACCGAAATCGCCCGCCGCCTTGCCAAGCTCGCTCAAGCCCCCTTCCTCAAGGTGGAGGCCACCAAGTTCACGGAAGTGGGCTACGTGGGCCGCGACGTGGAATCCATCGTGCGCGACCTCTTGGAAGCGGCGATGCACATGACCCGCGACCGTATGCGCAAGGAAGTGGCCGCCCGCGCGGAAGTCGCCGCCGAGAATCGCATTCTCGATGCCCTGGTCGGCGCAAACGCCAGTGCCGATACCCGCGACAAGTTCCGCCGCATGCTGCGCGACGGCCAGCTCGCAGATAAGGAGGTGGAGCTGCAGGTCCAGGACACCAGCGGCATGCAGCTGCCCACTATGGACATTCCCGGCATGCCCGGCGCCCAGATGGGCATGGTCAATCTGGGCGACATCTTCGGTAAGGCCTTCGGCGGGCGTACCAAGCCGCGCCGCATGAAGGTCGAGGAATCTTACGACATCCTGATGGCCGAGGAGAGCGACAAGCTGCTCGACGAGGAAACCGTCACCGCCGAGGCGATCCGCACGGTGGAGCAGAACGGTATCGTTTTCCTTGACGAGATCGACAAGATCACCGCCCGCTCCGACCATCGTGGCGGCGCGGATGTCTCCCGTGAAGGTGTGCAACGCGACCTCCTGCCCTTGATCGAGGGCACCACCGTGGCCACCAAGCACGGCCCGGTGCGCACCGATTTCATCCTCTTCCTGGCCTCGGGCGCCTTTCACCTTGCCCGGCCCTCCGACCTGCTGCCCGAGTTGCAAGGCCGGCTGCCGATCCGCGTCGAGCTGTCGCCCTTGTCCCGCGACGACTTCAAGCGCATCCTGACCGAGCCGGAGAACAGCCTCATCCGCCAGTACAAGGCCCTGATGGAAACCGAAGCGGTGGAGCTGGATTTCGAGGAGGCGGCCATCGACGCCTTGGCGGATCTCGCCGCCGAGATTAACTCCACCGTGGAGAACATCGGCGCCCGGCGCCTGCACACCGTGATGGAAAAGCTCTTGGAGGAAATCTCCTTCACCGCCAGCGACCGTGGCGGCGAAAGCGTCCCCATCACCGCCGAACTTGTGCGCGAGCGCGTCGCGGCGCTGGCCAAGGACGCAGACCTCTCGAAGTTTATTCTCTAGACCGACGGCGGCCGCCCCACTTTCCCTCGCCGGGAGCCACCGCTTTTCGTCATTGCGGGCCGCCCTCTCTCCCGCCGCAAGACCTCCAGCATTTCGGCGATTGTCTCCGGCGGCAGGGTGGCGATGTCGCGGGACAGCAGGTTGGCGAGCAGGGTGGCGTCGGGGGTGAGCCCCGCGGTGTCCAGCGGCACCTTGGGGTGGGAGAGATCGGCGAGGCGCTGCAGGTCCTCGGCCTCGTCCCAGATGATGCCCAACGCCTGGCAGATGCTGTGTACCAGGCGCCTGTTGGGCTTACCGCGGTGGCCGTGCTCCAAGGCCGAGAGATAGGCGGAGGACACGCCGATTTGCGCCGCCAGGTCGCCCAGCGCCAGGTTCCGCTCCGCCCGGATGCGGCGCAAGCGCTCGCCGAAGGGTGTCATGGGCGCGTCTCCCTCGATGCTTAACTGAAATCGAGTTTAGCAGCCGGAAGGGACGGTGCCAAGCAGGCTCAGCCACGTTCTCCCTTCGCCGCGTCCCGGGGGCGTTTCAAAAGCACGTAGAGCGCTCCCATCCCGCCGTGGCGCGGCTGGGCGTAGTCGAAGGCCAGCACTCTCTCGCGGCTTGGCGGCTGGTTGAGCCAGAGGGGCACCTGCCGGCGCAGGATACCGCCGGCTTCGGGACCAATTCCCTTGCCGAGCCCCTTGCCGGTGATCACCAGCACGCAGCGCCGCCCGCGCGTTTGGCTCACCGCGAGAAAGCCCACCAAGGCGTCGTGAGCTGCCGTCTGGCTCATGCCGTGCAGATCGAGAGTCGCTTCGACCGGCACACGGCCGCGCTTCAGCCGCTCGGCCTTGCGGCGGTCGAGGCCGACGACGGCGCCATGGTCCAAGTCCGGCGGGGGTGGCTTCCGCGCCGCGGTGGCGCTCACCGGCCGTGCCGCGGGCAGGCGCCCGGATGACCGCGAAGGGGATTTTGCTTTCGTCTTGCCGGGATCCTCGCTTGGGGTTTCCGGTGCTCGGGCGGGCGAGGCCGCGCGGTCGCGGCCCTTGAGCGGCGTGGCTCCGCTGGTGACCAGGCGCCAAAGCTCTCGGTCGGATAGGGTGCCGGAGCCTCCGCCCTTCGGTGGTTTACGCCCCGCCACCCTCGACCACCACGATGTGCAGGCGGCGCGGCCCGTGGGCGCCGAGCTGGATCTTCTGCTCGATATCCCCGGTGCGCGACGGCCCGGTGATCAGATTGACGCTGCGGGGCATGACACCTTCGCCCTCGGCCTGGCGCAGCAAGTCCCAGGCGTCTTCGTAGGCACCGACAACCTGGCTTGCCTTCAGCACCACGATATGGGTTTCCGGCAGGAAGTTCAGGGTCGCCGGGCGATCCTTGCCGGAGGTCAGCATCAAGGTGCCGGTTTCGGCGATGCCCGCGAAGGCGGGGGTGACGGACACCGCGTCGGCGTCCCTGGCGGGGCCGGTGGAGACGGTGAGAAGTGGCGCCTTTTCCGCCCATGGCAGGTCCGCGACGGTCGGGTCGGGGGAGACCCGCAGTTGCCCCGGCAGATTCTGCTCGCGCAGATAGGCCGCCACGGCTTCAGGAACCTCCGCGAGGGCGCCGACCCGCGACACGCTGGCCTGGACGGCGGCTGCCTGGGCCTCGAAAAGGTCCACCCGCTCTGTTGGCGAAAGCTGGCCGCGCGCGGGCACCAGGTTGCGCGGATGCTGGGCAAGCCGCGCGTCGATGGCGGCCTCGTCACCGGGCGCGCGCTTGAGAGAGCGGCGAACGGCACCCAGGACCTGATCCCGCGCCCCACTCAAGAGCCGGTTCCCTTGCGCTGGCGTTCGGCCCAAAGCTGCTGGAAGGTTTTGCCCTCCGGCGCTGGCATCTCCCGGTATTTGGTCCAGCCGCTGGCCAGCGGAAGCTTCGAGAGCCTCCCCTTGCGGCCACCTAGACGCGCCAGCGCCCGTGCCGCTAGGCCGCTGAAAAGGCCATAGAGGCGCGGCCGCTGGGCGAAAAAGGCCCAGGCTCCAAGACCCATGCGGACCGACGCCGGCGAGAGATGCCGCTCGAACTCCCGCTCGCGCCAATGGCGCATCATCTTCGGCAAGGGAATGCGCATGGGACAGACGGATTCGCAGCGCCCGCAAAAGGTCGAGGCGTTGGGCAGCTGCCCGGCCTCCGCAACGCCGATCAGCGAGGGCGTCAAAACTGCCCCCATGGGTCCGGGATAGACCCAGCCGTAGGCATGGCCGCCGACCGCGTGATAGACCGGACAGTGGTTCATGCAGGCGCCGCAGCGAATGCAGCGCAGCATGTCCTGGAAATCCCCGCCCAGCATGGCCGAGCGGCCGTTGTCCAGCAGCACCACGTGGTACTCATCCGGCCCGTCCAGGTCCTCCGGCCGCTTTGGCCCGGTGGAGAAGGTTGTATAGGCGGAAAACTCCTGCCCCGTCGCCGAGCGCGCCAGGACCCGCAGGATCGTCGAGACGTCTTCCAGGGTCGGGACCACCTTTTCCAGGCTGGTGACCACGATATGCACGCGCGGCAGCATCTGGGTGAGGTCGCCATTGCCCTCGTTCGTCACGATGATCGAGCTGCCGGTCTCGGCCACCAGGAAGTTCGCGCCGGTGATACCGACGTCGGCCTCGAGATAGCGCTGGCGCAGCACCTGGCGCGCTTCGCTCACCAGCTCCACGGGCTCGGAGAGGGAACGGTCCTTGGGGAGATGGTTGTGCGCCTCGCGGAAATCCGCTTCCACCTGCTCTTTCGTCAGGTGGACGGCCGGGGCGATGATGTGGCTCGGCGGCTCGTCGCGCAGCTGGATGATGTACTCGCCCAGGTCCGTTTCCACCGGGGTGACGCCGTTCGCCTCCAAGTGCTGATTGAGCGCGATTTCCTCGGCCACCATGGACTTGCCCTTGGTGACGGTCTTGGCGCCCGCGGCCCGGCAGATTTCCAGCACCGCGTCGCGCGCGGCGGCGGCGTCCGTGCACCAGTGCACCTTGCCGCCCCGCTCGGTCACCTTGGCCTCCCAGCGCTCCAAGTAGAGGTCGAGGTGGGCGAGGGTGTGGTTCTTGATATCGCGCGCCTGGTCGCGCAGCGTCTCGAATTCCGGCAGCTTTTCGACCACGTTGAGGCGCTTCTCGATAAAGCCGCCCCGCACGTTTTCCATGGCCTTCTGAAGCTGCGCATCGCCTAGCGCGCGGGTCGCGTTGTCCTTGAAGGCGTGAGAGGTGGATTGCATCGGGGGCTCCTAACCCTTGGGCTCGCCGATGGCCGGGGTGTCGGTCATGCCGGCCAGCACTTCGGCCACGTGGCGCGCTTTGGTGGCCGCACCCCGGCGCTTCAGCTTGCCCGCCATGTTCAGCAGGCAGCCAAGGTCCCCCGCCAGCAGCAGGTCGGCGCCGCTGCCCTCGATGTTGGCGGCCTTGCGCTCCACCATCGCGTTGGAAATGTCCGGGTATTTGACGCAGAACGTGCCGCCGAAGCCGCAGCAGACCTCGGATTCCGGCATCTCCCGGCGCTCCAGCCTCGCGACCGAGTTCAATAGGGCGCGGGGCTGGGCCTTGACCTTCATCTCGCGCAGGCCGGAACAGGAATCGTGATAGGTGTAGCTGCCCTCCAGCTTCGCGGCGACCCCTGTCACCCCCAGAACGTCGGTCAGGAAGGACACCAGCTCGTGAGTGCGTCCGGCGAGATCCTCGGCTTGCTTCGCCATGTCCGGCTCGCCTTCGAACAGGCGGGGATAGTGGGCGTGGATCATGGCGGCGCAGGAGCCTGAGGGTGCGACCACGTAGTCGAAGCCGGCGAAAGCACGGATGACCTGAGCGGCAATTGTCTTGGTGTCGGCCCGGTCGCCTGAGTTGTAGGCCGGCTGGCCGCAGCAGGTCTGGGCGGCCGGGACCTCAACCGCGCAGCCCGCGTCCTCCAGCAGCTTCACCGCCGCGAAGCCGACCGAAGGGCGGAAAAGATCCACCAGACAGGTCACGAAAAGGCCGACTCTCGGCTTTCTTGGCGTGTCGCTCACCTCACCACCGCTCCTTCGGGAAAACCTTCGGGGCGAGAATGGTATGACCACTTGGAAAAAGCAAGGCTGGGGTGGGCGATTTGGTGCCGGTGCCCGCTGGGCACGCCCCAGCCTGCATGTCCCACCACCCATGATATTCATAAACGGTGTCGCACCACCTTAAATAAGGAAATCTTCACCCAAAGAGGTATGCCCGTCGCACATCTTGCAGCCGTGGAGAATAGGCCGGATCCTTTTCGGGTCGGCAGTGCCGGCGGCCTAAGCGAGAAGGCCCTAGCGGAAAGGCGAGGAGCGCCATGAAGTTTCCCATGATCGTATCAGGGTTCGGTCGGGGCACATGGGGCAAGCAGTTTCCCTCCAACAGGACGTTTGGCCGAGAGGCTTTGGCGGGTGATCCTGGTGGCGACGGCCGTCCGGACCTGACCGGCATGCTGGGCGCCGCGCGGCCGGTCATCCGCTTGAACCGGGACACCTGGGCGGCGATCCTGGGAGCCGCGCTCTTCGGTCCCCTTTTGGCTCAGATCCTGCTGATGCTCTTGGCCTTTCTCGGCATGGCAGTGGCGCTGATTGCGAACCCCCTGCTGAGCGAAGCGGAGTTCCGGAACTTCGCGGGTGCCTTTCAGCCTTTCTATCTTGGCGCCGTCGCCGCCGTGGCGAGCTGGATCGTTGTGCGGACTCTGCGCCGGGTCTACGCGCAGGCACGCGTTCTGCCGGTAATTCTGGCCTATGTGGCCGGCTACGGCGTCTTGGCGAGTCTGGCAAGCGTGCTGTTCGGCAGTGATCTGATGTCCACCGGCGGGTTCGGTGCGGTTCTGGGGGCGCTAGCGGCCGGGCTGGCGCCGATGGCGGAGCAGGATTAGGCCGGCCGCCTTATCGGTCCGGATTGCTTCGCCCTAGGCTCCCGCACTCCTAACTTGTGCTCCCACGCCGTTCGGCCACGGGCTTCGGCAAGAGCAGCCAATAGCGCCCGCGTTGCTTCATGCGCCCCGCTTCCTCCAGGGCGGCTTCGCCGGAGCCCCAAAAGAAATCCCCGCGCACCGGTCCCTTGATGGCGCTGCCGGTGTCTTGCGCAACCATCAAACGGCGTAAGGGGCGTTCACGGGCGGGCCAGGTGGTGTCCAGCCATAGTGGAACGCCCAAAGGAAGGAAGGCCGGGTCCACCGCCAGCGACCGTCCGGCGGTCAAGGGCACGCCTTGGGCGCCGATTGGCCCCTCGCCATCGATCAGGCGGAAGAAGATGAAGCGCTCGTTGCGGTGCATGAGCTCCTCCGCGCGGTCGGGATTGGCGCGCATCCAATCGCGGATGGACTGCATAGAGGCCTTTTCGCGGGAAACGTGGCCCTCCTCGATCAGCGCCCGCCCGATCGCGTAGAAGGGCCGCCCGTTGGAGCCGGCGAACCCAACCCTGACCACCTGCCCATCCGGCAGATCCACCTTGCCCGAGCCTTGCACGTGGAGGAAGAAAGCGTCCACCGGGTTGGACACCCAGAGAATCGGGCGGGCCCGGCCGTCCAATCCGGCGGTTTCGATGTCGGCCCGGCTGTCATAGGGCTTCAAGCGCCCGTCGATAACCCGTCCGACCAGGCGAGAGGGGGGCAGATCGGCCCGGAACTCCCGCAAGTCCACGGTCACCACGTCCTCCGGCAGGCCATAAAGTGGGGTGGGGTAGTCCTCGGTGGGCGCGAGCGCCCCGAAAAGCTGGGCTTCGTAGTAGCCTGTGAAGAGTCCCTCCGGGTCACCGGCGTCGCTCGCCTCGAAGGGGGCGAAGAGGGATTCCAGCAAAGTGCGCAAGCCTGCGTCGTCACCCGAGGAAAGGGCTGCTAGCTGGGCGCAGGGTCCGCGCCAGTCGGCGACACGCCCCGCCAGGCCGGCGGTCGCCGTGGCGCTGGCCAAGGGTCCCACGGGCCTTTGGTCCGGCTGGATCAACAAGCGCTTGCAGGACCGCATCAGGGCGGGCAGGGCTTCGGAAAGGCTATCGTCGCGCCAACCGGGCAGGGCCTCGAAGGTGACGGGCGTCAGAAGCAGCCGGGGCGGTGTTTCGGGTGCGGGTTCGGGTGTCGGCTCCGGCTTGGCCTCCGGCTGGGGCTTGGCAGTGGGCGGCTTCTCGGCGACCTTCTCCGGTTCCCGATCGCAAGCAGTGAGCGTGAAGGCCAACAGGAAGGCGGTGAGCGAAGCGAGCCAGAGTCCTCTGGCGGGCGGCCTTGCCTGGTCACGCAGGCTGGGCAAAGGGGACCCCCTCAGTTCGGCGTGCGGGTGGCGACCAGCGTCCAGTTCGGGTCGCGGCTTCGGGTGTTGCGCGCGAAGGTCCAGATATCGGTCACGGTGACAACCTCGTTGGGATCGCCGTCCACGATCCGCCCTTCGCTATCCTTGGTCACGTTGACCTGCTCGCTTACGAACTTGACCGTGACGAAGGCGGTTTTCGCCTGCATCTCCGCCTCGATGATATCTGCGCCGGTGATGCCCACGAGGGTGGTTTCCAGCGTTTCGTTCCGCTCCGCGCGTTCGCGGATCGCGCCATCGAAATCCTTGAAGACCTCGTCGGCCAGCAAGGGGCGCAGCTCCTTGGCGTTGCCTTCGGCGAAATTCATCAAGATCATCTCGAAGGCGACCCGGGCACCTTCCTCGAAGCTCGCGGGATCGAACTCGCGGTCGGCGAGCTGGATCTGGGTCAATCCGTCGACCCCTTCGCCGGCCGGTCTCGCTTCGGAAGCCGGGGCCGCCTGTTCGCCACGCTGACCGGGAAGCTGTATCACCTTCTCGTCGCCGCCCTCCTCGCCCTTCGCGCCGGGTTTCGGCTGCTGCTGACGGAAGGGATCGTAGTCCGGGCGATTGCCGCCGTCATGGCCGGTGCGCTTGCCCAACACACTGCGCAGGCGCAAAACCAGAAAAGCCGCGATGGCCGCGAAGAGGATGATATCGAGGAACTGCAAGCCTTGGCCCATGAGTCCGGGGTGAGAACTGTCTTACCGCCGTGCCGTCCTATACAGAGGTCATAGCGGAAGTTTCGTGCCGTGGGAACGAAAACGGTTGCCCTCGCTTCATTCCACCACCACTACATAGGAGACTCAACAAGAAAGGACAAGCATGGCGCTGGCTCTGCTGCTCGCCTTCATCGCGATTCCCATCATCGAAATCGCCGTCTTCATCCAAGTCGGAGGGGTGATCGGGCTGGGATGGACCATAGCGCTGATCGTGTTGACGGCCGTTCTGGGCTCCATCGCGCTGCGCCTGCAAGGCCTTGCGACCTTGAGCCGGGCGCGCGCTCTGATGGATCGTGGGGAGCTTCCGGCGAAAGAGCTGTTCGATGGCCTTTGCTTGGTGGTGGCGGGCGCGCTGCTGCTGACACCCGGCTTCGTGACCGATACCATTGGCGCTCTGCTGTTCCTGCCCCCTGTGCGCGACTTGCTTAGGCGCGAGTTCGGCCGCCGCCTGGTCGTTGCCGGGCCTGGCGGCGCGGCTGGCGGTTTCTCGGCTGGTGGCTTTTCGGCGGCAGGGCCGGGCCGGGGGCCAAGACGCGGCGGCGCGCGCGATGCTGGCGTGATCGAGGGCGAATTCGTCGAAATCGAGGACCCGACCGAACGTAGCGCCGAGTCTGGCGTGAACGAGCCGAAGCGATGATCCTGCTGCGCCACGGGCAATCCCATTTCAACGTGGCCTTTTCGCGGACCCGCGTCGATCCGGGATTGATCGATCCCGGCCTGACTGACCTGGGCCGCCGTCAAGCGGACTCGGCGGCGGAGGCTCTGCGCGGCCGGGGCTTGAAGAGGGTTATGACGAGTCCCTATACGCGAAGTCTGGAAACCGCCGAAATCTTGGACTCCGCCCTCGGCTTGTCGATCGAGACCGAGCCCTTGGTGCGCGAGCGCTGCTGGTTCGCTTGCGATATCGGCTCGCCGGTTGAGCAGCTGACGCGCCGCTGGCCGCATCTGGATTTCGCCCATTTGCCGGACCGCTGGTGGCCTGAGCTTAAGGAGAGCGATGCCCAGCTCATGGAGCGCTGCGGCAGCTTTCGCGACACCATGGCCGTGAGCCCCGATTGGCACGAGGTGGTGGTGGTCAGCCACTGGGGCTTCATCCGGGGCTTGACCGGTCAGAGTGTGGAAAATTGCACGGCCATTGCCTTCGACCCAACGGCACCGGCCCCGCCGCCCCCGCCTCCTCCGGAGCTTCCCCCGGCGACGCCGCTCACCGGCCACGAAACGGCGCCGGACGAGGCCTAGAATCCAGACACTGGCGCGCTTGCGCGCTGTTGTGCCGGCCCGGCGATCCATGGTAGCCACCCGGCAGCTTCAAACCGATCTTAACCACAGGGTCCCACTCCGTATGTCCGACGCGCCTCCTCCCGACACTCCCGCCAACCCGCCGGAAGGTGCCGCGGCGACCGCGACCTCCGAGGGCTTGCCGCTGGTGATTCACACCCAGTACGTCAAGGACCTCTCTTTCGAGAATCCCAACGCTCCGGCGGTGCTTGCCAGCATGAGCGAGCCGCCCAAAATCGAGATCGCGCTGGATGTCGGCGCCCGCCGGTTTCATGAGCGCTTGTTCGAGCTCAGCCTGAAAGCGCGCCTGCAGGCCAAGGCCGGGGAAAATCTAGCCTTTATCCTCGAATTGGAGTACGGCGCCCTGGCCAGCGTCGAGGCCTCCGTCGAGGAAACGGCCATCGAGGAGCTTTTGGTCGTGGACGGGGCGCGGATGGTCTTTCCCTTCCTGCGCCGCGTGATCTCCGACTGCACCCGCGACGGCGGCTTCCCGCCGGTGCTGGTTAATCCGGTCGACTTCAAGCAGCTCCACGAACGGCGCAAGCAGCAGGCGGCGGAAGCGACGGCCGAGGCCTGATCGGGCTTACGACGCGCCGGTGGCCTGCAAGGCGCGCTCCACCATGAACAAGCGGTCCTGCCCATAAAAGGCTTGGCCGTCCACAACGTAGGTGGGCGAGCCGATGTAGCCGCGGCGAACGGCCTCTTCCGAGTTCTCCAGGATTTCGGTTTGGATTCCCTCGGAGAGCGCAACCGCGCGCAGGCGTGGGCCGTCCATGCCAAGGTCCTCGCAGATCGCGTCGATCACGGCCGGATCGGCAATGTCGCGGTCGTCTCGCCAGAGGGCGGCGTGGATCTGGAGGGACAAGCGGTCCGCGTCCAGCCCCGCCCGGGCAGCGGCCAGCGGCATGCCGGAGGGCAGCTCCATGGGCCCCATGTGATGGACCGGGTCGGTCTGTTGGATCGGAATTTCAAGATAATCGGCGTAGCGTAACAGATCGTCCCAGGCTTGCTGCAGGCGGGCGGGGTGACGCTCGCCGAAGGGGATGCCGCCGGTGCCCGGAACTACGATGGAAAGCAGCATGGGGCGGTGCTCGATCCGCCGTCCGTGGCGCGCGGCCAGGGCGCCCAGCCGTTCGGCGCCGAGGTAGGTGAAAGAGGAGCGGATGGAATACCAGTATTCGATGACGGGCTGTGCCAACTGGCGGTCTCCTTCGTTGCGGGCTGTCTGGATCGCACTCACCGCTCCGGGCGCACCTGGTCGAGCCGCCGGCGCTCGCGCTTGGTCGGCCGGCCGCTTCCGGCCGCGCGGGGGGCCGCCGGCGAGAGTGGTTTGGCTCGCGGAATCGGTGGCTGTTCCTCGGGCGGCTTAAGGTCCTCGTAGAGTTGGCGGGCTTCGCTGGCTGGGCCGCGCCGGGTGCCGAGCGCCAAGACCTTGACCACGCGGATGTGGGCGCCTTGGGGAAAGGTCAAGACGCTGCCTTCGCGCAGCTTGTGGTGCGGCTTGGCGACGATCCCGCCGTCGACGCGCAGGCGGCCCGACTCGCAAAGCTTGTTTGCCAAAGCCCGGCTTTTGCAGAAGCGCGCATGGAACAGCCATTTGTCCAGCCGCAGCCAGGCCCCCGGATCGCCCCCGGGGCTATCCTTGGCGCTATCCTTGGGGCCGTTCGGGGGCGCGCTGCCCAAAGTCATGAACCGAGCTTGAGCTGACGCAGCATGGCGAAGGGCGAGTCCTTTCCCGCCGCCTGGGCGGCCGGCCTTGGCCGCCAGGATTTTGCCGCCCCCTTGCCCGGCCGCCGCGCGCCCTTGAGGGGCCGGGCATGATACCGGGTGCCGTCTTCTCCCTCCGCCCGCCAATAGCCAAGGCCCAGCAGAATCGTATCCAGGGCGTTGGCGTCGCCGCCGGCGAGCTTCAGGAGGGCAGGTTCCCCTCGAAACCCAAGGTTAGGGTTGTCGCTTCCCCCCTCGGTTCGGGCTGCCTTGCGCGCGCGAAACGCCAGGCGTTCGAGATTTTGGGCGCGGATCGCGATCCCGCCGCCGGCACCCTCGAAAAGGCGGAATCCCAAGGCATGCAGTAGCGACTCATCGGCCCGCTCGGGGGCGGCGAAGACGCCTGGCTTGAGGTTGGGCAAGACCGGCGCGGGCGGCGCTTGACGCCCCGGCGCCTTGAAGATCCGCCAGAGCAAGCCACGCAAACGCAGGTCCCGTTCGGCCGTTAAGCCATCCAGATAGACGCTCTGGGCGCCCAGCTTCAGCCCCAAGGCCGCCAGGGCGCGGCGCTCAGCCTTGCCCAAGGCCCCGATCTGGGCGGCTGCGGCCGACCTTGGGATCACGCCGAGGGCCTCCGCCACTTGGAAGGCAAGACCACGAGCCGCGCCCTCCAAGGGGGCCTCCTCGAGCGCGAAGAGGGGCTTCAAGCGGTTGCGCAGGTGCCGCGTCAGCCATGGCTCCAGCCGCTGGCGCAGCCGTTCGCGCGCTCGGCCGTCCAGAAACTCGCTGGCGTTGGACCGCACCCTTGGGGCGAGGGGCGAGTCCCCCGCGGCCAGACGGGCAACCTCAGCTTCGCGCCAGAACAACCGGCCCTCCTCGTCGAGCCGAAAGGCGCCATCGCCGTCCGCCTCGAGGCGGGCAAGGCGCGCGGGAATCTCACGCCCCAGCGCGCGGCGGGTGGCAGCCAGAACCGCGCGGGCGTCGGTCTTGTCGATACCGTGGTCCAGGCGGAACTCGAAGCCCTCCAATTGGCCCACATGCTCGCCTTCGACCAAGACCTCGCCGTTCTTGCGGATCGCGGCCAGCAGGTCTTCGCCGCTGCGCATGCGGCGCACGAGCACGGCGGCGCGCCGATCAACGAATCGCTGGGTCAGGCGCTCGTGCAAGGCGTCCGAGAGCTTGTCCTCGATGGCGCGGGCCTTCTCCTGCCAGTGCCGGGCGTCTTTTAGCCAGTCGGCGCGGTGGCTGATGAAGGTCCAAGTGCGCACATGGGCGATCCGGGCCGTCAGGATGTCGATGTCGCCGTCGGCGCGATCCAGGCGCGTGATTTGCGCGGCTACCCAATCGTCGGGCAGGCGGCCGTCGTTTTCCCGCAGATGGTGGAAAATCCGCGCCAGGAGGCGGCGGTGCTGGTCGGAGAGAATCTTCTGGAAGTCCGGGATCTGACAGACCTCCCAGAGCAAGCGCACCGCCTCGCGATCGCCGGCCCGCGTTTCGATCTCCGGGTCGCGCGCCAGGCTCGCAAGGGCCTGCTGATCCTCCGGTGGCCGTACGCGCAGCAATTCCGGCACGAGCGGCTTCTCCTCGAGCGAGCGCAGGAGACCAAGCGGGCTGCGGAAGTCCAATGCCCGGTTCCGCCAGTAGACCGCCGTCACTGGATCGAAGGCATGCTCTTCCACCGCCTCGACCAGCTCGGCCTCCATGCCTCCGGCTTCCGCGGTCGTGCCGAAGGTGCCGTCGGCCAGGTGACGGCCTGCCCGCCCGGCGATCTGCGCCACCTCGGCCGGCCGCAGCCGTCTCGGCGCGCGTCCGTCGAACTTCGCCATGCTGGCGAAAGCCACATGATCGAGGCCGAGATTAAGCCCCATGCCAATGGCGTCGGTGGCAACCAGGTAGTCGACCTCGCCGGATTCGAACATGCCGACCTGCGCATTTCGTGTGCGCGGCGATAGCGCGCCCAGCACCACGGCGGTGCCGCCACGTTGACCCCGGATCAACTCCGCCAAGCTATAGACCTGGGCGGCGGAAAAGGCGACAGCGGCCGAACGGGGGGGCAGGCGGGTGAGCTTCTTGGGCCCCACGTAGCTAAGGTTCGAAAAGCGCGGGCGGGTGATCGTCTCCGCCTCGGGAACCAGGCGTGTGAGCAGGGGCCGAATGGTCTCCGCGCCCAGGAACATGGTTTCGTGCAGGCCGCGCGCGTGCAGCAAGCGGTCCGTGAAGACATGCCCCCGCTCGGGGTCGGCGGCCAACTGGATTTCGTCGATGGCCAGGAATTCCGCTTCCCGATCGAGCGGCATGGCTTCGACCGTGCAGAGGAAATAGCTGGCGTTGGGCGGGACGATCTTCTCCTCGCCCGTGATCAGGGCGACGCGGGAAACCCCTTTCGCGGCCACCACCTTGTCGTAGTTCTCGCGCGCCAATAGCCGCAGCGGAAAGCCCATGATCCCGCCCGCGTAACCGAGCATGCGCTCGATAGCCAGGTAGGTCTTTCCCGTGTTCGTCGGGCCAAGGACCGCCGTCACGCGGCCCCGTCTCGGCGCTTTCATGCAAACAACATCGGCCACCGCGCGTTGAAGCGCAAGGGGTGGGAGGCTGATTTCCCACAGCGCGCCTGGCATTGCAGCCGATCGGCCGGTTTCATGCTAAGTAGGATGCCCAGGTGTGCGAGCCGCGCGGGCAGCGCCGTTTCGAAGCCGGCCCGCGTTCGCGCGAGATCGCGAGATTCAGTGGCCCGCCAAAGCGGGTGGGAGCAATGTGCGATGGCCGAGGGAGAGGGCGCTCCAGGAGCTTGGTGGTCGCTGGCGGGCTTAAAAGCCCTGCGGCATACCCCGTGGGTCGATGTGCCCCTTCGGATCTTGGAGAAGGCGCGGGACGACAATCTCGGCATGCTGGCCGCCGGTGTCGCCTTCTTCGCCTTTCTCGCGATCTTTCCCGCCATTGTCGCGATGGTCGCGGTCTACGGCCTGCTCTTCGATCCGGCGGCTGTGGAAGCACAGCTTGATCCCCTGGGCGAGATCATGCCGCCGGAAGCCTTCGCCATTCTCTACAATCAGACCAAGGCGGTGGTGGATCAAGGCAGCCGCTCTCTCAGTCTCAGTTTTATGGCCAGCTTGATTTTCGCGATCTGGAGCGCGACCAAGGGCATGCGCGCCCTGATGACGGCTTTGGGCGTGGCCTATGACACGACCGAGAAACGCGGAATCTTGCTGACCGGCCTGCTGTCCTACCTCTTCACCCTGGGCGCGATCTTCTACGCGGTTGCCGCCATGGCCGGGATCGCGGCCCTGCCGGTGGTGATCGGGCTGTTCGATTTGTCGGACGAGACGACGGACAATCTTCTCTTGCTGCGTTGGCCGATTCTGGCGGTGATCCTGCTGGTCGGTCTTGCGCTTCTCTATCACTACGGCCCCCACCGTCGCGGCGTTCGCTTTCGCTGGCTGTCTCCTGGCGCGCTGGTGGCCGCGATCCTCTGGGTCGCCGCCTCTATCGGGTTCTCGAGCTATGTCAGCAACTTCGGCGCCTACAACGAAATCTTCGGATCGCTGGGCGCGGTGGTGATCTTGCTGCTGTGGTTCTATGTCTCGGCCTACGCCTTCTGCCTGGGCGCGGAGATCAACGCGACGCTGGAGGAACGGGGGCGCTCTAAGCGCGGCGATGGAAGCTAGCAGATGGCGTCCGCGCCAGAACCAGCGCCTGCGCCGTTGACGGACGGGTTGCCGCGCAGCACCCTCGTGTCATCTAAGAATACCAAAGAATGACTAGAGGAGGCTGAATTGCATGGCTTGGCGGTGGGGGGCGGCGTCGGGAGGACCAGTCTAGCACTTTCCTTCTGCCTTCTCGGCATGACTCTTCTCCTTCTCCTTGGCACCGCCGAGGCGCGCGCCGATGAAGTGCCGGCACCGAGTTATCTGGAGGACGTGCAGCCAATTCTCACCAAGCGCTGCGTCGCGTGCCACGGCTGCTTGGGGTCCCCCTGTAATTTGAAGCTGACGTCGTTTCGGGGCCTGGACCGGGGTGAACCCCTATTCGATCCACTTCGAGGACCAGCAGCGCACCAACATGGACGTGGCGCCGACCACCGAGGCCTGGCGCGAAAGGGGCTTCTATCCGGTGGTTTCACGCGAAGGCTCCCCGGAGCAGCGGCGGCTCGACTCCCTGCTCTCACACATTCTGGAAGCTGGAGACAGGGAGAATCAGCCAGGCTTCTCCCGCCAGGCCCAGATGCCGCTTTATGGGGAGCGTTTCAATCATAGTTGTCCGGCGACTCCGGCGGCGCTCGACGACTATCTCAGCCAAAACCCCGGGGCGGGCATGCCCTTCGGGCTTCCGGCCCTCGAGGCGGAAGATTCCGCCACGCTCCAGAACTGGATTGGCGCCGGGGCGCCTGGTCCGGCCGAGAGCGATCTGAAGGCAGCGAAAGAGCCAGGAAATCCGGCGGCTGTGGCGGCCTGGGAGGCTTTCTTCAACGGCCCTGGCGATAAGGAGCGGCTGGTCGCCCGCTATATCTTCAAGCATGTGTTTCTCGCCCGCATCGCGCTGGCGGAGAGCCCGGGCGAGGTCTTTCGCCTGTTGCGCTCGGCGACGCCGCCAGGCGAGCCGGTGGAGATCATCGACACGGACCTGCCCTACGACGACCCCTTGGCCCGGGCGGGGGCCCAGGCGGGGGTCCAGGCGGGCGTCGCTGGCTTCCATTACCGTTTGGACAAGGTGACCGAACCCATCGTCCAGAAGAACCATTTTGTCTGGCACCTGGCCCAAGAGGATATCGCCCATCTCAAGACCCTCTTCTTCTCCGAGCCATGGAACGACGCCGCGAGCCTGACGCCGCCTTGGGGCGTGGGAAATCCCTTCCAGGTCTTTGAGGCCATTCCACCGGCCGCCCGCTATCGCTTCCTGTTGGAGAACGCGGAGCTCATCATTTCGGGCATCACTTACGGGCCGGTTTGTTTGGGCCAGGCCGCGACCTTTGCCATCAAGGATCATTTCTGGCTCTTCTTCGTCGATCCTGCCCAGGACGTGACGGTGCAGGACCCAAAGCTGGGCCAGAAGACTTGGGATGTCTTCATGGATCCGCTTCTGCACGGGAACCGGGACTACCAGGCGGCCTTCGGTGCGGCCCTGGCGGACCTGAAGCCGGAGGGCTATGGCATCGACGCCGTTTGGGATGGGGGGCGGACAAACCCCAATGCCTGGCTAACGTTGCTGCGCCACGAGACCAACGTATCGGTGATGAAGGGGCGCCAGGGCGGTCGTCCGCGCAGTTTGTGGCTCATGGACTACAGCGGGTTCGAGCGCATCTACTACGATACCGTGGCCAATTTCCGCTACTGGGCCGGGGACCCCGCGAAGCTGGAAACCCTCGCGTTCTTCGACTTCCTGCGGCATGAGTTCGAGGATTCCTTCCTCCTCCTCCTGCCGCCCGAGGCGCGGCAAGAGGTGCGCCATGCCTGGAAGAGGGGCATCGGCGGGCTCGCCCTGGAGGCCTTGCCCTTGGCGGGCGCCGATCAGCCGGTCCAGATCGAAACCGGTGGGCGGGATCCGGTCGGCGACCTGATCGATCTCATCCAGGCCCATATGGGCCCCGCCGTCAGCGGCCCGAAAGACAACCTCAATCCCGAGGCGAAGCCGGAGGCCGACCTGAACGCGGCCATCGAAAGTTACGACGGTTGGGTCGCGGCCGCCGCTCAGCTGACGGTCACCACCGCCTACCGCTTTCCCCGCTATCTGCCGAGCGTTATCTTGCTGCGCCTCCGCCACGCTGGCGAGACCCGCGTCTATTCCCTCGTCGTCAACCGGGTCTATGAAACCCATGACACCTTCGTCTTCGAGAACGGCGTGGCCCAGCCGGAGCTCAACACCTTGAGCATCTACCCAGGGGTGATCGGCGGCTTTCCCAACCTCTTCATTGATCTGGACCTGAAGGACGCGGCAGGGTTTCTGCGGGGCTTGCGCGACGTTGAGACGCTCGAGGATTGGAACCGCCTGCGCGACCGCTATGCCACCCTGCGCAACAGCGCGGACTTCTGGCCGCTCTACGACTGGTTCAACGCCTGGAACGAAGAGACGCGCGGAATCGACGCAGGCCTGCTGGACCTTTCCTACTACGACCTCTTCGACACGGTGTATTGAGAGTGCGGGCCACGAAAATGGCGGTGAGGGAGGGATTCGAACCCTCGAAGAGCTGTTAACCCTTACACGCGTTCCAGGCGTGCGCCTTCAACCACTCGGCCACCTCACCCGCTTGCGGGAGCACGGGACAATAGACAAGGCGGTTGGCGGATGCAACGGCGCGCATAGCGGCCGTCGCCACTGGATTGCCTGGAAATCGGGGAAGCCTCGCGGCGGTTCGGCTTTACCTATCGCCATGCGCTGATAGACTGCAAAGCGGTTCGCGTATTCGCGCCTTTCGGGGGAGCGGTTGTGCGCTTGGCGCTGCGCATTATTGGGTTTGTATTGGCCGCCGGGGCCGTGATCCTCTTCGCGGGGGATGTGATCGCGGGGTGGCAAGCGGGCGGGCTGACGCTGCGCCCGATCGGCCAGATTTGGCGGACCCTCGACGTTGCCAGTCTCAATGGCCTGCAGGTCGGCATAGAGCGCTATGTTTGGCCGCCGCTCTGGTCCTCGGTCGTCTTTCCAATTCTGCTGGTCCCGGCGAGCTTGGCCTGCGCGGTGCTGGCTCTGAATTTCCTCTGGTTTGGCCGGTCCCGCCGAAGCGCCCGCAAGATCTTCGGCCGACGCTAGAACATCGCTTCCAGAACCCGGTCCGGGGGCGTGTGGCCGTCGGCAAAGGTTTTCACGTTGATGATGACTTTCTCGCCCATGGCGATGCGTCCCTCGATTGTGGCGGAGCCCATGTGCGGCAGGAGCACCACGTTGTCGAGCTTCATCAGCTTGGGATTGATCGCCGGCTCGTGCTCGAAGACGTCCAGGCCGGCGCCCGCCAGATCGCCACTGGTCAGCATGCGGGTCAAGGCATTCTCGTCGATCACCTCGCCCCGGCTGGTGTTCACCACGTAGGCGTCGGGGCGCAAGAGCTTCAAACGGCGCGCCGAGAGCAGGTGGAAGGTCGCCGGTGTGTGCGGGCAGTTGATGGAAATGACATCCATGCGCGCCAGCATCTGATCCAGGCTTTCCCAGTAGGTGGCTTCCAGCTCCGCCTCGACATCCTCGTGCACCCTGCGGCGATTGTGGTAGTGCACCGAGAGGCCGAAACCCTTGGCCCGGCGCGCCAAAGCCTGGCCGATCCGGCCCATGCCGATGATGCCCAGGCGCTTACCCCAAATCCGGTGGCCCAGCATCGAGGTCGGGCTCCAGCCCGTCCATCCGCCCGAGCGGACCAGACGCTCGCCTTCGCTCACCCGGCGCGAGACCGCCAGGATCAGCGCCATGGTCATATCGGCGGTGTCCTCGGTCAGCACGCCCGGCGTGTTGGTCACGGTGATGCCGCGCTGGCGCGCCGTCTTGAGGTCGATGTGGTCCACGCCGGTGCCGAACGAGGCGATGAGCTTGAGTTTCGGGCCGGCTTGGCTCAGAACCCCGGCATCGATCCGGTCGGTCACCGTTGGCACCAGAACTTCCGCCTCGCGCGCGGCCTCGATCAACTCGCTTTGGGTGAGCGGTTTGTCCTCGAGATTGAGGCGGCACTCGAAGAGTTCCATCATCCGCGTCTCTATGACGTCAGGAAGGCGGCGGGTAACGACGACTAGCGGTTTCGACATGGAATTCCCCGGAAAATTCGGCGCGAGAAAAGCAAGGGCGTTTAGCAGTGCGGCGGCCCTCTTGTCCAGCGGGGTCGCGCAAGACAAGCCGGGCATCGAAACACGCGAGCATGCTTGACCACGCCGCGCCATCAGGGTAGCAGATGCTCCATGAGGATCCGAGAGTGCTTACGCGCCATCCTACGGCGTCCGCGCGTTTCAGCGGCCGCGTGCCTCTTCATCTTGGCTTGTGCCGGTTTTCCGATCCCGCCAGCTTCCGGGCAGGAGGCGGCCACAGCTCCCTCGGCGGCTCCCTCGGCTGGCCGCGCGGCGGAGAATGAACGGCCGGGGCGCACGGGTCTGCCCTTGCCCCGCTTCGTGTCGCTGAGGGCAAGCGAGGTGAACCTGCGCACCGGGCCCGGTATTCGCTATCCCATCGAGTGGGTGTTCAAGCGGCGCGACCTGCCCGTCGAGGTGGTCGATGAATTCGAAAGCTGGCGGCGAATCCGCGATTGGGAGGGCACCTTAGGCTGGGTGCACCAATCCATGCTGCGGGGCCGGCGCACGGCCCTGGTCACCGGCGAGGCGAGAGTTCTGCGCCGCGCGCCGGAGGTCACGGCCCCGCCGGTCGCCCGCGTGGAACCGGGCGTCATCGGCGAGCTTGAGGGCTGCGAGCCGTCTTGGTGCCGCGTCGCGGCCGGCGGCTTCGAAGGCTGGCTGCGCCGGGAGGAGTTCTTCGGTGTCTACCCTAACGAAGCGCTGCGTTAGAGGCCGCGCTCAGTCCAGGTCGCCGGCCAAGGCCGTCTGAACCGGGTCCGTCAGCACCACCATGTGGCTGTACTGCGGATGCTCGAAGCCAAGAATGACGCGGCTGTCCCCTTTCTTGAAGGCTTCGGCTTGAGCGTCGGTGAAGGGGAAGTGGATAAACTGCACGGACGACGCCTTGCCGTCGGCGGTGGTGCGGTCCACGTCGGCCTCCGGCACTCCGACGACCTTTTCGCCGCCGAACTCCAGGAAAGCCGTTTCCTCGACCCCGCCCAGGCGCGCCAGGAAGTTGGTCCGGCGCTGCTTGTCGTCGATCTCGAACATCACTGTGGCCACCAGTTCGCGGCCTTTGGGGATCAGCGGGTTATAGGCGGCAAGCTCGTCGGCCACCTGCTCTTCCCCGCCCTTTTCGATGTAGAGCATCTCCTGGACCTGGGCCCACATGGTCTCATAGTTCTCGAAGTAGAAGGTGCAGACCGGGCCGACCTCGACCCTGCGGTCCTTCTTCATCTCAACCAGGGCCTTGCGCAGAGCCTTGCGCTGCGGCTCGTAGCGCTCCATCGGCCAGATGTCGTCGCGGGTGATCTCGCGGTTGGCGGTCATGGCGGCGTCTCCTGTCATAGGGCGATTCCGTAAGCTTGGGCGAAGATTTCGATGGGGTGATGGGCGCGCTTGGGCAGATCTTGCCCGGGCTCGGCCAGGCGCTCCATGCCTTGCAGGATATGCTCCCCGGCCAGGGGGCATTCCGAGGCTACGTAGCGCGGCTTGGCTTTCAGGGTATCGAGCGCCACGGGCTTGCCGATCTTCAGGGCGGTCTCGAAATTCCCCTTGAGGACGCCCCAGGATCCGCCGTGGCCGGAGCAGCGCGGAAGCTGCTTGATCTCCGCCTCGGGGATCAGTTTCATCATCTCCCGCGCCTTATTGCCCATGTTCTGGGCGCGTGCATGGCAGGCGATGTGCAGGGCGACGCCGCCTTCCAGCGGCCGCAGGCCTTCGGCTAGGCCCTCCTTTCCAGCAATATCCACCACGTATTCGGTCACATCGAAGACCGCTTGGCTCAGCTTCTTGACGCTTTCGTCCTCAGGCAGCAGCAGGGGCCACTCGAACTTGAGCATCAAGGCGCACGAGGGGACCAAGGCGACGATGTCGTAGCCCTTGTCGATCCAAGCGGACATTTCCCTGGCGACCTTGCGCGCGTTCTCCGCCACCGCCGCCATGTCGCCTTGTTCGAACTGCGGCATGCCGCAACAGCCGGGATAGACCACCTCGGTCTCAACGCCGTTCAGCGCGAGCACGGCGCGGGTGGCCTTGCCGATGTCGGGATTGTTGTAGTTCGCAAAGCAAGTGGCGTAGAGCACGGCCTTGCGCGCCTTGGCGGGAGCTTGCGCGTTTACCTTTACGTTCTCCGCCTTCGCGAAGTCCAGGTAGGTGGGCGCGTGATACTTCGGCAGAGCCGCGTTCCGGTCGACGCCCGCGACGGATTCCATCAAGCCGCGGGTGAAGCCGTTCTTGGTGTCGCTGGCCCAGTTGGCCAAGCCGGAAAAGCGGCTGCCAAGCTTGCCGTTGCGGTCGGTCTTGGTGAGCTCCCGCACCCATTTGTCCCCTTTGCCCTGGCGCAGCTCCGCGGCGCGGTAGCGCAGCATCAGGTGGGGAAAGTCCAGATCGAACTCGTGCGGCGGGACGTAAGGGCAGGTCACCATGAAGCACATGTCGCACAGCGTGCAGGCGTCCACGACCGGCTTGTAGTCCTTCTTGTCGACGCTATCGAGCTCACCGGTTTCGGACTCGTCAATAAGGTCGAACAGCTTTGGAAAGGAGTCGCAGAGGTTAAAGCAGCGCCTGCAGCCATGGCAGATGTCGAAGACGCGCTCCATCTCCGCATCGATCTTGTCCTGGTCGTAAAAGTCCGGATCGTTCCAATCAATAATGTGACGCACGGGTGCGTCGAGACTGCCTTCACGCATGAGAACCCTCGATCCGGATAAGCGATATGAGCAGGAGCGCTCGCTTGCGAGACGTGCTCCACTCGAAAATGCCAATAAGAGAAGAGGGCCCCCGCGCGGCCTGCAATGCGCGCGCGGGAGCCGGTGCGCGACAGTTAGTCGAGCGTGTCGAGTGCCTTCTGGAAGCGCCCAGCGTGGCTCTTTTCAGCCTTCGCCAAGGTCTCGAACCAGTCGGCGATCTCATCGAAGCCTTCTTCGCGCGCGGTGCGCGCCATGCCCGGGTACATGTCGGTGTACTCGTGCGTCTCGCCGGCGATGGCGGACTTCAAGTTCATGCCGGTGTCGCCGATCGGCTCACCGGTGGCCGGATCGCCAACTTCTTCGAGGAACTGAAGATGGCCGTGGGCGTGGCCCGTCTCGCCTTCGGCGGTGGAGCGGAACACGGCGGCCACGTCGTTGAAGCCCTCGACGTCGGCTTTCTGCGCGAAGTAGAGATAACGACGGTTGGCCTGGCTTTCGCCGGCGAAAGCTTCCTTCAAGTTGTCTTCGGTCTTGCTGCCCTTAAGGGATGACATGGCTTGCCTCCAATCCGGATGTGTTTGTCGGATGATGATGTTCAAGAACGGGCCGCTTTTGACGCCCTGCCCGTCGCCACCGCAGATATACGCCGCTAGCTAGACAAGGTCAAGGGTCTAGAACAATTCTAAAAATAAAAATACTACGTTCAGAAATTTGGGGAAGCGTCTCAGAAAGGCTGCGCAGCCCGGGGAATTACTCAGAGTCGCTTAAACGGACGATCACGTCGATGCGCTTCACGCTGGAACCGTCTGGCGCCGCCGGAATGCCGACGACTTCGATTCCGTCGCCGGGAATGTCCTCCAGCGTTCCGTTCGACTCATGGTAGAAGTGGTGGTGATCGTCGATATTCGTGTCAAACATGGATTGTCCAGGCTCGACCACCAGTTCGCGCAGCAAACCCGCCTGAGTGAACTGATGCAGGGTATTGTAGATCGTTGCTAGGGAAACGCGCACGTCTGCCGCCATGGCTTCGCCATGCAATTGTTCCGCCGTAACGTGCCGGTATGGCGCCCCGCCGGCCTTTTCGAAGAGTAGCTTGGCGAGTGCAAGCCTTTGGCGCGTCGGACGGACGCCGGCGTCGTTCAGCCTGTCAATGAGGCCTTTGTAAGGGCGTGGGGTGCTCATGCACCGTATATAGCCAACCCGCAGACAAAAGAAAAGGGGGAAATTCAATGCCTTGCATCCTTGATTGGAATCTATCGAATATCTCTGCGCTCGATTGCGCCCCGAAAATCCGCAAATCCGGGTCTTCAGGGAAGACAATGTCGTTGCCTCGCCTCTTGCGGCGAGCGCTAGTCCTAGTGTTATAGTTTGGCGCTTTCGGATGTTGCGTTCGGAGGCCGTCTCGGCTTTTCTGATCGGCGGGGGAGAGGTTGTGCGAGGTATGCGGTTCTTAGCGGGAAACGATGGATTGAGCGATAGACCGACTTCCTACGGGTTCGAGGACCTGATCGCTTGCGCGCACGGCAAGCTTTTTGGGCCTGGAAACGCGCAGCTCCCCTTGCCGCCGATGCTGATGTTCGACCGCATCACTCATATCAGTGAGGACGGCGGCGAATACGGCAAGGGCGAGATCGTCGCCGAACTGGACGTCAAGCCGGAGCTGTGGTTCTTCGGTTGTCATTTCGAGGGCGATCCGGTGATGCCGGGGTGCTTGGGGCTGGACGCGCTCTGGCAGCTCGTCGGCTTCTTTCTCGGGCGCACGGGGGCGCCGGGGCGAGGCAGAGCGCTTGGTGTGGGCGAAGTGAAATTCACCGGGCAGGTTTTGCCGACCGTCAAGAAGGTGACTTATCACCTTAATCTCAAGCGCGTCATCATTCGCAAATTGGTCCTGGGCATCGCCGATGGCGTGCTCAAGGCCGATGGTGAGACGATTTACGAGGCCAAGGATCTTAAGGTCGGCCTCTTCAAGGCGGAGGCCGCGCCGGCGTAAGGGCGGCGGTTTCGCGAGACTCCAAGGAATATGGGCATGCGCCGTGTCGCCGTAACCGGGCTTGGCATTGTTTCCAGCATCGGCAGCAACAAACAAGAAGTGACCCAGTCCCTGCGCGAGGGGCGGTCCGGGATCGTCTTCGCGGAAGACTATGCCGAGCGCGGATTTCGCAGTCATGTGAAGGGCCAGCCGGTTATCGATCTGGACAATCACATCGACCGCCGGCTCCGGCGCTTCATGGGCGAGGGGGCGGCGTTCAACTACGTCGCCATGCAAGAAGCCATCGCCGATGCCGGCCTCTCGGAGAGCGAGATCAGCCAGGAGCGCACGGGTCTGGTCATGGGCTCGGGCGGGCCGTCCACCTCCAACCAGGTCGAGGCGGCCGACATCGCCCGCGAGAAGGGCGTCAAGCGCATTGGCCCCTACATGGTGCCGCGCTGCATGTCCTCGACCAATTCCGCCAACCTGGCCACGGCCTTCAAGATCAAGGGCCTCAGCTACTCCATTTCCTCGGCCTGCTCGACCAGCGGGCATTGCATCGGCAATGGCGCGGAGATGATCCAGTTCGGCAAGCAGGACATCGTATTCGCCGGCGGTGGGGAGGAGCTGCACTGGACCCTTTCCATGCTGTTCGATGCCATGGGCGCGCTGTCCTCCAAGTACAACGACCGTCCGGCCGCGGCCTCGCGGCCCTTTGATACCGGGCGTGACGGCTTCGTTATCGCCGGTGGCGGCGGCGTGGTGGTGCTGGAGGAGATGGAACGGGCCAAGGCGCGGGGCGCGAAGATCTATGCCGAATTGGTTGGCTACGGCGCGACCTCCGACGGGGCCGACATGGTGGCGCCGTCGGGCGAGGGGGCGGTGCGCTGCATGCGCTTGGCCTTGGCCACCCTGGGCAACGCGCGCATCGACTATATCAACACGCACGGCACCTCGACGCCGGTGGGCGATGGTATTGAGCTGAAGGCGATCAAAGAGGTTTTCGGCGCCGATCTTCCGCGCATCAACTCCACGAAGTCCTTGACCGGTCACGCGCAAGGGGCGGCGGGTGTGACCGAGGCGATTTATTCCTTGCTGATGCTGGATCAAGGTTTCGTCTCCGCGTCGGCCAACTTCGAGGATCCGGACCCGGAAGCGGTGGGGATGCCGATCGTTCAGGGCGTGGCCGAGGAGGCGAAGCTGGATTGCGTGCTGTCCAACTCCTTCGGGTTCGGGGGCACGAACTGCTCGCTTGCCTTCATGCGTCCGGATACCTGAAACGAGCGGCGGGGGGAACACCATCATGGGTCTGATGCAGGGCAAGCGCGGCCTGATCATGGGGGTGGCCAACGATCACTCCATCGCCTGGGGCATCGCCAGCGCGCTCGACCGGGAGGGTGCCGAACTCGCCTTCACCTATCAGGGCGAGCCCTTCGGCAAGCGCGTCGCCCCGCTCGCCGAAAAGATCGGCGCTAAGATCGTGCTGCACTGTGACGTCACGGACGATGCCAGTTTGGCGGGGGTCTTCGACACCCTGGCCAATGACTGGGGCTCGCTGGATTTCGTCGTGCATGCGGTGGCCTATTCGGAAAAGGAAGAGCTGAAGGGCCGCTACCTTGACACCACGCGCGGCAACTTCACCCGCACCTTGCTGGTGTCCTGCTATTCCTTCACGGCCGTCGCCAAGGCCGCCTTGCCGCTGATGGGCGAGGGGGGTTCGCTTTTGACCTTGAGCTATCTTGGCGCCGAGCGGGTCACCCCGAACTACAACGTGATGGGGGTCGCGAAGGCGGCGCTGGAGGCTTCGGTGCGCTATCTCGCGGCGGACCTCGGTCCATCGGGCATCCGGGTCAACGCCATTTCCGCCGGGCCAATGCGCACCCTGGCCGGTTCCGCCATCGCCGATGCGCGCTTCGTCTATGGCTGGAGCCGGGACCACGCGCCGCTCAATCGCTCGGTGGCGCTTGAGGAGGTGGGGGACTCGGGCCTCTACCTCTTGTCTCCTCTCTCGGGCGGGGTGACCGGCGAGGTCGTGCACGTGGACTGCGGCTATGGCATCGTCGGCATTCCGCATCCGCGCCGCATGACGGCCGGTGAGGTGGACAAGGCAAAGCAGAACGGCTGAGCGGCGCTCTGCCCGAGCCCTCGCTTGGGACCTTCAAATGCGTTCAAGAATGTCGTCGGGCAGGTCGGTAATGACTGCGTCGACCCCCGCCCCCAAAAGGTGCCGGGCCTCCTCCGGGTCGTTCACCGTATAGACCGCCACACCGAAGCCGGCGGCCTTCGCTTCGTCCACCACGGCCAAATCGAGCCCCTTGCGTGAAGGATGCAAGGTTGCGCAGTCGAGCCGCGCCAAGGCGTCGCGCCAATCTTCGGGCACGCGCTCGATCAACAGCCCGCGGGGCAATTCCGGCGCCCAGTCTTGGGCGGCGGCCAAGGCTTCCCGGTTGAAGCTGCTGATCAAGGGCGGGTCGAGGCTGTCGGGCCAATCCGCGCGCAGGACCGAAAGGGCGCTAACTGCCGTCTGGGTGGCGAGGCCTGGGGCCGGCTTGATCTCGACGTTGGCGCCCAGGCCTAGCCGCGCGAGCTCTTTCACCACGGCTTCAAGCGACGGCACCCGCTCCCCGGTGAAGGCGGGACCAAACCAACTGCCTGCGTCCCGCTCGGCGATTTCCGCGTAGGATAGCTCCGCGACGCGGCCCGGCCCGCCCGCGGTGCGCGCCAGATCGTGATCATGATGCACCACGGGCACACCGTCGGCGCTTAGCATCACATCGAACTCGACCCAGGTGACCCCCAGGCGCGCGGCTTCCGCGAAGCCCGCGAGCGTGTTCTCCGGCGCCCGCCCCGCGGCACCGCGATGGCCGATGACTTTTGGAAGGGTGTAGGGCAGGCGCATGGGGGGCCGGCTCCTTGCTGCCCGGGGGCGAGGTTGCGGGCCAGACTATCGCCCGGGGCACGGTCTGGGTTCAAGCGGTGAAGGCGGGTATTCGAGAAGAACCGCCATGGCGGCTCGCTGGGCGCTGCCCCGGGCCGGCGAATTGTGGCAAAATCACACCATGGTAACGTGCGGCACCGGCGATTGTAGTGCCGCCGAAAAGAGGCTAGCCCATGGCCCTAGGCGCGATCATTGAGATGAGCCTCCTGCTTTTGCTGGCGAACGGCGCGCCTGTGATGGTCAAGAAGGCCCTGGGCGAGCGCTTCGCCGCTCCCTTGGATGGCGGCCTTCGGCTATCGGACGGCCAACCGCTTTTTGGAAAATCGAAGACCTGGCGGGGGGTGGCGGCCGGGGTTCTGGCGGCCGTGGCGGGCGCGCTTTTGCTGGGCCTCGACTGGCGGGTTGGGGCCTTGGCCGGCATCTTCGCGATGCTGGGCGATCTTTTCTCGAGCTTTGTGAAGCGCCGGGCGCTTTTTCCGCCGAGCGGCCGCGCCAGTGGCCTGGACCACGTACCCGAATCGCTCCTTCCCTCGCTTGCCTGCCGGGGGGCCTTGGGCCTTGGCTGGGGGGATATCGCCGTCTGCGTTTTGCTATTCGTTCTGGCGGACGTGGTGCTGTCCCGGGTCGCCTACCGGCTCAATCTCAGGGACCGGCCCTACTGATCGGCGGGCCTCACGCCGGCTCCAGGCGGTGCAGCACGATTTCGGGCGGGCAGTTGAAGCGCACCGGCACGATGCTGGCGCCGACGCCCACGGTGGTATAGCCCTGCATCGAGTTATAGCGCCAAGCACCGGACCCGTAGCGGCGGGGCAGTTTGGAATCCAAGGTGATCGGGATGGAGCCCGGCAGGCAGATCTGCCCGCCGTGGGTGTGCCCCGCCAGCAGCAGATCGAAGTCCGCGTGGGCGGCCTGCCGATAGATCTCCGGGGTATGGGAAAGCAGGATCGAACACTCCCCATGGGGCAAGCGCTCGGCCACTTTCTCGATGTTGTCGACCCGGAAGTAATGGGCATCGTCGATGCCCGCCAGGTGCAGCCGCGCCGCGCCGCGCTTGAGAACCTCCGCCTCGTTCAACAGCATGCGGATGCCCATCTCCTCCATGGGCGGCACCATGCGCACGGAATCGTGGTTGCCCAAGACGCCGAAGGCCGGGGCAGTGAAGTGCCGGCTGATCTCGGCCAGCCCCTCCAGGGTGGCGTCGCAGGAGCCGAAGGTCCGGCCGCGATAGTCTCCGGTCAAGACCGCCGCGTCATAGGCCAAGTCGCGCAGCAGCTCCACGAGCCGGGCCATGGCGCGCGGGTTCATGTCCACGTGCAGGTCCGAGATATGCAGGATCGTGTAGCCGTCGAAGGCCGGGTCGAGCCCGGCCAGGCGCACCCGGTTGCGGCGCACCTCCACCTTGCCGGCGTTCTTCTCGCCCCGCCAATACAGGCCGGAAAGCTTCAGGGTCTTGCTGATCACCCCCGGGGCGGGCCGCCAGTTCTCGATGTGAAAGAAGTTCAGCCCCTGCCCGAAGGCCCGCTGCTCTACGTCGGTTTCGATCCCCAGCCGCTGGCGCGCATGCAGCCGTCCGAGCCGGGCTTCCAGTCGAGCCTCGATATCCGGCGCCGCGCTTGGCGACGACGACTCCGGCAATGACGACTCCGGCGGCGTCAAATCTTTCGGCGGCGAATCTTTCGGCGGCGGCATCTTCAAAGCTCAGGCCCCCATAGGGCTTAAGACTCCGCAATCCAATGTTTGGGCGAAGGAGCCTACACGAAGATGCGGCCCGGCGGAAATGTTTGGTGCAAGGCGCTTTGGTGCCGTGCGGCTGCTTCAACGATGAAGCAGGAGGAGAAGTGCAAGCTTTTGCCCCAACGTCAAAGCGAGATGGAGCAAGGATTGCTGCGCACCTCCTGACGGCGATGCGATTTCGTTCTTGAGATCACCCCTCCACCCCCGCGCCACTTGGGCGCGAGGGTGGCGGAGCTTCCCCTTATCGCTCAGTCGCCGGTGGCTTCGGCCTCTTCGAGGGCCTCGCCGGTTTCCTGATCGACGACTTTCATGGAGAGCTTGACCTTGCCGCGGTCGTCGAAGGCCAGCACCTTGACCCAGACTTCCTGGCCTTCGCTCACCACGTCCTCAGTCTTGGCGACCCGCTGAGGGGCGAGCTGGCTGATGTGGACCAGGCCGTCGCGCGGGCCCAGGAAGTTCACGAAGGCGCCGAAGTCCATGATCTTCACCACCTTGCCCTTGTAGATCTTGCCGACCTCGGGCTCGGCGACGATGGAGGTGATCCAGTCGATTGCCGCCTGCATGGCGGTTTGGTCGACCGCGGCCACCTTGATGGTGCCGTCGTCCTCGATATCCACCTTGGCGCCGGTGGTCTCGCAGATCTCGCGGATCACCTTGCCGCCGGTGCCGATGACTTCGCGTATCTTGTCGCGCGGCACGGTGATGGTGGTGATGCGCGGCGCGTTGGCCGACACGCCCTCGCGGGCGGCCCCGATGGCCTTCGCCATCTCGCCCAGGATGTGCAGCCGCCCGTCGCGAGCTTGATCCAGCGCGATGCCCATGATCTCACGGGTGATCGAGGTAATCTTGATGTCCATCTGCAGGGAGGTGACGCCCGTCTCGGACCCGGCCACCTTGAAGTCCATGTCGCCCAGGTGATCCTCGTCGCCCAGGATGTCGGACAACACGGCGAAGTCGTCGCCCTCCTTGATCAGGCCCATGGCGATGCCCGCCACCGGCCGGGCCAAGGGAACGCCCGCGTCCATCATCGACAGCGAAGTGCCGCAGACCGTCGCCATGGAGGAGGAGCCGTTCGACTCCGTGATCTCCGAGACGATCCGCATGGTGTAGGGGAAGTCCTCCTTGCTGGGCAGCAGGGGCCGGATCGCCCGCCATGCCAGCTTCCCGTGGCCGATTTCCCGGCGGCCGGGCGAGCCCATGCGGCCCGCCTCGCCCACGGAATAGGGCGGGAAGTTGTAGTGCAGCATGAAGTGCTCGCGGTACTCGCCGTCGAGGGCGTCGATGATCTGCTCGTCCTGGCCGGTGCCCAGCGTGGCGGTGACCAGCGCCTGGGTCTCGCCCCGGGTGAAGAGCGCGGAGCCGTGGCTGCGCGGCAGCACGCCGACCTCCGAAACGATGGGGCGCACGGTATTGGTGTCGCGCCCGTCGATGCGGCGCCCGGTCTTCAGGATCTCGCCGCGCACGATGTCGCTCTCGAGGCTCTTGAAGACGCCGCCGAAGACGGCGAGCTTGTCCTCGTCCTCGCCGAGAATCTCCTGCGCTTCGCCCTTAACCGCGTCGATCGCCGCATGACGCTCCATCTTGTCGGCGTGGCCATAGGCGGCGGCCAGCTTCTCGCCGATGGCGGCCTTCAGCTCGTCGTAGACCGCTTGCTTGGCCTCGGGCTCGGGCTCCAGCTCGCGCGGCTCGCGGGCGGCGGCCTCGGCGAGATCGATAATCGCCTCGATCACCGGCTGCATGGAGTCATGACCGAAATTCACGGCGCCCAGCATGATCTCTTCAGAGAGCTCCTGCGCCTCGGATTCGACCATCAGCACGCCCTCGGCCGTGCCGGCGACCACCAGATCCAGCGCGGAGCTGCTCAGCTCGTCGGTCTGCGGGTTCAGGACATAAGCGCCGTCGATGTAGCCGACCCGGCAAGCCGCAATGGGCCCCAGGAAAGGCAGGCCCGACAGCGTGAGCGCGGCGGAGGCCCCCACCATGGCCACGACGTCGGGGTCGTTTTCCATGTCATGGCTCAGAACCGTGCAGACCACCTGTGTCTCGTTGCGGTAGGCCTTGTGGAACAAGGGGCGGATCGGCCGGTCGATCAGGCGCGAGGTCAGGGTTTCCTTCTCGCTCGGACGGCCTTCGCGCTTGAAAAAGCCGCCGGGAATCTTGCCGGCGGCGAAGGTCTTTTCTTGATAGTTGACGGTCAGCGGAAAAAAGTCGTGAGCGGATTTCTGCCGCGCGCCGACAGCGGTGCAGAGCACCATGGTTTCGCCGTAGGTCGCGAGCACCGCGCCGTCGGCTTGCCGGGCGATGCGCCCGGTTTCGAGGACGAGCTTGCGCCCGCCCCAGTCGATTTCCTTACGATGAATAGAGAACATATCTCGTCCTTGTCAGCAGGCCGGCTTGCGGTTTACCGGACCCGCGTAAGCGGCGCGGGGCGAAGATAGCCTCGCGGCGCCGCTTGCGTCGGCCCGGCATGGGAAATCGGAGGCGTGCCGGCCGGCCGCCCCCGATCTTCGGAAACTGGGTTTCGAGAGACTGCTCGCCGCCCCGCGACCTCGTGCCAGGCAACGGAGGTACAACGCCGGCCCGCCGTTGGGGCGGGAGCGGAGGCCTCGAAAGCGTTGCGGGGCATGGAGATCGCGTCCGGACGGCGCCTTTAGCGGCGCAGCCCCAAGCTGGCGATGAGCTTTTCGTAGCGCGGCGAGTCCTTCTTCTTCAGATAGTCCAGAAGGCGGCGGCGCTGCCCGACCATAACCAAGAGGCCACGGCGGGAGTGGAAGTCCTTTTTGTGGGTCTGCAGGTGCTCCGTCAGGTTCTTGATGCGCTCTGACAGGATCGCCACCTGAACTTCGGGCGAGCCGGTATCCCCGGCCTTGCTGCCATACTCTTCGACTAGCGCGGACTTGCGCTCGGTGGTAATCGACATCGTATCTCCTCTCGAGGTCTATAAATTGAGCACGCGGACCGGGCGCAATTCACCGCCCTCGAAGCGCGAAATGGCCACCGGCTTTCCGCCCGACGTGGCGCAGACAACGTCTCCGCTTTCGAGGTCACGGATCCTTCCGGCGTTCGAGCGGGCCAGCATGGAAATCGGCTGCCCGCTTTTCAGTCGAAGCGCCTCGGCTTCCGTCAAGGTCAGGGCCGGGATGTCGTCCAGCGCTGCCTCTACCGGGAGCAGCAGCTCCTCGGCGCGCGCAACATGCTCCAGCGTCTCCACGCTGTCCAGTGAAATCGCATCCGCTTCCTCGAAGGGGCCTACGGCGAGGCGCCGGAGGGTGGCGATGTGCGCGCGCGTGCCCAGGGCCTCGCCCAGATCGCGCGCCAGGGAGCGCATATAGGTCCCCTTGCCGCAATCGCATTCGAAGACCGCGTGATCCGCGTCGGGCTGATCGGCCAGGACCAAGCGGTCGATGCGCACGGGCCGGGCGCTGAGTTCCACCTGCTCACCGTCCCGTGCCAGATCGTAGGCCCGCTGGCCGTCGACCTTAATAGCCGAGAAAGCGGGCGGGACCTGAGAAACGAGCCCCTGAAACTGCGGCAGAACGGCTTCTATGGCGGCGCGGTCGGGACGGATGTCGCTGGTGGCGACGACCTCGCCTTCGGCGTCGTCGGTGGTGGTCGCGACGCCCCAGCGCAGAGTGAAGCGGTAAGTCTTGTCCCCCTCCATGACATAGGCGACGGTCTTCGTGGCCTCGCCAAAAGCAAGGGGCAGCAGGCCGGTGGCCAAGGGGTCCAAGGTGCCGCCATGCCCGACCTTGCGGGCGTCCAGCTTGCGCCGGACCCGGTTCACCACGTCGGTGGACGTCACGCCAAGAGGCTTGTCGATGACGAGCCAGCCGTTGATGGCCCGCCCCTTACGACGCCGGGCCATCGGCGCCCCCTTGCCCGTCGTCGCCGTCAGCGTCGTCCGGCGTCTCTTCGAGATCGCGGCGCACTCTCTCACCCTGCAGCAAGGTGTTGATCCGCTCGGCCTCCGCGAAGGAGCGGTCCGGCTGGAAGGTGAGCCGCGGGGCGTAGCGCAGCTGGGCCTCGCGCGCCAGCTCGCGGCGGAAGAAGGGCGCGGCCCGCCCCAGGGCGGCGATCACGGTCTCCAGGTCCCGCCCGGCGAGCGGCATCACGAAAGCGGTCGCGTTCTTCAGGTCCGGGCTGACCCGGACCTCGGTGACGGTGATCGAGGCGTCGCGCAGGTCCGGGTCGCGGACATGCCCGGTGCGCAGAGCCTCCGCCAGCAGGTGGCGAAGCTGCTCGCCGACACGAAGTTGGCGCTGGCTGGGGGCTTTTTGCTTTTGGGGCACGAGTAGTCCTCGGCGGCGGCGCGTCCGCGCGGCCCTAGAAAGCCGTGTCGAAGGGGGCGCGGCGCCCTTCGATCACAACGTCCGGGCCACCTCCTCGATTTCGTAGCATTCGATCCGGTCGCCTTGCTGGATGTCGTGATAGTTCTCGAAGGCCATGCCGCACTCGTAGCCTTGCTGAACTTCGCGGACTTCGTCCTTGAACCGGCGCAGGGTCTTCAGAACGCCATCATGGATGACCACGTCGTCGCGCAGCAGCCGCACCCGCGCCCCGCGCTTGACCTGGCCTTCGGTCACCATGCAACCGGCCACCTTGCCGACCTTGGTGATGTTGAAGACCTCGCGAATCTCCGCGTAGCCCAGGAACTTCTCGTTCTGCTCGGGCGACAGCATGCCGGACATGGCCGCCTTCATATCGTCGATCACGTTGTAGATGATCGAGTAGTAGCGGATATCCACGCCGTCGCGCCGCGCCATCTCCCGCGCCTGCGCGTTGGCGCGCACGTTGAAGGCGATGATCATGGCATCCGACGCCCGGGCCAGCGTGATGTCGGACTCGTTGATGCCGCCCACGGCCGCGTGCAGCACCTTGACCTGCACCTCCTCGGTGCCCAGGCGCTCGAGCGCCCCGGTAATGGCTTCCAAGGAGCCATGCACGTCGGACTTCACAACCACCGGAACCAGCTGCGCTTCACCCTCTTGAATGCGCGAGAGCATCTGCTCCAGGGTGCCGCGCGACTGGGCCGCGATATCGGCGCTGCGCTGCTTCTCCTGGCGGAAGGCTGCCACTTCACGGGCGCGGGCATCGTCCTCGACCACAGCGAGCTCGTCGCCGGCATTCGGCGTCCCGCCCAGCCCCAGCACCTCGACAGGGACCGAGGGGCCGGCCGACTCAACCTTCTCGCCGCGGTCGCTCAGAAGCGCCCGCACGCGGCCGAACTCGCCGCCCGCGACGAAGATGTCGCCGACCTTCAGGGTGCCACGCTGGACCAACACGGTCGCCACGCTGCCGCGCCCTTGCTCGAGCTTCGCCTCGACCACAACGCCTTCGGCCGGGCGATCCGGATTCGCGCCGAGCTCCAGCAATTCCGCCTGTAGCAAAATTGCCTCTTCAAGCGCATCCAGCCCATCGCCGGTCTTGGCGGAGACCGGCACGCAGATGACCTCGCCGCCCATGTCCTCTGGCACCAACTCGTGCTGCAGCAGCTCGTTTTTCACGCGGGTCGGGTCGGCCTCGGGTTTATCCATCTTGTTGATCGCGACGATGATCGGCACCTCGGCGGCCTTGGCGTGATTAATCGCCTCGATGGTCTGGGCCATGATGCCGTCGTCGGCTGCGACCACCAGCACCACGATATCGGTCACCGTGGCGCCGCGCGCCCGCATCTCCGTGAAGGCCGCGTGACCGGGCGTATCGATGAAGGTGATGCGCCCGCCCGAGGGAAGCTGGACCTGATAAGCGCCGATGTGCTGGGTAATGCCGCCGGCCTCGTGCTCGGCCACGTCGCTGCGGCGCAAGGCGTCCAACAAGGAAGTCTTGCCGTGGTCAACGTGTCCCATCACGGTAACGACGGGAGGCCGTGGCTGAAGATCCTCCGGCTTGTCCTCACCGCCGCGCAGGCCGATTTCGATGTCCTCGTCGGATACGCGCTTGGCCCGGTGGCCGAACTCCCCGACCACCAGCTCCGCCGTATCGGAGTCGATGGTCTGATTGATCGTCGCCATAACGCCCATGCGCATCAGCGTCTTCACGACCTCACCGCTGCGCTCGGCCATGCGGTTGGCAATCTCCTGCACAGTGATGGCGTCGGGAATCACCACGTCGCGCACCACCTTGGCGCCGGATTGTAGCTGTTCGCGTGACCGCTGCTTCTCCCGCTCGCGCTGGCGGCGGACCGCCGCGAGGGAGCGGGTGCGGGTCTGGTCACCGCCATCCTCAAGCGCTTGGGAGATGGTGAGCTTCCCTTGCCGCCGCCGCTCGCCGCCGCGCTCGGCCTTGGGGCGAGGTGGGGTCAGTTTGGGAGCACCCTTGCGCCGCGCTTCGCCGTCTTCCCCGGCTTGCCCGGGGCGGCGAACGTCGGTGGATGGCTTCGCGGCGGGTGCTTCCGCCTTCACCTCGGCGGCCGGGGGCGCCGCCGGCTCTTTGTCGGGCGCGGCCGGTTCCGTGGACGCTGGCGTTTGTGCGTCCGCCTCCGCCGGGGCTTCGGCCGCAGGTGCTGCTTCTTCCGCAGCCGCGGGCTCGGCCTTGGCCGCTTCTTCCGACAGAAGCCGGGCTGCTTCCGCCTCGGCGGCTTGCTTTTCCGCGCGTTCGCGCTCCTGCTCGGCACGTTCGCGCTCTTTGATCGCACGGCGCTCGGCTTCCTGCTGGGCCAGGTCCAGCGCCCGCTTACGGGCTTCGCGCTCGGCTGGCGTCAGGTCGCTGAGAGCCTCCGACTCGCCGTGATCGGCCAGCTCCTGTCCGGCGGCCTTCGCCGCTTCCGCCATCTGTCCGGATTCGCTGGGCTTGAACGTGCGCTTGCGCTTGACTTCCACCTGAACCGTTTTGCTGCGGCCATGACTGAAGCTCTGCCGGACCTGTCCGGTCTCGACGGTCTTTTTCAGCTCGAGCTTTTTGGGCCTGCTGAGGCTCAGCGGGCGTTTGCCCTCGGTTTCCTTGGTCGTGCTCATGGTATCAAGCGCTCACTTCCTGCCCTGTCGGGCCCATCTTCTCATAATCCCTCAGCCGCGCCGCCTCTTGGTACAGTGTATCCGCCAATCCCCCGGATGCCACGGCAACATGCACCGCCGCATCCCGGCCAAGGGCCTGCCCCAGTTCCCCGGCGCTAAAGAGCTCGATGACATTGAGCTCCGGCCGGTGGCCACGCCCGAGAGCGGCAAGTCGCCGCCGAGGCTCGGCCGCCCCGTCGGTGGCTTGCAGCAGCAGGGCCGCAGCTCCCTCTTTTAGCCAACCGCGCACCTTGTCGTGACCCGCCACCGCTTCGCCCGCACGCCGCGCCAGGGCCAAACGGTCGAGGCAGCGCTGGCGCAGCTGGCGGGCCACAAGCTCCGGCAAATCCTCGGGAAGCCGGACCGCCTGGCGCGCCGCGCGGGAGAAGAGGTTGCGCTCGGCGGCTTTTTGCAGCCCCTCCCGGCTCGGCCGCAGCCAAAGGCCCCGGCCCGGCAGCTTGTTGCCGAAGTCTGGCACCAGCACCCCGTCCGGCCCGACCACGAAGCGCAGCAGCGCCTCTTTGGCCAGCACCTCGCCGCTCAAGATGCAACGGCGCTCCGGTGCGGCGGCCGTGGAGTGGGAGGGGGCGGAACGGGAATGGGCAGAACGGGCAAGAGTAGAATGAGTGCCCGCGGCATGCCTGGCATGCCGTCCTTCGCCCCTCGTCCCTTCCTTGCCTCGCATCGCCAGACCCATGATGTTAGGACGTGCCCTCCGCCTCGGGGGATTCGGCTGGATCGCCGGCATCCTGTGGTTCCTCACCTTCGAACCAGTGAGCGCGCGCCGCCATGATGATGGCGTTGGCCTCATCCTCGCTCGGGGCCAGGTCGCCTAGCATTTCGATCAACTCGTCGCTGGCGAGGTCCGCTAGGTCGTCGAGGCTCTTCACTTCCTTTTCGCCCAGTCGCACCAGGATTGCCGGCGACACGCCTTCGATAGCCGCGATCTCGTCCACCACGCCCAGCTCCTTGCGCTGCTCGTCGAAGCGCTGGTCCTGTTCCTCGAGATGTTGGCCCGCGCGATTGCGCAGCTCCTCGGCCACCTCCTCGTCGAAGCCTTCGATCTCGGCGAGGTCCTCCAGAGGCACGTAGGCGATCTGTTCGATGGAGGTGAAGCCTTCCGCCACAAGCAGATGGGCGATCACGTCGTCCACGTCGAGCGCGTCGATGAAGAGCTGCGAGCGCTGGCGGAACTCCTCCTGCCGGCGCTGGCTTTCCTCCTCTTCCGTCAGGATATCGATATCCCAACCGGTAAGCTGCGAGGCAAGGCGGACGTTCTGCCCGCGCCGCCCGATCGCCAAGGACAACTGCTCGTCCGGCACCACGACTTCGATGCGGTGCTGATCCTCGTCGAGCACGACCTTCGTGACTTCCGCCGGCGCCAGCGCGTTGACCACAAAGGTCGCGGTGTCCTGGGACCAGGGAATGATATCGATCTTTTCGCCTTGCAGTTCGCCGACCACGGCTTGCACGCGGCTGCCCCGCATGCCGACGCAAGCGCCGACCGGATCGATCGAGTTGTCGTGGCTGATCACCGCAATCTTGGCCCGGCTGCCCGGGTCGCGGGCCACCGCCTTGATCTCGATGATCCCATCGTAGATTTCCGGCACTTCCTGGCCGAAGAGCTTCGCCATGAACTGGGGATGGCTGCGCGAGATAAAGATCTGCGGGCCGCGCGGTTCCTGCCGGACGTCGTAGATGTAGGCGCGCACCCGGTCGCCGTTGCGGAAGGACTCCCGCGGCAGAGTTTCGTCTCGCCGCAGCAGCGCTTCGGCCCGGCCCAGGTCCACGGTGACGTTGCCGAACTCGTTGCGCTTCACGATGCCGTTAATGATCTCGCCGGTTCGGTCCTTGTACTCCTCGAACTGACGCGAGCGCTCGGCGTCGCGGACTTTCTGCACAATGACTTGCTTGGCCGTCTGCGCCGCGATGCGGCCGAGATCGATAGGCGGAAGGTCGTCGGAGAACTCCTGCCCGACTTCGGCCTGGGGATCGCGCACCTTCGCGTCGGTTACGCTGACCTCGGTGAACTCGTTTTCCACCGGATCGGCCACGGTCAGAAAGCGGCGCAGGCGAATCTCGCCAGTCTTGCGGTCGATTTCGGCCCGGATGTCATGCTCCTGACCATATTTCGCCCGGCCCGCCTTCTGGATGGCCTGTTCCATGGCCTCGATGACTTCCGCGGCCTCAATGCCTTTTTCCCGGGCGACCGCGTCGGCCACCTGGAGCAGTTCCGTACGAAAGAGCGTGTTCGTTTCCATCGCCCGTCCCTATCCTAATTCCTGTCGTCTTCGCCGCGGCCCGCGGCGAGAAGCTCGTCCGTCAAAAGCAACTTCGCCTTCGCCAGATCCGCGAAGGGAAACTTCAGCGGCTCCGTTTCCTCCGGCACCGCGATCACCACGTCTTGCCCCTCGACCCCCAGCAGCCGGCCTCTGAATCGCCGCCGCCCGGGGTGGGCCTTCGTCAACTCGACCTTCGCCTCGAAGCCCGCGAAGCGCTCGAAATCCTTCAGGCGGGTCAGGGGCCGGTCGATGCCTGGTGAGGAAACCTCCAGATCGTAGGCACCGGAAATCGGATCCTCCACCTCCAAGATCGCCGAAACCGCCCGGCTCACCGCTTCGCAGTCTTCGACCGCCATGGTCCCGTCCGGCCGCTCCGCCATGATCTGCAAGGTCGGCCGCCGCTGACCGCTGCCGAACTGGACGCGCACGACTTCCAGGCCCAGGTCGGCGATGGTTGGGGCCACAAGGCGTTCCACCTCCATCGCCACGCCTTCGCTGGTGTGCGCCGTTTCCGGCGCGGTAGCCGCGAGGGCCGCCGCGCGCCTTCTCGTTTCAGCGTCCTTCGGCATCGTCTCCAAGCCTGCTGCACCCGTCTTGCCCGACCGGCGGAACGCTTGGGATCCGCCTAACAAAAAATGGCGGGCTTTTGGCCCACCACCTCGGGCGCTTTATGGAGTATGGATCGCATATCCCATAAACCGTATGGCAGCGGCAATGTAATGCCGGGGCACCGCCCTTTTCAAGGGGTTTCGTGGGCGGTACGCGCGCACCGGACAAAAGTGAGATAGGTGGGCCGGCGGCCCTGGGCGATGGCCTTGCCTTCGTAGCGTGTGGGCGGCCAGCCCTCGGGCCGTTCGCGCCAGTCCGCCGCGCGCTGGGCGGTCCATTCGAAGCGCGGGTCTGCAAGCAGGTGGCGCAGGATCCAGCGCAGGTAGCCGGCATCGTCGGTCGCCACCCGGAACTCGGCGCCGGGGGCCATCGCCCGGGCCAAAGCGTCAAGGGTTTCAGGCTGAATGAAACGCCGCTTGTTGTGCCGGCGCTTGGGCCAGGGGTCGGGAAAAAGCAGGAATACGCGGCCAAGCGACCCCTCCGGCAACCGCGCGAGCAGCAGCCGCGCATCCTCAGTCAACACCCGGATGTTATTCAGGCCGCGATCCCGGGCCTGGCGCAGCAGGCTGGCGATCCCGTTGACGAAAACCTCGGCCCCAATAAAGCCGACGCGCGGATTGGCTTCCGCCTGGGCCGCGAGATGCTCACCGCCGCCGAAGCCGATTTCCAGCCAAAGCGCCTCCGGCGGCGGGTCGAAGAGGCTGTTGAGGCGAAGCTCCGCGCCCTCTTCCGGCAGCCGCAGCTCGACCTTCGGCAGCTCGGCCTCGATCAAGCGCTTTAGGCCCGGGCGCAAGGGGCGCCCGTGCCGCCGCCCGTGCAGTTTTGCCGGTTCCTCTCGGTCACTCATATCTCGATGGGTCCGGCGCCCGCGCGCTTTTCCGCCCCTCTCCCCAGGGTGGTTGCCCGGGTGGGGAGTCCACCCCTAGGCGTCGAAGGCGGATTTCAGGTCGCCGACCAAGTCCGTGCGCTCCCAGGAGAAGCCGCCGTCGCCCTCCGGCGCCCTGCCGAAGTGGCCGTAGGCCGCGGTGCGCGCGTAGATCGGCCGATTGAGCTGCAAATGCTCGCGGATTCCGCGTGGCGAAAGGTCCATGAGCTCCCGCAGCAGGCCCGGCAGGCGGCTGATATCGACCCGTGCGGTGTCATAGGTCTGGATGTACAGGCTCAAAGGATGGGAAACGCCGATCGCGTAGGACAGCTGGATCACGCACTTCTCGGCAAGGCCCGCCGCGACCACGTTCTTGGCCAGATAACGGGCAGCATAGGCGGCCGAACGGTCCACCTTGGTGGGGTCCTTGCCGGAGAACGCGCCGCCGCCGTGTGGCGCAGCGCCGCCATAAGTGTCGACAATGATCTTGCGCCCGGTCAGCCCCGCGTCTCCGTCGGGGCCACCGATCACGAAATTTCCGGTCGGGTTGACGTAAAACTCTTCCTCCGGGCACATCCAGCCCTCGGGCAAGACGTTCACAACGTGGGGCCGCACCATCTCCCTCACGCTGTCTTGATCCAAGCCCTCGGCGTGCTGGGTCGAAACCACGACCGAGGTGGCCCGCTGGGGTTTGCCATCGATGTATTCCAGGGTGATCTGGCTCTTGGCGTCGGGTCCGAACTGCGGGGCGGCGCCGGAGTGACGCGCTTCGGCGAGGGATTTCAGGATCGAATGCGCGAACTGAATCGGTGCCGGCATGAACTGCTCGGTTTCCTCGCAGGCGAAGCCGAACATGATGCCCTGGTCCCCGGCGCCTTCGTCCTTGTTGCCGGCGGCATCGACCCCGCGCGCGATATCGGCCGATTGGCTATGAATGAAGTTGTCCAGCTGAAGACGCTCCCAATGGAAGCCCTCCTGCTCATAGCCGATGTCCTTGACCGCGTGACGGGCCACATCCTCAAGAAGATCCGGCGTCACCGTATCCGGACCCCGCACCTCGCCGGCCAGGACGATGCGGTTCGTGGTCGCGAGCGTTTCAACGGCGACCCGGGCTTGCGGCTCATGGCCCAGAAAGGTGTCGACGACCGCGTCGGATATGCGATCGCAGACTTTGTCCGGATGTCCCTCGGAAACGGATTCGCTGGTGAAAAGATAGCTTCCGTTGCGCAAATCTTTTGCCTCTATCGGTTTGTGATCGCCGCCGTCATCGTGGCTTGCGAACCTGAGCCGAAAGCCAGCAAACGTCGTATGGCGCCGAAAGGCTCAATCTGCCGCCTAAGAATCTGTGAGGCAAGGCGGATTTGGGCAAATTCGAGGGATAGCCAAAATTGGCGACTTGCCGGCGAGGCACGCCATTTTGGGGCGCGGAACCAGCAAAAGCGGCCGCCTTAGTCCTCAAGGTTGGCCGGAGCCTCCCCGGCGCCCTGGCAATGGTAGGCCAGCGCCTTGGTCATTTCAAACAGGCGCTTGCGCAGGCTTGGGTCGTCTATCCGGTAGTAGGCGCGTACCAGTTCAAGGGTTTCGCGCTTGGCCATTGGGTTGGGTTCAACCTCGAAGGTCTTCGCTTCCTCGCTCAATCCACGCAGCCTTACGGGCGAGCGCTCCGCCACCTCCTCCAGCATGTCCTCGAAGAAGTAGTTAATGTCCGTGTCGAGCACCCGGGAAAGATCGAACAGCCGGCTGGCGCCGATCCGGTTGGAGCCCCGCTCGTACTTCTGGACCTGTTGAAAGGTAAGGCCGATCGCCTCGCCGAGCTTCTCCTGGCTCAACCCCAGCAAAGTGCGGCATTGGCGCACGCGCGCACCCACATGCACGCCCACGGGATTGGGGCCCTCGCCCCGGCCCGATGCCGACCCGATGGCCTTTGCCGGGGGGCGCGGCATACTAAGAAGCTCGCTCAACATAAATACCGAACATTCACGAATACCCTGGTTGTCTTCTTGCACCCCATAAGATGATTACAGCTTTCTTCTAACAAGTATAAATTGCAATTGTCAATAGCCGTTGCCCCTTCCGGCTTGCTTTTGCGCGACCGTCCGGCGGCGCTGAATGGGCCGGAGCCGGGAAGCCTAGCGGCTTCGGCGTGATGCGAAGGCAAGGGCCACTAGGAGCGCGCAAAGGATCGGCACGATCCAAAGTCCAATACGCGCGAAGGGAGGTACTGACTCCGAGGGCTTGGGCAGAGCTGTGTCGATCACCCCCACGGCGTTGAGCTCAAGCCGCTGGAGGATGCGGCCGTAGGGATCGATCACCGCCGAGATCCCGTTGTTCGCCGCGCGGATCAGCGGCAGGCCTTCCTCGACCGCGCGCAGCCTGGCGTTGGCGAAATGCTGGAACGGCCCCGTGGATTGGCCGAACCAGCTGTCGTTCGTGAGATTGAGCAGAAGTTCCGGGCGCGCGCCGCCGCTTTGCGTCACGCGGCCGGAGAATATCACCTCGTAGCAGATCAAGGGGCTCGCGAGCGGCAGGCCGTCGAAAGCGACGCTGCGCGGCCCGGGCCCTGCGGTGAAATCCCCGCCTGGGGTGACCTTGGCCATGTCCAGAAGCCAGCGCATGGGCACGAACTCGCCGAAGGGGACCAACCGGGCCTTGTCGTAGCGCCCGGTCATTTCTCCCGTCTCGTCAAGCGCGAAGAGGGAGTTGAAAAAGCGGTCGCCTCCGGGATCTCGCTCCACCAGGGGCGCCCCGGTGATGAGGCGCCCGCCTGGCGGCACGACCTTGCCGAGCGCCGCGGCCAAGTCGGGTAGCTCGTTGAGCAGATAGGGTACGGCCGTCTCCGGCCAGATCACATGGTCGATCTCCTCGTACCCCGGCCCTTGGGTGAGCTCGATATGGCGCAGGATATGGGAGTCCCGAAGTTCGGAGCGCCACTTTTCCTTCTGGTCGATCGAGGGCTGCACGAGGCGCAGCTTAAGATCCGGGACGACGGAGGCGCCGGGATTGGGAGCGGCCGAAAGCCGCCAAGCCCCCAGGGCGCAGATCACGGCAAGCACAGTGAAGGCCGCCGCAATCACGCCGTACCTCTCCACCGCCGGAAGGCGCTCGGCAAGCAAGGCCGGGGCGCTGGCCGCCAGGACCGTAACGGCGCTCAGGCCCCAGACGCCGAAGAGCGCCGCCGCCTGGATCGGAACTTCGGAGAAGCTCCAGACCGTGCCCACCAAGTTCCAAGGAAAACCGCTCAGCAGCGTCCCGCGCCCAAACTCCGCTAACAGCCAGAGCGCGGTGAAGAGCAGTATGTGCGCCGGGCCGCGCCAGCCGACCGCGTGCACGATTGCCGTCGCCGTGCCGGTGAACAGTGCCAGGCCGGCCGACAGCCCGCCAACGGATACCGGCATGAACCAGCCGAAGCGGGCCAGGTCCACGGTCATGGCAATGCCGATCCAATAGAGGCCTAGAACGAAGTAGCCGAAGCCGAAGGCCCAACCCAAAAGGAAGGCCACGCGAGCCCGGGTGGCGCCCGCCAGCTGCCAGAGTAAGCCGGTGAAGGCGGGGATCAAAAGCGGCACGAAGTAGAACGGCGGCAGGGCGAGGGCGGCGAGGGCGCCGAGCGCCATGGCGAGTCCAACGGCTTTCCAGCCCCTCAGTGCCGCCATGCCTTCCGCCAGGCGCGCGATCGAGAAGGGCTTGGAGGTGCCTTTCCGCAGAAGCGCGCCGGTCACGATTCGGCCGCCACCGGCGGGGAGGCCACGGCGGCCGACTTCGGGACATTGCGCAAGCGCAGACGCTTAACCCGGCGCGGATCCGCCTGGACGACTTCAAAAACCAGGCCCGAGGCTTCGTGTTCGATCAGTTCGCCTCGCGCCGGCACCCGGTCGGCGAGATAGAACACCAAGCCGCCGAGGGTATCGATATCCTCCTCGCGCTCCTCCTCCGAGAGGATGTCGCCCAGCTCGGCCTCGAGTTCCTCGATGGGCAGGCGCCCGTCCACCATCACCGTGCCGTCCGCCCGGCGCACCAGGCTTGGGCCCTCGCCGACGTCGTGCTCGTCTTCGATTTCGCCGACAATTTCCTCCACCAGGTCCTCGATGGTCACCAAACCATCGATGCCGCCGAATTCGTCGACCACCAGCACCATGTGCGAGTGCTTCAATTGCATCTCCAGCAGAAGGTCGAGCACCCGCATGGAGGGGGCAACCACGTCCAAGGGCCGCAGCACGTTCGACAGCCGGAAGCGCTTGGGCTCCCGGGCCGCGGTTAGAACATCCTTGATGTGGACCATCCCGACCACGTCGTCGAGGGACTCGCGGTAGACCGGAAGGCGGCTATGCCCGGCCCGCCGCAATTCCTCGATCAGGGTGTCGAAACTCGTCGAGACCTGGGCGGCGACGATATCGGCGCGCGGCACCATGACATCGTAGGCGGTAAGGTGCCGGAGCTTCAGGATGTTGCTCAGCATGACCCGCTCGTTGCTGCTGATGGGCGCGACCGCTTCTTCGTCGCTTTCGTCGATTTCGCTGATGATCTCTTCCAGGGTTTCGCGCAGATGCTGCGACTCCCCGTTGCGCCCGCGCAACGCGCTCCCGACCCAATGCAGCGCGCGCTTCAGGCCGCTTTCCCGCGCGCTATCGCTTTCGCTCATGGGCTTGTCCCCCGGCCACCAGCCTCGGCCGCATAGGGGTCGGGGATGCCAAGGCCGGCAAGAATGCGGCATTCATGCCGTTCCATCAGCTCCGCCTCGCCGTCGTTTTCATGGTCGAATCCCAGAAGATGCAAAACGCCGTGCACAGTGAGGTGGCTCACGTGATCCGAAAGAGACTTGCCCTGCTCCGCCGCCTCGCGCCCGCAGGTCTCCAGGGCGAGCACGACGTCGCCAAGCAGATCCGGCGGGCCGCCGGGGGAGCCCCCAGGCTCGCTCGCGGGGAAGGACAAGACATTGGTGGGCTTGTCGATCCCGCGAAAGCGCCGGTTGAGCTCTCGCTGCCGCCCGTCGTCGGTCAACACCACGCAGAGCTCGGCCTGGGCGGGCACCCGCGCCTCGCCGGAGAGCGCCGCCTGGGCGGCCCGGCGAACGACGTCGCGGCAGCCGGGCAAGGCGTCGCGCCAGCCAGCGGCGTCTTCCAGCACCTCGACCTCCCAAGCCATTGTTTCGGGTTTTTGCGTCATCGCGGTATGCGGGGGCTCCTCGCCGCTAATCCGGTATCGAAGAGATCGGCCTCGCGGCCGTCGGTTTTCTCGCGCGCTTCATAAGCTTGCACGATCCGGGTCACAAGGGAATGGCGCACCACGTCGGCATCGGTGAATTGCACGAAGGCGATGCGGTCGATTCCCTTCAGCAAATCCGCCGCGTCGCGCAGGCCCGATGGCGCCCCGCTGGGCAAATCGACCTGACTGAGGTCGCCGGTCACCGCCATCCGGCTGTTTTCGCCCAGGCGGGTGATGAACATCTTCATCTGCACCGGCGTGGTGTTCTGCGCTTCGTCCAGGATGATGAAGGAGTTGGGCAAGGTTCTGCCGCGCATGAAGGCCAGGGGCGCGATCTCGATATCGCCGTTGGAGATGTAGCGCGCAACCTGCTCGCCCGGCAGCATGTCGTGCAGGGCGTCGTAGAGGGGTCTGAGATAGGGGTCGACCTTTTCCTTCATGTCGCCGGGCAGGAAGCCGAGACGCTCGCCCGCCTCCACCGCAGGCCGGGACAGAATGAGGCGGTCCACCTTGCGCTCGAGTAAGAGGGTCACCGCGGTCGCCACGGCGAGGTAGGTCTTGCCGGTGCCGGCCGGCCCGATGCCGAAGGTCAATTCCTGGTTCAAGAGCGAACGAACGAAGGCCGCCTGGCGCGGCGAGCGGGGCGTGATGTGGCGCTTGCGGGTCTTCAGGCGCAGTTCGTCGCCGTGCAGGGCCGCCAAGACCTCGCCCCCCTCCCCCTCCGCCTCGGCGCGAGCAAGGCGTGCCGCCGCATCGACCTCCGCGTCGCCGACCGCAAGGCCTCGTTTCAGGCGTTCGTAGAGGGCTTCGAGCGCTTGTTCCGCCGCTTCGCGAGAGTCGTCGGGGCCGCTGACAGTCACCTGATTGCCGAAGGAGGCCAGGGAGACGCCGAGCTGCTGCTCGAGCCTCGCCAGGTTTTGGTCGTGTTCACCGAACAGCATGGGAACCAGGGTGTTATCGTCGAATTGCAGCTTGCTCCGCTCTTCCGTCAAGCCGAGACCCTCTCTCCGCCGTTTGCGCCGCCACGATGGGGGCTTTCGATCTCCAAGTCGGCCGGCTCGCGAAGAACCACGCGGCCCAGCATGGCGTTGGCGTGAGCTTCCGCCATCTCCACCTCTACCACCGCGCCGAGCAGCCTGTCCGGTGCGTTCACCACAACTGACTGCATCCAGGGGCTGCGGCCAATGAGCTGGCCCGGCCGCTTGCCCTTGCGCTCCAGCAAAACGCCCGCCGTGGTGCCAGCCTTCGCGCGGTTGAAGGCGAGCTGTTGCTCGGCGAGTAAGCTCTGAATCATCGCCAGGCGCTCGGCCTTGACGGCTTCGGGAACCTGCTGCGCGCTTTCGGCCGCCGGGGTGCCCGGGCGCGGCGAATACTTGAAGGAGTAAGCTTGAGCGAATCCGATGTCGGTGACGAGCCGCAAAGTCTCGGCGAAATCTTCGTCGCGCTCGCCGGGGAAGCCGACGATGAAGTCCGACGACAGCGCGATATCCGGATTGGCCGCACGCAGCCGTTCGATGATGCTTCGGTAGTCGTCCGCCGTGTGCCGCCGGTTCATGGCCTCGAGAATGCGGTCGCTCCCCGACTGCACCGGCAGGTGCAGGAAGGGCATGAGCTTGGGCTCGTCGCGATGGGCGGTGATCAAATCGTCGGTCATGTCGCGAGGGTGAGAGGTGGTGTAGCGAATGCGCGCCAGCCCATCGAGTTCGCCGAGGCGGCGCACCAAGGCCGCAAGGCTCCAAACCCGCCCGTCCGCGCCCTCGCCGTGGTAGGCGTTGACGTTCTGGCCCAGCAAGGTGATCTCCCGCGTGCCCGCCGCGACCATGCGCCGGGCTTCCTCGACGATCGCTTCCACCGGCCTGGAGAACTCGGTGCCCCGCGTATAGGGCACGACGCAGAAGGTGCAGAATTTGTCGCAGCCCTCCTGCACGGACAAGAAAGCCGCGGGACCCTGCGCTTGGCTCTCCTCGGGAAGATGGTCGAACTTCGACTCCACCGGGAAGTCCGTTTCCACGACACCTTGCAGCCCGCCCGGCCGGTTTCCGTCATCTTGGTTCGAGCCTAGAACCCGTGCCACCATTTCCGGCAGGCGGTGATAGGTCTGAGGGCCGAAGACGAGATCGACGTGGGGCGCCCGGCGCAAAATCTCTTCTCCTTCCGCCTGGGCGACACAGCCGGCGACGCCGAGCAGCAGACGCCGGCCCTCGCCTTTCGCTTGCTGCTGCAGGATGCGCAGGCGGCCCAGCTCCGAGAAAACCTTCTCGCTGGCCTTCTCCCGGATATGGCAGGTGTTGAGAATGATCATGTCCGCGCCGCGGGGGTCGTCCACGGCGCGATAGCCAAGTGGCCCCAGCGCATCCGCTATACGGGCGGAGTCGTAGACGTTCATCTGGCAGCCGTAGGTCTTGATATGGAGCTTCTTTGCCAAAGGCTTGGCCGTCAGAAGTTGGTCATCGGACAAGGTGCTGCGCACGGGTTGGCGAATGCGCTTCATTTCCTGGTTGAGACTAGCACTTCCACACCGGCGTGAACACTCTTCGCGCGCATGGCGTTGCTCCCGTCAAGCCTTGGCCGGCGGCGCAAGCCCCGGAAGCGCACCGGCGCCGCCGCCGCTGCGATCCAGGGCGTCTTCTCTCCCGCCGGCCCGCTGTGCTCGCGGCGAGGCCGATCCGGCTTCGGCGGCGGGTTGCTCGGGTGCCGCCGCTGCTTGCGCACCGGATTTCTTGCGGTCGATCGGGCGGCCGGTAAGGGCCGCCGCGACTCCGTCCGCCACCGCTTCCTGGCAGTGGGACGCCAAGGCCTTGCGGGAAGGGAAGGACTCAAGGGTAACGGGGGGATGAAATTCCACCACGACCGTCAGGTGCCCAAGGCCGAGCGCTTGCCAAAGATGGCCGAGCAGCTCCATGTCGCCGTACCAAGCATAATAGGGACGCAAGTAGCGGCCGATGGGCATGCCGTCAAGGCGCGTGTAGGAGATAGAAACCGGCTGCACCACCAAGGGTTTGCCATGGGGCCGAAGCTCAGCCACCGCGAAAAGGGCGCTCTTGAACGGCAGGACGCGATTGCCGTCGTCGCTGGTACCTTCGGGAAACAAGATCAGGCTATCGCCGTGCTCCAGCCGGCGCACCATCTCGTCACGCTGTTTGCCCGCGCGGTTCGCGCGCCGGTCCACGAAGACCGAGCGCTGAAGTTTCGCCAAAAGGCCGAAAAATGGCCAGCGCGCGACCTCGGACTTCGCGACGAAAGAAGCCGGGATCAAACTGCCCAGAACCACGATGTCCCAGTAGGAGGTGTGATTGGAGGCGAATAGAGTGGGCGCGGCACGCGACATCCGGCCGCGCCGCTCAACACGAATCCCCAGGATCCGGCAGCCCTGTTGATGGAAGCGCTGGGGCAGACGGCGCTTGAGCGGCCAGTTGAAGGCAACCGCCATCGCTTGCAGCGGCATCAGCGCGAAAAGCAACGCGAAATACAACAGCGTGCGGCGCAGTGCCAGAAGCCGCGATCCCGGATAGCGGTTCTGGCCACCCTTGTGGCTGCCCGCGCTCAAGATTTTTCCGGCTCCCCGCCTGCCTCCTCGCCCGCCGGAGTCTCGTTGGCCCGGTCTTGGCGCGTCAGATGGCGGCGATACTTCTCGGTGACGACATCGGTCTTGACGACGACGCAAACGTCCGTCGTGCCGAATTCATAATCCACGACCGCCCCTTCGCCGACGTAGCCGCCAAGCCTGAGATAGCCTTTCAGCAGCGGGGGCAGGTGCTGCAGGGCCTCCTTTTCGTCGATTTCCTCCGGCGGCAGAAGGTTCATGTCGACAAAGCGCGATTCCAGCGCGCGTGGGCGAAGCTCCTTGGGCGCGAGATGCTTGTGGTGCAGGTAGGATAGCGGCACCGCCAGGGACGCGGGATCGGTGGCATAGAGACTGGCGCAGCCGAAAAGCAAGGCCACCTCGAAGTGCAGCACGTATTCGGTGATGCCCCGCCAGAGCAGCTGCATGTTGGCGCCGGTGCGATAGTCCGGGTCGACGCAAGAGCGGCCCAGCTCCATCACCTCGCCCGGATAGGTCAGAAGCGGTGAGATGTCGTACTCGGTGGCGGTATAGAATCCTCCGGCCTTCAGAGCCTGTGCCCGGCGCAGGAAGCGGTAAGTTGCCACGACTCGATCCTCGCCGGTCCCGGAGGCTTCGAGGATAAGCAAGTGATCGCAGTAAGGGTCGAACGCATCGAACTCCCGGCGCTCCGCCCGCATGGCCGGCGTCGGTTTCGCCGACATCTCCTCGACGAAAACCCGATACCGCAGTTCTTGCGCTTTGCGGACCTCCTCGGGCGTCTCGGCAAGGCGGATTTGCAGGCCGCGCGAACGCACATCCACCGGCCTGGCCCCTTCGCTGGAAGCCGTGGCGGGGGCGGGTCCCGCAACCGCGTCGGTGCCGTCACTCGCCATCCGGCGCTCCTTCCGGGCCAGACGTCCGAGCCGCGCCGTCTTGCTGCTTCACCGCGTAAAGCTCCAGGCGATGATCCACGAGGCGGTAGCCAAGCCGCTCGGCGATCTTGCGCTGCAGGCGCTCGATCTCCTCGTCGAAGAACTCTATGACCTCGCCGGTATTCATATCGATCAAATGATCATGATGTTCGTCCGACACTTCCTCGTAGCGGGCGCGGCCGTCGCCGAAGTCGTGCCGGTTTAGGATATTGGCTTCCTCGAACAACTTGACGGTGCGATAGACGGTCGCGATTGAAATGCGAGGGTCGATGCGAGTCGCGCGCATGTAGACTTGCTCGACGTCAGGATGATCTTCGGCCTCCGACAGAACGCGCGCGATGACGCGACGCTGGTCCGTCATCTTCAAGCCCTTGTCCAAACAAAGCTTTTCTAATCGATCAGGCATGCATCCTTCCGTCCGGGCGAAGCGCGGCCCGCATCACTATAACGGAAAGAAAACGGAACTCCCATAGGGGGTATGCGCGCAGGTATTCGAAGGTTTCGCGCCGGTGGCGTGGCCTCGCGGCCGCCAGTCGTTCTGGTTCTGGCCTTCTGGATGCGCTGGCTTTTACTTGCCGCGGCGTTTGCGCGGGCGGGTCCCAAGCCCAATCTGCTTGGCAAGCGTGCTGCGCTGTTTCGCGTAGTTCGGCGCGACCATGGGATAGTTGGCTGCCAAGCCCCATTTCTCGCGATACTCTTCCGGAGACATGTCATAGGCGGTCTTCAGATGCCGTTTAAGCATCTTCAACTTCTTTCCGTCCTCTAGACAAATAATGTACTCGGGTGTGACGGATTTCTTTATTGCCACAGCCGGTTGCGGTTTCTCCACCGCAGCGGCTTGCCCGCCCCCAACCGAGAAAAGCGTTGAATAAACTTCCCGAATCAAGGCCGGAAGTTCGGTTACGGGGACGGAATTATTAGAGACGTGGGCGGAAACGATGCTCGATGTTAGGGCGAGAAGCTCGTTGGGTTTGGTTTCTTCAGACATAATTTTCTACAAACTCCGGAAAGGAAGGACATAATTATAGAAACTTTGCAATCGTCAAGCAACACGCATTTTCTCCCAATAAAGAACAGGCGTCTTTCAAGATTTGAATGGAGTATTGTCCTTAAGTGACGGATTTCACGTATATTTATTCTGTGTTCATCTAATTATGGGGGCGGCCCGATCCGCCGGATGCGGTTAAAACCCCGGTGGCACAAGCGTTGGCGCGCCTTTCAACCCAGGAAGCCGGGGATTGACTTGCTTAGAATAAGGGCATCGGCGGTGCTGCCATCTTTCCGCCGGTAGTAGGCGCGGCGGCCTCCGCGCCGCTTGAAGCCGATCGCCGTGTAGAGCGCCAGGGCGGGTTGGTTGTCGACAGCGACTTCAAGCGAGCAGATCTCCACGCCGGACGCGGCGCAGACGTCCAGGGCATCCTGGACCAGGCCGCGCCCGACGCCCTCGCCGCGTGCGCTTGGCGTGACGGCCAAGGTCAAAATCTCGGCGGCCTCGCGGACCTGCATCAGCATGACAAATCCGACTGGCGAGTTCTCTCTTACCGTGATCAGCGCGAACGCCCCTGGCATGGCCAGCAGTTGCGCTAGAGCCTCCGCGCTCCACGGGTCATCGGGAAAGCATTCTTGGTGCAGGACTGCGAGAACTTGAATGTCCAGGGCTCCTGCCCGCCGAGTCTCGCGGGCGGCCCCGCCGCCCCTCATGTTCGCGCCCTAGGCTGGGTCACGTCCGGGGCGCGCAGATACAGCGGTTGGGCACGCTCCGCCCGCCCCATGCCAAAGGCGCCCTCTCCCGCCGACGCCGCCAAGCGGGCAAGCACCCGCGCGTCGGCGTGCCGGGCCTCGTCGGCAACGGCGACGGCGCCAAAGCCCTCCAGACCCGGCAGGCCTTGCTCTACTGCGTCCCCGGCGAGCAGCAGGCCGGAGAGTGGTGAGCGGGGGTGAGGCAGGGCCCGCGGAAGGTTTTCGGGCAGGCAGGCACGCGGCTCGTCCAAGGCTTTCAGCTCGGAATCGAAGCATTGGAGGTAAAAGTCGTCGCGCTTGGCATCCAGCAGAACGGCAAGTGTTCGCCCGGCCCGCTCCTCCACCGAGGTCGCGGTGGCCACCACTTCGAAGTTGCTGACCGCGAAAAGCGGTTTGCGCGAGGCCAAGGCAAGGCCCCGGGCGGTCGCCAAGCCGATCCGCACACCGGTAAACCCGCCCGGGCCGCGCGTGGCGGTGATCAGGTCCAGTTCCGAATAGGAGGTGCCGCTGTCGCGCATCGCCGCTTCGACCATTGGCATGAGCCGCTCCGACTGGCCGCGCCGCATGAGCTCGAAGCGGCTGCCTCTAACCGCGCCGTCGCACCAAACGGCGGCCGAACAGGCGCCACCGGCTGCGTCCAGCGCCAGAATCCGTGGGGCGGCCGGGGCCCCGGTTACACGATCTCGCACGCCTCGTCGAACTCCAGGCGCGGCGAACGGGGAAACAAGCGCGAAGGATCGCCATATCCAAGATTGCACAAGAAATTAGACCGGACCGTCGTGCCGGCGAAGAATGTCCGATCGACCCCGGCCGGGTCGAAGCCCGACATCGGTCCGCAATCCAGCCCCAGGGCGCGTGCCGAGATCATCAGGTAGGCCCCTTGCAGGGTGCCGTTGCGGAATGCTGTGTCCTCGCGATGCTTTGTCTTTTCCTCTCCCTGGAACCAGGCACGCGCGTCGGTGTGCGGAAATAGGCGCGGCAAATGCTCGTGGAATTCCAGGTCGTGGCCGATGATGGCGGTGGCAGGCGCCGACATGGTCTTCTCGACGTTTCCCTCGGAAAGATGAGGCTTCAGTCGCTCCTTGGCCTCTGGGGATTTGACGAAAACCACCCGCATTGGCGAGCAGTTTGCGCTCGTCGCACCATAGCGGGCGAGATCGTAGACGGCTTGCAGCATGACGTCGCTGACCGGCTCGTCCTTCCAGGAATTGTGCGTGCGGGCTTCGCGGAAAATTAAGTCCAAGCCGCTATCGTGCAGAATCTCGCTCACCCTTTGTTCCCCTCTTTCGCAGGTTGCCTATGCAGCTTTACCCTGAATGTCGGTGGCCGCCGCCATGAAAATGGCGGGCAAGCGGGCCAAACTCAAGGCCAGGCAGGCATTCGCTTTAGACGCCCTGGCGGCGCGGCCCCGGATCCTTACCCGAGTCCGTGTCTCGGGCCGGATTGGGATTCCCGATGAAGCCTAGCCTGCGACTATCCGCGGTGATCTCGTGGCATCGCGCCATCCTGGTGGCGGTGATGTTCATGCTTGCAGTGCCGGCGAGCCCCGGATGGGCCGAGGCGCAGGAGGATTGGGGTGCCGCGATTCTGGTTTATCACCGGTTCGGTGAGCAGAAGCATCCGTCAACCAACACAAAGCTGGACCAGTTCAAGGCGCAATTGGCCGAGCTTTCCCTCGGCCCCTATCGGGTCGTGCCTTTGCGGGAAATCGTCGCGGCGCTGCGTGGCGGCAGCGCGCCACCGGACCGGGCCGTGGCGATCACGGTCGACGATGCTTACCGTTCGGTCTACGAGGCGGCCTGGCCGCTGCTGCGCGAGGCCGGGCTTCCATTCACGCTGTTCGTGTCCACCGATCTGATCGATCAAGGCGCTCCCGATCTCATGACGTGGGCCCAGGTCGCCGAGCTCGCGCAATCCCCCCTGGTAACCATTGGGAATCACTCGGCCGGCCATCTCCATCTTCCCGAACACGCCGCAGAGAAAGCCACGGCCGATATTCTGCGGGCCCAGAACCGCCTGGAGCAGAAACTAGGGTTTGCCCCGGACATCTTCGCCTATCCTTTTGGCGAGCTCTCCCTGGACCTCAAGGCGGCCGTCCGCGAGCTCGGCTTCAAGGCGGCCTTCGGCCAGTATTCCGGAGCGATCGGCCCTCGTTCGGACCGCTACGAGCTGCCACGCTTCGCGATGAACGAAGAGTTCGGCGATCTGGAGCGCTTGCGCGTCGCGACGTCTTCCCTGCCGTTGCCGGTGGAGGACCTGATGCCGAAGGATCCTTTCTTAAAGCCGTCGGCCAACCCGCCGCTGGCGGGGTTCACCTTGCGGCCTGGGGTGGGCAATCCGAGCGCCTTGGCCTGCTACTCGAATGCGGAGGGGTTGCGGGTCGAGCGCCTGGGCCGCCGAGTGGAGTTGCGGTTCGCCGGCCCCTTGGCACCGGGCCGCACTCGGGTGAACTGCACCTTGCCCGCGGCAGACGGCCGCTGGCGCTGGCTTGGCCGGCAGTTCCTGGTCGCCGAATAGGCGCCGTGGTTTAGCGTAGGCGGGTCCCGCCGTGCCGCTGGTTGCTCGCCAGGCGCGCGTTCTCCAGTTCCGCCAGCTGGTTGCCTTTGATCAGCCCGCGTAGTTTGCCGATGTAGTCGTCGACCTCGGCATAGCGGCTCAGTGCCCCCGCGAGATGATAGCCTTGGGGCGCGATGCCGCGGTCCCGCTGTTCCGCCCGCAGGCTCCGAAGCTCCTGGTAGGCGCGGTGGGTGTTAAGGTTGTGCATGTAGGAGCGGACCGAGTCCATGAGGTCGGCGAAGCTGGCCACCCGCACCTCGCTGGCGTCGCGCGCGGCCATTCCGCTTGCCGAGCCGGCGCCGGCCCTTTGGCCGAAAAGGGCATTGCCTTCCCGCGCGAAGCGTGAGGTGCCCCAGCCGCTTTCCACGATGGCCTGCGCGAGGGCGAGGCTGACCGGGACCTCGTCGATACGCCGCAGCAGCTCCTCGGAGTCTCCAGGATCGGCCTTGTAGTGCTCGGCGGCCGCATCAAGCCAGGCGCGGTCGTCCACGCTCAAGCGCTCGCCATGCCGCCTCAACGCGAGAATCTCCTTTAGGAGCTGGCGGCGCTCCCGCAATTCCTCGTTCGCCAGCAGCACAAGGGGCAGGACCGCACGCAAGAACGCGCGCTTGCGGCCGTCGATCTCTTGGACAACGTGCAAGTCCTCGGGCAATCCAGTCACGTAAAGGCGCGGAACCGCTGCCGTGCCGCCGCGCACTTCCGACAGTTCGAAAGACGCGCGCTCGAAGGCATCGTTGAGGTCGGCGACGCTGCTGGCGGCGACAACGTCCATTTCCGGAACCGTCGCCTGACGCTGCTTGTGCGTTTGTGCCGGCAAGGCCTGACGGCTGACGTCGATGAAGGGCGCGGAAAGGGGTGCACGCTCCAGCAGCATGCGATCGAGGGCCACCCTGTCCGCCCGTGCCAGGCTGGCGCCGTCCTGGCCGCCAAGGTGCAGGATGCCGCCGAGCGCGAAGGCGCCCGAAAGCAACAACCCGGCCGCCGCAAGTCTCTTGCGCGGGCCGAAACGTTTTATGGATTCTACCTGAATCATAGCCCTCTAGTCCTTTGCGGCGCATTTATCCGCCCGAAAACGGGCGCGCCGAGGCCATCGGCCCTTTGCCTCAGGGACGACGGCGAAGGCCGCGGATGTCAGTTGATGGCGCGCACTTCCACGACTTCGGGAACGTAGTGGCGCAGCATGTTCTCGATCCCCATCTTCAAGGTCGCTGTGGACGACGGGCATCCGGCGCAGGCGCCGCGCATATGCAGATAAACGACACCCTGCTCGAACCCTTGGAAGACGATGTCGCCGCCGTCCTGGGCGACGGCCGGGCGAACGCGGGTTTCCAGCAGTTCCTTAATGGTGGAGACGACCTCATCATCCTCGCCGGTGCTCGTGGGCTCCAAATCGGCGGAGTCCAGGAGGATGGGGCGTGCGGCGACGAAATGCTCCATCAAAACGCCCAAGACCGCTGGCTTAAGCAGATACCACTCCTTCTCGGCCGCCTTGCTGACGGAAACGAAATCGCTTCCGAAGAAGACGCTGGTTACGCCCTCCACCTCGAACAAGCGCTGGGCGAGCGGGGAGTCACCCGCATCCTCCGCAGAGGTGAAGCTCGCGGTGCGATCCGCCAAGACGTCGCGGCCCGGAAGAAACTTCAAGGTCGCGGGGTTGGGTGTTTCCTCGGTTTGTATGAACATCTTTCACCTTTTCCCACTGCAGGGATATTCCAGGTGAACATAAACTGGTGGATATCCCGTGAATCTTCAAGTCGGCCGGCCGCATAGCACCCTTGCGTTGAGGGCAATGGTTAAGATCCAATCGACGGTTAAAGCCTGGCAAGGGCGCGAGGCTCACGTTATCGCGTCGATCTGCTCTTCGAGCAAGCTGTCTGGCACGATCGTGACCGGAATGCTCAAGCGGCCAATGAACTTTCCGGTCAGGGCCGATACCAGGGGGCCGGGTCCGCCTTGGCTGGTGCTGGCGCCAAGCACCAGAATGGAAATCGAAGGCTCTTCCTCGAGCAGCTTGAGCAACTGATCGCGCTTCTGGCCCTCCCTCAGAAACAGAATGGGCATGGAGCCGACCATGTCGGTGACCTGGGAGGCGAGCTTCTGCAGCACCTGCTCGGCCTGGCTGCGTGCTTCGTCACGCATCAAGTCGCCCACCGCCAGCCAATTCTGGAATTCGGAGGGCTCGGTGACGTAGAGCAGGGCCACGCGCCCGCCGGTATGCCGGGCCCGGCGGCAGGCGAACCGCAGGGCCACCTCCATCTCGGGGCTTTCATCCACCACCACGAGGAAGACCCGCCCCACGGACTGGGACTCCTCCGCTGACGACGCCTCGGGCTCGTCGGGGGTCTTCGCTTCGGGTTCCTCGTTCATTCCGGTCTCCTCCTGGCGTTCCCGCCCTTCGCCGTCACGGACGGCGGAAGGCGAGATGGCCGAGCCATCCTGCCACCAGTGCAAACACCACGGCAACGACTCCATAGGCGCCCGCGTGGTCGTGCGCGAAGGAATAGAGCTCTGCCTCAAGGCCGATTTTGCTGACGTTGAGCGGTGTCGTCTGGGCGCTGACAATGCGCCCCTCGCGCAGGAAATAGGTATCGACGCGGTACAGCCCGACAGGGACGTTGGTCGGAAAAGACACCGTTGTGCGGAACAGATTGTCACCGAGGAAGGTCACCGTTTGGGGCTCGCGCACATAGAGGCCCTCGCGCTGCTTGTTGCGGATTAGGGCTGATCGCCACTGCTCCACGATGTTGGGCGAGGCGCGGTTGCGCAGGTTAAGCCGAAGCTGGTCGAGGCCCATCTCGTTGCTGCGGAGCACTGGCGTTTCGGCAATCTCCTCCAAGGGGCGGCTGCTGGCCACGAAGTAATAGCTGGGGACGCTCTCGAAGACCGCGCGCGCTGTGTTGATCCAGATGCCGGCGACCTCGCTCTTCCGGTGCATGACCTGGTTCTGTTCCGGGCCGCGCACCACCACGACGACGTCCCCCTCGTCCTCCACCGCGCCGAAAAGCAAGACATCGGCGCCCGCGAAACCGGTAGTGATCGCGACCAGGTGTTCGGACAGATCGGCCACCAAGGGAATGGCGCGGGCCGGCAGCGCGACGCCAAGAGCGACGACAAGAGCCGCGAGCGCTAGCCGGGCCGGCCGGAGCTTCGCGATCCCGGCCATCAGCCGACCCCCAACGAATAGATGTCGTCCGGCGCTACCACCAGTTCGGTCAAGAGGCGCAGCGCGACCCCCAGAATGACCACGCCCAGCATCAGGCGTAGGGAATCGCCAGGCAAGCGCGCGCCCATCCGGCTGCCGAATTGCGCGCCGATCACACCGCCTGCCACCAACAGCAGCGCCAGCACCAGATCGACCGTCTGGTTCTGGGTCGCCTGCAAAAACGTGACGTTCGCCGAAACGAAGATAATCTGGAACAGCGAGGTGCCGATCACCACCGAGGTCGGCATGCCCAGCACGTAGATCATCAAGGGCACCAGAATGAAGCCGCCGCCCACACCCATGATGGCGCTCAGCATCCCCACGCCAAACCCGACCGACAGCGGCAGCAAGGCCGAGATGTAGAGCCTCGACTTCCTGAACCGCATCTTCATTGGCAGGCCATGGGCCCAGTTATGCACATGCGCCTTGCGCGGTGCGACCTTGCGCCGGCGCCTCAGTAGCGCGCGGCCCCCTTCCATCATCAGCAAGGTGCCGATGATGCCCAGCAAGGTGACGTAGGACAGGTTGATCACCAGGTCGATCTGCCCCAGCCCCCGCAGCAGCGAGAACAGGGCGACGCCCAGGGTCGAGCCGACGAAGCCCCCGGCGAGCAGAACCGCGCCCATCTTGAAATCGACGTTGCCGCGGCGCCATTGTCCCAGCACGCCGGAGACCGAGGAGGCCACCACGTGATTCGCCTGGGTCGCGACGGCGATGGCCGGCGGCACGCCAATGAAGATCAACAGCGGCGTCATCAGGAAGCCGCCGCCCACGCCGAAGAGTCCGGACAGAAATCCGATCAACCCGCCGAGCCCGAGCAGAAGAAACACGTCCAAGGAGATTTCCGCGATGGGGAGATAAATCTGCATCGCGGAGCCGGCTCAATTCCCGTGGAGCGCGCGAAGCATTGGGCAGGCTTGGCCGTCGCCTTGCCCGACCCGCATCGCTTCTGTTTCGCCGCGCATGGAACCCACCCGCCAATAGGCGTTTTGCCAAAGGCCGCCCGCCAGGCGCGAGCGCGCCCGGTTTCACACCTGCGAAGCTTAACGGTGTTGACCGGCGGTTCCAATGGGTTAAGGGAGGGAAAAGCCGATTATTTCCAGAAACTTCAGGCTGTTTGGGCCTATCAGCCGTCCAGTGCCGACTACGAAGGCCCGCCGCGGGCCCTACGGCCGAAGGAAGCCGACGATGTCATAGCAGGCCTGCAAAATGGGCTCACTGCGCCCCCGCGCGCGCTCGGCGCCGTCGCGCAGGACCGCGTCGACGTAGCCGGGATCGTCCATCAAGCGCTGCATCTCCCCGGTGATCGGTCGCAGCTTCTCGACCGCGAGTTCGGCCAGGGCCGGTTTGAAGGCGCCAAAGCCCTGACCTTCGAAGCGGGTAAGGACCTCGGTCCAGCTCTCTTGGGCAAGCGCTCCGTAGATGCCCATGAGGTTGAAGGCTTCGGGCCGGGACTTGCGCTCGGCGTCGGGAAGCGCGCCTTGTTCGTCGAGGATCTCTGGACCGGGAAGGAAGTCCGGATCGCTGGTCGCCTTCTTCAGCTTGCGCGCGATGGCGTCCGCGTCATCCGTCATGTTGATGCGGCTCAGGTCGGAGGCATCGGACTTGCTCATTTTCTTCGTGCCGTCACGCAGCGACATGACGCGGGTCGCCGACCCCAGGATCAAGGGCTCGATCACCGGGAAGAACTCTACGCCGTAGTCGTGATTGAACTTCTGCGCGATGTCCCGCGCCAGCTCCAGGTGCTGCTTCTGGTCTTCACCGACGGGCACGTGTGTCGCCTGATAGGCCAGGATGTCCGCGGCCATCAGGTTTGGATAGACGTAGAGCCCTGCGCTGGCGCGTTCCTTGTGCTTGCCGGCCTTGTCCTTGAATTGGGTCATCCGGTCCAGCCAGCCCAGCCGGGCCACGCAGTTGAAGATCCACGCCAATTCGGCGTGCGCGGGCACTTGGGACTGGTTGAAGATGATGGAGGCCTTGGGGTTTATGCCGGCCGCCAGATAGGCGGCGGTCACTTCGCGCGTGTTCTGCTTCAGCTCCGCCGGATCCTGCCAGACCGTGATTGCGTGCAGATCGACCACGCAGTAGATGCAGTCGTGTTCTTCTTGCAATCCGACGAAGTTGCGGATCGCGCCCAAATAGTTGCCAAGGTGCAGATTGCCCGTGGGCTGCACGCCGGAGAAGATGCGTTTCATGTCATTGCCAGTCCTGTGCCGCGCGGGCGGGTTATGGCCGAGCCGGGGTGTGCGGGTCAAGAGCCGGGGGATTTCTTCGTGCGCCGGCGCAGCAATCGGGCGAGTTCCGCCGGCTCGACGGCTTTGATGAGCAAGGCAACGACGCCGTAGGCCGCGACACCGCCGGCCACCAGGCCCGCGAGCGCGACGATTCGGATCGCGTCGCTCATAGCCCAAAGTGGCTCGAGCTGCCAGCCGGCCACAAGCAGCCCAAGGCCGAGGAGCGCGCTTGCAAGCAGGCTTCTGGGCAGGCGCCGGCGGGCGCCAGCGTCCAACCCCAAATGATCCTGCTTGGCGAGCCGCCAGGCCAGGAGCCCCGTGTTCAGCCAGGACGACAAGGCGGTCGCCAAGGCGATCCCGACGAAGCCGATGGTGAAAAAGAGGACGAGCGATAGCACAAGGTTCGCCGCCACGCTGGCCAGGGCGAAGTGCAGGGGGGTCACCGTGTTCTCACGCGCGAAGAAGGCCGGCTGCAAAACCTTGACGAGGACATAGGCGGGCAAGCCTAGCGCGAAGGCGGCCAGCGCCAGGGCGGTTGCCTCGCTGGCTTCCCCGTCGAAGGCGCCGCGCTCGAAAAGTACCGAGACGACGGGAAAGGGAACGGCGATCAGCGCCGCGGTTGCGGGCAGGGTCAAGAACATCGAAAGCTCGAGTGCCCGGTTCAGGCTGTGCATCGCGGCGGCCTCGTCGCCGCCTCTGAGCTTGCGGCTAAGATCGGGCAGCAGCACCACGCCAATCCCGATGCCGATCAAGCCAAGCGGCAGCTGGTATATCCGGTCTGCGTAGTAGAGGTAGGAAACGGCCCCTGCCTGCAGCGTGGCGATCATCGTGCCCACCAGGAGATTGAGCTGCATGGCTCCGGCCGAAAGGAAACCCGGGACCATGAGCTTGAAAAGGCGCTTCACGCCGGGCGTCAGCCTGGGGGCCGGCAGGCGCAGCGGCATGCCCGCGCGCGCCGCGGCCACATAGAGGAAGAGGAACTGCGCGAGGCCGGCGGCGACAACCGTCCAGGCGAGCACCTGCCCGGGCGCGTCCCGGAAGGCCGGCAGGATGAGGGTAAGCGCGCCGATGAAGAAGAGGTTGAGCAGGATCGGTGCCGCCGCCGCCGCGGCGAAGCGGTATAGCGAGTTCATCACCCCCGAGAGCAAGGCAGCCAGCGCCATGAACAGGAGATAGGGAAAGCAGATCCGCGTCAGCTCAACGGCGAGATCGAGCTGGGCGGGATCGCCCACGAAACCGGGCGCGATCACGGGCATCAGCCAGGGCATCGCCGCCAGGATCACGGCGGTGAGCAGCAGCAGCCAGGCGAGCATGACCGAGAGCGCATCCTCGGCGAAGGCCCTTGCCGCCCCTGGGCCTTCCGCCTCCAAGCGCCCAGCGAAGAGCGGCACGAAGGCGGCGTTGAACGCGCCTTCGGCGAAGAGCCGGCGAAAGAGGTTGGGAAAGCGGAAGGCGACGAAGAAAGCGTCGGCAACCGGCCCGGTCCCGATGGCCGCGGCGATCAGGATGTCGCGCAGGAACCCGAGCACCCGGCTCGCCGCCGTGTAGCCGCCGACTGTCGCGAAGGATTTGAACAGGGCCATAGGCGGCAGTGTCTAGACGATTGCGGCGAATTTAGGAAGCCGGACGGGCCGCGACCTTCCGTGCCTTCGCGGCTGGGGCGGCACTTGCCTTGCGTGGCCGGGCCGCCGGTGTGCGCCCGTCGGCCGCACCGGCCTTGCCCTGTGGCCCGATCTGGGCGGGCTTGCAGCCTGGCAGCTCAAGCGCCTCGAGCAACCGCTCGCGGATGCGTTTCAGCTTCGCGGGATTCTCCACCTTCGAGCCCAGGGCATCGTGCACGTAGAAGACGTCGACCGCGTGCTCGCCGAAGGTGGTGATCTTGGCGCTGTCGACGATGAGGTTGAGGCGCGTGATTGCCTGCGTCACGTTGTAGAGCAGGCCCGGCCGGTCGCGGGCGTTGACCTCGATGACCGTGTGATTCCGGCTCGCCTTGTTGTCGATCAGCACCCGGGGCGGCACTTTGAAAACGGCGAAGCGCGAGGGAATCTTCGGAGTCCTTCGCGTCAATTCCTGCATGGGGCGCAGCCGCCCGGACAGCGTTTGCTCGATCGCCGCCGTCACCTTGGCGATCTTCACCGGCCGGTCGAAAGGCCCCCCCGCGGCGTCGACGATATAGAAAATGTCGAGCGCCATGCCGTTGGCCAGGGTGAAGATGCGCGCCCCCTCCACGCTCGCACCCGCCACCGCGAAGGCCCCGGCGATGCGGCTGAAGAGGCCCGGGTGATCGACGGCGTAGATCGTCATCTCGGTGACTTCCCGATAGGGATCCACCCGGGTGTCGATGGTGAGCGGCCGCTCGGCGCGCTCCGCCTCGCGCACCAGCGAGGCGTGGCGCCGGTGAGTTTCGCCGTCCAGCGACAGCCAATACGAGGGGTAGCCGCGCGCAAGGTGCGCGTCGATTTCTTCCTGGGGCCAGTCCCGCAGCGCCTCCGCCAGGGCGCGCTTGGCCGCCTCCACGCGCTTTTCCCGGCCCTCCGTGGTCAGGCCGCCCGACAGCACCTCTTCGGCGCGCCAATAGAGCTCTCGGAGCAAGGCTGCTTTCCAGGCATTCCAAACACCGGGGCCCACGGCCCGGATATCCGCCACGGTGAGCACGAGCAGCAGGCGCAAGCGCTCGGGCGACTGCACCAAGCCCACGAAGTCCGCGATGGTCTGGGGATCGTCGATATCGCGCTTGAAGGCGATGTCAGACATTTTCAGGTGGTGCAGCACCAGCCAGGAAACGGTCTGGGTCTCTTCCGCGCTCAGGCCCAGGCGCGGGCCCACTTTGAGGGCGATCTCCGCGCCAACCTCCGAGTGGTCGCCGGGCCGGCCCTTGGCGATGTCGTGCAGCAACACCGCGAGATAGAGCACCCGCCGCGAAAGGATTTTATGCACCACCTCGCTGGCAATCGGCGCTTCCTCCTGCAACTGCCCTTGCTCGATGGCATGCAGCACGCCGATGGCGAAGAGCGTGTGCTCGTCCACGGTGTAGTGGTGATACATGTTGAACTGCATCTGGCTGACCACGCGGCCGAAGTCCGGCAGGAAGCGCCCGAACACCCCGGCTTCGTTCATGCGGCGCAGGGCGGTTTCCGGTCCTTGCGGGCTGGTCAGGATGTCCATGAAGATCTGGTTGGCCTTCGGGTCCTCGCGCAGGGGCTTGCCGATCAGCTTCAGGTTCTGGGTAATCCAGCGCAGGGTTTCGGGATGGATGTCGAGATCATGCTGCTGGGCGACTTGGAAGATGCGCAGAAGCTCGATCGGCTTGCGGGCGAAGACCTCGGGGTCTTTGACCCGCAGACGGTCCCCTTCCAGGCGGAAGCCACCCACGGTCTTGCGTCGGCCCAGGACCGGAAGGCGGAAGCGCGAACGCCGGTTGTGCTCGGCCTCAAGCTGGGCGCAGAAGATGCGGGTCAGGTCGCCCACGTCCTTGGCGACGATGAAGTAGTGCTTCATGAAGCGCTCGACGGCGCGTGCGCCAGCGTGGTCGCTGTAGCCCATCAAGGGGGCAATCTGCTGCTGCAGGTCGAAGGTCAGGCGTTCTTCGGCCCGGTTCGTCAAATAGTGCATGTGGCAGCGCAGGGTCCACAGGAAGTCCAAGGCCTTGTCGAAGCGGCGCGCTTCCGGCCCGGTCAGCACGCCGCGATCCACCAGCTTTCTGACCTCGTCCACGTGATAGATGAATTTGGCGATCCAAAACAGCGTGTGCAGATCGCGCAAACCCCCCTTGCTCTCCTTGATGTTGGGCTCGAGCACATAGCGCGAGCCTCCGCCGTAGCGCAGGTGCCTGCGATCCCGCTCGGCGAGTTTCGCCTCGATGAAACGCGGACCGCTGCCCGATTGCACCTCTGCCCTGTAGCGGCCCCGGAACTCCAGAAACAATGGCTGGTCGCCCCAAAGGAAGCGGCTCTCCAAGAGGTTGGTCATGATGGTGACGTCCGCCCCCGCTTGGCGCAGGCAATCGTCGACCGAGCGGGTGGCGTGGCCGACCTTGAAGCCGAGGTCCCACAGGAAATAGAGCAGGGATTCGATGACCTGTTCGCTGCGCGGGGTGATCTTGTAGGGCAGCAGGAACAAAAGATCGACGTCGGAGTAGGGTGCTAGCTCCCCCCTGCCGTAGCCGCCAACCGCCACCACGGCCAAGCGCTCGGCCTTCGAGGGGTTGGCCAAGGGGTAGATGTCGCGGGTCGCATGGTCGTGGATCAGGCGAATGATCTGGTCGGTCAGAAAGGCCTGGGCGCGTGCGCAAGCCCGCCCGTCGTTGGACTCCTCGAAACGGCTCAGGATTTCGGCCCGCCCGTCGGCGAGCGCCAGCTTCAGGACTTCAAGGATTTCGGCCCGCGCGCGCTCGGGCTTGGAGGCACGAATCCAAGCGGTGGCCAGGCGGGCCTCTACGGCGGCGCGGTCGATGATCTCGCGGCGGCCGCGCAGGCCGGCTTCCGGCTTGACGTCCACGAGAGCGAGCGGCGCGGTCATGCGGTCGTGCTTTTCTTCCCAAGGTCAGGCGGGCGGGGGCTAACGGCCCTCGCGCGCGACTCACGGTTGATACCCCGTTTCGAGAGGGTTTCACACCCATTTTAGCTTCGCGGGGGCGCACTGGAAACCCGTCCGTGGGATCGGCCCGGCCTCTATCTAGCCCTGCTGCGCCGCCTGATCGGCAGCTCGGGAAGCCGGGGCATCGAGGGAAGCAGCCCGCCGCGCCTGCTCGAGATTCGCGAGAGAGCTTCGCTTGCGGAGAGGAGCAGGTCCTTCTCGGCCGCGGTCAGCTGCCCCTCAACGGTCTTGAGATACTCCGTGAACTGGTCGAGCCAAACGCTCAGGCTTTGCCAGGTCTGGTTCATTGCGAAGTAGTTGTCGGTCCCGCTTCGCGCTTTCCAGGTTCTTGCTAGACGGCGGGCGATGCGCTTGTTGGCTCTGGAGCCCGTCTCCAGAACCAGGCGCGTCACGGTTTCGCACGCGTCCCTTTCGCGGCTGGTGAGCCAAACTTTCGTGATGCCGAACATGTCCCCGTCCCCTTCCTGCGGACCGAAATCTTTCCTTTGCGCCGCCGGGTCTTTGCACTGCCCGGACTCCCGCCGCTTCTAGATGCCAGAAATTCGGAAATATTTCGTTAACCTCCGGGCTGTGGGCCCGTTTCGCGCGGCAACCTTCGTGCGATATTCGCTCCGGCGGGGCAGGGCTACTCCGCTTCGTCGCCAAGCAGCGCCTTAAGCTCGTAGATCAGGTTCAAGGCCTCGCGAGGGGTCAAGGCGTCGGGAACGACGGCGGACAATCGTTCGGCGAGGGGGCTTGGCGCGCTCGACTCTCCCCCCGAAACCCGCGCGGCCGTGGCGGCGAAGAGCGGCAAATCGTCTGCGAGCCGGGTGAGCGCGCTAGCCTGCTCCCCCGATTCCAAAAGTTCGAGCACCGCTTCCGCGCGCGCCAGGGCGGTCTTCGGCAAGCCCGCGAGGCGCGCCACGTGGATCCCGTAGGAGCGGTCGGCGGCGCCTGCCACGACCTCGTGGAGAAAGACCACCTCGTTCTCCCATTCCTTGACGCGCATGGCATGGCAGGACAAGGCCGGCAGCTTGGCGGCAAGGCTGGTCAATTCGTGGTAATGCGTGGCGAACAGGGCGCGGCAGCCGTTCACCTCGTGCAGGTGCTCGACGCAGGCCCAGGCGATGGACAGGCCGTCGTAGGTCGCCGTTCCCCGCCCGATCTCGTCCAAGATGACGAAGGCGCGCGGGCCGGCCTGATTGAGGATGGCCGCCGTTTCCACCATTTCGACCATGAAGGTCGAGCGGCCGCGCGCCAGATCGTCCGCTGCGCCGACACGGCTGAACAGCCGGTCGACGATGCCGATGACAGCGCGTTCCGCCGGCACGAAGGCGCCGGCTTGGGCCAAGAGGGCGACGAGGGCGTTCTGCCGCAAGAAGGTCGACTTGCCCGCCATGTTGGGGCCGGTCACCAGCCAAACCCTGTCGTCCCCGCCCAAGGCGCAGTCGTTGGCGACGAAAGGCGCGCCGGAGAGGCTCCTCAAGGAGGCCTCGACCACCGGATGACGGCCGCCGGTCACCGAGAAGGTAAGGGACTCCTCGACACTTGGGCGCGTCCAGCGCTCCCGGGCGGCCAGCTCCGCCAAGGCGGCCGCCAGGTCGATCTCCGCGAGCGCTTGCCCGGCCGCGGCGACGGCGTCGGCGCGAGCCAGCACGTCACGCGTCAGCTCCTCGAAGATCGAGAGCTCAAGGGCCAGGGCCTTGTCCGCGGCACTGGCGATCCGCTGCTCCAGCTCCGACAGCTCAACCGTGGTGTAGCGAACGGCGCTGGCGAGGGTCTGGCGATGAATGTAGCCCGCCTCCGGGCCGCTGGGCATTTTGCCCGCGTTGCCGGCCGAAACTTCGATGAAATAGCCAAGCACGTTGTTGTGCCGGATCTTCAGGGAGGCGATGCCGGTGTCCGCCGCGTAGCCGGCCTGGAGGTTCGCGATCAGCCGGCGGCTCTCATCCCTTAGGCCCTTGAGCTCATCCAGTTCCGGGGCAAAGCCGGGGGCGATAAAACCGCCATCGCGTGTCTGGGGCGGGGGATCCGGCGCCAGCGCCCGGGCCAGGCGGTCTATCTGGGCTGGATGCGGGCCGAGATCGGCGATGGCGCTTTGGAGCTGTGCGGGCGGCGCCTCCAGCGTCTCGTGTTGCAAGCGGCTGGCAATTTCTGCCGCGACCGTCAGGGCGTCGCGAACAGCAGCCAGGTCGCGTGGGCCGCCCCGCCCTAGGGACAGGCGGGACAGGGCCCGCTCCACATCCGGGCAGCGGCGCAGCGCCGCCCGCAGGTCGGCGCGCAGGTCGGTCCGGGGCTCGGCGTGGTCGAGCAGGTAATCCACCGCGTCGTGGCGGGCCCGAATGTCCGGGACGGAGGTGAGCGGGGCAGCCAGTCGGCCGGCAAGCAGGCGCGCGCCCGCCCCGGTGATCGTGCGGTCGATGGTGGCGAGCAAGCTGCCCTTGCGGCCGCCGGACAGGCTCTCGGTCAGTTCCAGATTCCGGCGGGTGGCCGCGTCGATCTCCATGCGGGCGCCGGGCCCTAGGCGGCGTGGCGGCGATAGGCGGGGCAGGCGGCCTTTCTGGGTCAGCTCGACGTAGTCGATCAGGGCGCCGGCGGCCGCCAGCTCTGCGCGCCCGAAGGCGCCGAAGGCATCCAGAGCCTCCACCTGGAAGACCGCGCGCAAGCGGTTGGCGGCGTTCGCGCTGTCGAAGCGCGCGCCGGGCAGGGGGGTCAGGCGCTCTTTCCAGTCGCTTAGGGCTTCCGCAACATCCGGCCTTCGCAGCAAGCGGTCGGGCAGCAGCACCTCACCCGGATCGAGACGGGCGAGGGTTGCCGCCAGCCGTGGGAGCTCAAGCGGTTCAACGGCGAAATCCCCGGTCGAAATGTCCAGCCAGGCCAGACCCATGGCGCCCGCCACCTCGGTCAGGGCGGTCAGGTAGTTGTGGGCGCGCGCGTCGAGCAGTTCCTCTTCGGTCAGCGTTCCGGGGGTGACCATGCGGACCACGTCGCGCCGCACGACCGACTTGCCGCCCCGTTTCTTGGCTTCCGCCGGGTCTTCCATCTGCTCGCAGATCGCGACCTTGAAGCCCTTGCGGATCAGCCGCGAGAGATAGCTTTCGGCCGCGTGCACCGGCACGCCGCACATAGGTACTTCCTGGCCGCCGTGCTGGCCGCGCTTGGTTAGCCTGATGTCTAGGGCGGCGGCGGCCTCGACCGCGTCCTCGAAGAACATTTCATAGAAATCGCCCATCCGGTAGAACAGCAGGCAATCCGGGTGCGCCTGCTTGATCCCCAGATACTGGGCCATCATCGGCGTGGCGGGAGCTGGGGCTGGCGGTGGCGTGTCGGGCACGGGCGCGGTCGGGCAAATCCGGGTTGCGAAGGGGAGGACGCGCGAAGGCTAGCACAGGGCGCCCCGGCGCGGCACAATGCCGTAACGAAAAAGCAGTGTGAATGGCGTTTTTTAAAGGAGTCGCTTCTTGTCCGATCCGTCAAGCTCCCCGCCCGTCGACCCCAGCGAGATCGTCGGCCGCTTCGCCAGGCGCGGAGACTTTACCGCGGCCGTCGAGGCCCTGCGCGCCGCCGGTTTCGGCCATGCGGACCTTTCGGTGCTCGACACGCACGAGTCGATCGACGCGGCCGGGGAGCCGGGGGAGGCCTGGCGGGACGCTTTGGCGGGAATGGTGGGGGAGATCAAGTACGTGGGCCCTATCACCACCGCCGGCTTGATCGCCGTGGCGGCCGGGCCGGTCGGGGCCCTGATCGCGGCCGCGGTGGCAGCCGGCTTTACTGGCGCGGCTCTCAGGGATCTCTTGGAGAAGGTCGAGGCAACGCCGCACACCGAGGCCTTCGCCCGCGCGCTGGAGAATGGCACCGTGTTGCTATGGGTCGCCGGCGAGGGCGAGCGCTTGCGCGAAGCCGAAGCGATCTTGGAAGCGAACGGAGCCGAGGATGTGCACCGGCACCGGCGAAGCGTGGGGCAGGCCTAGGGGCTGGACCCAAGGCGCATTGGCATGGCCCCCGTGCTCGGCGGGATGCTAACCTGCTCCGCGCGGGCCAAGCCGCGAATTTGGAAAAAGAAGCTGCCCGGCAGGGGCGGCGGGGGGAGGGCAAGTGGTCAAGGAAATGGATAGCAAGCATGGGCGAACCGCCGCGGCGGACGCGCTGGAGTTTCACGCGCAAGGCCGTCCAGGCAAGTTGGAGGTCGCCCCAACGAAGCCGTTGACCACCCAGCGCGATCTTTCGCTGGCCTATTCACCGGGCGTCGCGGAACCCTGCCGCCGGATCGCCGAGGACCCGGCGCTGAGCTACGATTACACGGCGCGGGGCAACATTGTGGCTGTGATTTCGAACGGCACGGCGGTGCTGGGGCTCGGCAATCTGGGCGCGCTCGCCTCCAAGCCGGTGATGGAAGGCAAGGCGGTGCTGTTCAAGCGCTTCGCCGACATCGACGGCATCGACCTTGAGGTTTCCACCGAGGACGTGGACGAGTTCGTGAACTGCGTGCGCTTTCTGGGCAGCACCTTCGGCGGGATCAACCTGGAGGACATCAAGGCGCCGGAATGCTTCATCATCGAGCAGCGCCTCAAGGAGCTGATGGATATTCCGGTCTTCCACGACGACCAGCACGGCACCGCTATCATCGCCGCGGCCGGCGTGATCAACGCCTTGCATTTGACCGGCCGCGACATGGCGAGCGCCAGGATGGTGATCAACGGCGCCGGCTCGGCCGGCATCGCCTGCGCCGAACTCGTCAAGGCGATGGGCTTCAAAAACGAGAACGTCCTGCTCTGCGATACCCGCGGCGTGATCTATCAAGGCCGCGAGGCGGGGATGAACCAGTGGAAGTCCGGCCACGCGGTGAAGACCGAGGCGCGTGATCTGCGCGAGGCCTTGGACGGGGCCGACATCTTCTTCGGCCTTTCCGCCAAGGGCGCCGTCGATCAAGACATGGTCAAGAGCATGGCCGACAAGCCAATCATCTTCGCCATGGCCAATCCCGATCCCGAGATCACGCCGGAAGAAGTGCACGAGGTCCGTCCTGACGCCATCGTCGCCACCGGGCGCTCCGATTATCCGAACCAGGTCAACAATGTCCTGGGTTTTCCCTATATTTTCAGGGGTGCCTTGGATGTGCGCGCCTCGACCATCAACATGGAGATGAAGATCGCCGCCGCGCATGCCTTGGCGGCCCTGGCGCGCGAGGACGTGCCGGACGAGGTCGACCGTGCCTACGCGGGACGGCGCTTGCGCTATGGCGCCGATTACATCATCCCGGCACCCTTCGATCCGCGGCTGATCGTACAGGTTCCGCGCGCGGTCGCCGAAGCCGCGATCGAGACCGGCGTGGCGCGCAAGCCCATCGACGACATGGCCGAATATGTGCGCCAGCTCTCCGGGCGGCTGGATCCGACCAGCGCCAGCCTGCAGTCGATTGTCGAGAAAGTGCGAAATCGGCCCGGCCGCGTGATCTTCGCGGAAGGCGAGGAGGAGCAGACCATCCGCGCGGCCCAGGCCTTCTTTAATGCCGGCTACGGAACACCCATTCTCATCGGCCGGGCCGAGCGCATTGAAGCGACCATGGCCGCGCTCGGCCTGACGGGCGATTTCGCGGAGATCTTTAACGCCGGGGTGGGCAATCACCGTGAGCGCTACACGGAGTTTCTCTACAACCGGCTCAAGCGCAAAGGCTTCTTGTTCCGCGATTGCCAGCGGATGGTTAACCAGAACCGTAACGTCTTCGCCGGCTGCATGCTAGGCTGCGGCGAGGCCGATGGCCTGGTGACCGGTTTGACCCGCCCGTTCAATATCAGCTTCGAGGACCTCTCCCGCTGCTTGGACCCCAAGCCTGGCGCGCGCGTCTTCGGCATGAACATCCTGCTGCACCGCGGGGGCTCAGTTTTCGTCGCCGATACCCAGATCCACGAGCTGCCGCCCGCGGAGGTTCTGGCGGATATCGCAGTGCAAACCGCAGCGCAAGCGCGGGCGATGGGCCACGAACCCAGGGTGGCCCTTCTCAGCTTCTCGAACTTCGGCAACCCGCCCCGGGAGAAGGCGATGCGCATCCGCGAGGCGATCGACGTGCTGGATTCGCGCCAGGTGGATTTCGAGTACGATGGCGAGATGCAGGCAAATGTCGCCTTGAATCACGATCTGATGCGTCAGCTCTATCCCTTCTGCCGTCTGTCGGGTCCGGCCAACGTTCTGATCATGCCGGCGCTACATGCGGCGAACATCACCACCAAGATGATCCCGAGCCTGGGCGCGGGCGCGATGATCGGCCCGCTTTTGATTGGTTTGGCTAAGCCCGCGCAAATCGTCGGGTTGGGGGCGACGGTCAACGATATCGTGACCTCCGCCCTCTTGGCCGCCCATGCCGCGATCGCCGAGGGGTAGCGGGCGGCACGCGGCGGGGGTTAAAGGGAGGAATCCAAGCGACTCCGGTGAAGACCGTCGCTTATGTGAGCGGTTTCGTCACAAATTGATGCTACGGTTCGCGCGTGATCCGGCGGAGATTGCGCCGTGTGGTTGATTCGTGAAATAGTTCGGCCATGAAATCCACGTTGCGCCGGCGTCTGCCCGTCGCCGTCATTTTGCTTTCTGCCCCCGGCGCGCTTGCCTTGGGTGGCTTGGCTGCGCTTGGCCACTTGGCGGCGGAGTGGGCCCTGGCCGGTGTGGCGCTTGTGGTTGTGGCGGTATTCGCGATCCTCTATCCGCACTTCACCCATGTCGAGGCCCTACGGCGCTATATCGAGGCTTTGCGCTCGGCGGGCGCGTCCGATCCGCTCCCCAAGCCGCCCTCCGGGCGCTCGCCGGTGCTGGCGCCCGAACTCGACGAAACCGTGGTCGAGACCGCCCGCGAGCGCCAGCGCCGCCGCCGCGAGCTGGAGGCGGCGATAACTGGCAACGAGACAATCCTGTCCAATCTGCCCGATCCCTTGATCATGCTGGACCGCGGTCGCCGCATCGTGCGCGCCAATCCGGCCGCGGAGTCGCTGTTCGGTGGTAATCTGATGGGGCGGGATCTGATATCGATCCTGCGCAATCCAAACCTGCTGTCCGCCGCCGACGCCGCGGTCGCAGGGGAGGGCGGTCAAGTCGTGGAGTTCGCCCTGCACGGCGAGATCGAGCGCGAGTTTTCGGCGCGCGTGGTTCCGCTCACCACCCCCGCCCTGGACGGCACCGTGGCCATCCTGTCCCTGCATGACCTGACAGCCGCGCGCCAGGCCGAGCGCATGCGGGCGGATTTCGTGGCCAACGCCAGCCATGAGCTGCGCACGCCGCTGTCCAGCCTGATCGGCTTCATCGAGACGTTGCGCGGACCCGCACGCGAGGATGGCGAGGCGCAAGAGCGTTTTCTTGTGATCATGCACGACCAGTCCATGCGCATGGCGCGTTTGGTAGACGATTTGCTCAGTCTCTCGCGGATCGAGATGCAAGAGCACACCCCGCCCACCGGCAGCGCCAGCCTGCAGAGAACCTTGGAGAGTGTCGCCCGCGGCCTGGAGCTGAAGGCGCGCGCGCGGGGCATCCGCATCGAGCTTTCGCTGCCTGACTTGCCGCCGGTGGTCGGCGAGCAGGACGAGTTGGCTCAGGTCTTCCAGAACCTGATCGACAACGCCGTGAAGTACGGCCGCACCGACAGCCGGGTCGTGGTCGCGGCCCGCCTCGCCGACCCGGCCAGCGACCCGGCGGCCCGGCGAATCGCCCGGCCCACGGCGGCGATTTCGGTGACCGACAGCGGCGACGGCATCCCGCGTGAGCACCTGCCGCGTTTGACCGAGCGGTTCTACCGCATCAATACCGCGCGCTCACGCGAACTGGGCGGGACGGGCCTGGGGCTGGCAATCGTGAAACATATCGTGAACCGCCATCGCGGCCAGCTCACCGTCGATAGCGAAACCGGCCGCGGCTCGGTGTTCACGGTCTATCTTCCCCTGGCCGAGCCCTACGAAGGCCTGGACGACATGGCGCGCAAAGCCGGTTAAGCCCCGGGAATAGACATTTTCTTCAACATGTTATGCGGCTTCCACACCAGATGTGCAAAGGCGAATGCGCCGTCATAAAAATGTAGCAAATCTGTCGTGAATGGGTCGTAACCGCACAGTAGCCTGTCGTGGTTCCTGCTGGGGAGTGTCTAGGAATGCCCCACGGCCGGGGTTAATACGGCCGACCGATCAAAGCCTCAAATCGAAGAAGTGGAGCATCCACGTGAACAAAAATACTATCGCCCTCGCGGCCGCGGTGGCTATGGCGCTGTCGGCTGGCACCGCCGCCGCTCAGGCCCGCGATCAGATCCGCATCGTCGGTTCCTCGACGGTGTTTCCCTTCTCCACCGCGGTCGCCGAGCAGTTCGGCAAGACCAGCGGCTTCAAGACGCCGGTTGTCGAGTCCACCGGTAGCGGCGGCGGCATGAAGCTGTTCTGCGCCGGCGTGGGTGTCGAGCACCCGGACATCACCAATGCCTCGCGCCGCATCAAGGCCTCCGAGTTCGAGACCTGCAGCAAGAACGGTATCGGCATCACCGAGGTTAAGGTGGGCTACGACGGCATCGTCTTGGCGAACTCCAAGGCGGCTGAACGTTACAGCCTGACCAAGGAGCAGATCTTCCAGGCTCTGGCGGCGAAGGTTCCGGTTGACGGCGAGCTCGTCGACAACCCCTACCAGATGTGGAGCGATATCGATCCCTCCCTGCCCAACACCAAGATCGAAGTTCTCGGCCCGCCGCCGACCTCCGGCACCCGCGACGCCTTCGTCGAGCTGGTGATGCGTGAAGGCGCGAAGTCCTTCGACTCGCTGGCTGCCCTGCGCAAGGAAGACAAGAAGGCCTTCCGCGCGATCTCCGACGCCATGCGCGAGGACGGCCTGTTCATCGAAGCGGGCGAAAACGACAACCTGATCGTCCAGAAGCTGGAAGCCAACCCGGCGGCCCTGGGCATCTTCGGGTTCTCGTTCCTCGACCAGAACTCCGACAAGGTGCAGGGCTCCATCATCGGCGGCGTCGAGCCGACCTTTGAGAACATCGCTGACGGTGAGTACGGCGTGTCCCGCTCGCTCTACTTCTATGTGAAGCAGGAGCATGTCGGTGTGATCCCGGGGATCTCCGAGTTCATCGCGGAGTTCACCAACGAAGGAGCTTGGGGCCCCGATGGCTACCTCGCCGACAAGGGCCTGATCCCCTTGCCGGACGCCGATCGCGCCGAGATGGCGTCGCAGGCGAACGGCCTGGCCAAGCTCAGCATGTAGTTCGCTTTTCGGTTTACCCGCGGTCCAAGCACCCCGCATGGGCCGCGGGAGCCGAAGTTTCTAGGCGATACGGCCGCTGGCGCGGCTGAGTTTGGCTTCCCACGGGGAGGGCCATCGGCGAAGAGAGTTTTCCTTCTTCCGGATCTCGCTGGGGCGCAGAGAGATGAACTTGATCCTACTTTGCCTGATCATGGTCGTGCTGACGGTGATTGGGTACTGGCTCGGCCAACGACAAGCCGTCAGCGCAGCCGGGGGCGATGCCCGCAGGCTTCATTCCCTGCCGAGCTACCATGGTTTTTATGTCGCCCTTTGTGCATTGCTGCCGGCCATTGTGCTCTTTGTCCTCTGGCTCATCGTCGAGCCCATCATCGCCGAGCAGGTGCTGATCTCGCGCTTGCCGGCGGAGGTCCAATCTCAAGATCCCAACGCTCTCAGGCTGCTGGTGGGCGACATCAAGAGCCTCGCGCTCGGCAACATCGTCAGCCGCGAGATCGATGCTTCGCTGCAGGCCGCCGCCGATGGTTATGCGTCGGTGCGCGGGGCCGGGCGCCTTGGCATGACCGTCGCGGTCTTGGCCCTCTTGCTCGCCGGCGCGGCTTGGGCCTGGCGGCGCATCTCCGTCGATCACAGGGCGCGCAACGGTGTCGAGATGATCGCCTCCGGCATCATGATCCTGGCCTCGACGATCGCGATCCTCACCACGCTCGGCATCATCTTCTCGCTGCTGTTCGAGACCGGACGCTTCTTTGAAAAGGTGCCTTTTTTCGAATTCCTGTTCGGTACCAAATGGTCCCCGCAGACCGCGCTGCGCGCCGACCAGGTGGGCGCATCCGGGGCCTTCGGCGCCATACCGCTCTTCGCGGGCACCTTGCTGATCACCGTCATCGCCATATGTGTTGCGGTCCCGGTGGGCTTGTGCTCCGCTATCTATATGTCCGAATACGCCGGCCCGCGCCTAAGGGCCTTGGCGAAGCCGGCGCTGGAGATCCTGGCCGGCGTGCCGACCGTGGTCTACGGCTTCTTCGCCGCCTTGACCGTGGCACCCTTCTTCCGCAACAGCGGCGAGGCCTTGGGCCTGACCGTGTCCAGCGAATCGGCCTTGGCCGCGGGCGTGGTGATGGGCATCATGATCATCCCCTTCGTCTCCTCCTTGTCCGACGACGTCATGAACGCGGTCCCCCAGACCCTGCGCGATGGCGCCTACGCTTTGGGGGCGACCAAGTCCGAAACCATCCGCCAAGTCATCGTGCCGGCTGCTTTGCCGGGCATCGTCGGCGCGGTGCTTCTCGCGGTCAGCCGCGCCATCGGCGAAACCATGATCGTGGTGATGGCGGCGGGCCTGGCGGCGAACCTAACGGCCAATCCCTTCGAGGCGGTGACGACAGTGACGGTGCAAATCGTCACCCTGCTCGTCGGGGATCAGGAATTCGACAGCGCCAAGACGCTCGCCGCCTTCGCTTTGGGCTTGGTGCTTTTCGCAACCACTTTGGCTTTGAACGTGGTGGCCCTCAATGTCGTCCGGAAGTACCGAGAGAAATATGACTGAAGTCGCCGCACCCATCACCGAAATCCGCCGTCCGGATCTTTCGGGCAAGAGGGTTGCCAGGCGCTATGCCGCCGAGCGGAGATTCCGCGCCTATGGACTGACCGCGATCTTTATCGCGGTCGCCATGCTTGGCCTGCTGTTGGTGTCGATCGTCTCGAAGGGCTATTCGGCCTTCGTCCAGACTTACGTGGAGTTGGAGATCAACTTCGACGCCGCGAAGATCGATCCCGACGGGACCCGCGACCCGGCGAAGCTGGCCGCCTTCAACTATCAAGGCCTCGTCAACGACGCGCTCTACGCACAATTTCCGGACGTGACGGAGCGCCGGGAGCGGCGCAGCCTGCGCGGCCTGATCGGCAACAGCGCGGGGATCGAGCTTAGGGATATGGTGCTGGCGGACCCTGGCCTGATCGGGACCACCCGGGAGGTTGCCTTTAAGTCTTCCGACGACTTCGACACCTTCGTGAAAGGCCATATCTCCCGGGACCTCGCAGAGGCGGACCGCCGGGTCAAGGATCAGGAAATCGCCTGGATCGACGCGCTCGAAGCGGATGGGCAGGTCGATGTCCGGTTCAATACGACCTTCTTCACCACCGGCGACAGCCGCGAGCCGGAGCAGGCGGGTATCTGGGGTGCGGCCGTCGGCTCGTTCCTGACACTGACCATTACCTTGCTTCTTAGTTTCCCCATCGGCGTGCTGGCGGCGGTCTACTTGGAGGAGTTCGCGCCGAAGAACCGTTTGACGGATCTGATCGAGGTCAACATCAACAACCTGGCCGCCGTGCCGTCCATCGTCTTCGGCCTCCTGGGCCTGGCGGTGTTCTTGAATTTTCTCGGGATGCCGCGCTCCGCGCCCTTGGTCGGGGGCATGGTCCTGGCACTGATGACGCTGCCGACGATCATCATCGCGGCGCGCGCCGCCCTGAAGGCGGTGCCCCCCTCGATCCGTGAGGCGGCCCTGGGTGTGGGCGCATCGCGCCTGCAGACGGTGACCCATCACGTGCTGCCGCTGGCGATGCCCGGCATCTTGACGGGCACGATCATCGGCATGGCGCAAGCCCTGGGCGAGACCGCGCCGCTGCTGATGATTGGCATGGTCGCCTTCATCGTGGACATTCCGGGCGGCTTCACAGATCCGGCGACGGTGCTGCCGGTGCAGATTTACCTTTGGGCGGATGCGCCCGAGCGCGCCTTCGTGGCCAAGACAAGCGCCGCGATCATGGTTTTGCTCACGTTCCTCATTTTTATGAACGCGGTCGCGGTGCTGCTGCGCAAGCGTTTCGAACGGCGTTGGTAGGAGGGCAGCATGTCGGCCGTGGAAGTTCAGGAAGCTCAAATCGCGCACGATCTTCACAAGGTCGTCGCGCGTGACGTGAACGTCTATTACGGCGAGGCGCATGCCCTGAAGCATGTGGATCTCGACATTGGAAGCAACGAGGTCACCTCGCTGATCGGCCCGTCCGGCTGCGGCAAGTCAACCTTCCTGCGCTGTCTCAACCGCATGAATGACGTGATCGAGGGTTGTCGGGTGACCGGACAGATCACCCTCGACGGCGAAGACATCTACGACAAATCCCTGGACGTGGTGCAGCTGCGCGCGCGGGTCGGCATGGTGTTCCAGAAGCCCAACCCCTTCCCGAAATCGGTTTACGACAACATCGCCTATGGCCCGCGAATTCATGGAATCGGCGCCGGCAAGTCCGAGATGGACGAAATCGTCGAAAGCAGCCTCTCTCGCGCGGGTCTTTGGGAGGAAGTGAAGGACCGTCTGGAAAAGCCGGGCACCGGCCTATCGGGCGGACAGCAGCAGCGCCTCTGCATAGCGCGGGCCATCGCGGTCAACCCGGAGGTCATTCTGATGGATGAGCCCTGCTCCGCTCTTGACCCGATCGCAACGGCCAAGATCGAGGAGTTGATTGACGAGCTGCGGCAGAACTTCACCATCGTCATTGTGACCCACTCGATGCAGCAGGCCGCGCGTGTCTCGCAGAAGACCGCGTTCTTCCATCTTGGGACCTTGGTGGAGTGGGGGGATACGCAAGAGCTCTTCACCAATCCGCGGGACGAGCGCACGCAAGGATACATCACGGGCCGCTTCGGCTAAGCTGGCCCAGGAAGACGAGTTATAGAGAATAGAGGACGCCGCGTGTTCAATCGGCGGGAGCAACGATCATGTCAACGTCTCAGGGCGAACACATAGTTCGGTCGTTCGACACCGAACTCGAAGAGCTCAACCAGACGATCGTACGCATGGGCGGGATTGCCGAATCCCTGCTGGCGACAGCGATACAGGCGCTTTCGCGCCGGGACAGCGAGCTCGCCAGCCGGGTCGTCAAATCCGACGGCGAGATCGATTTGCTGGAGCAAAAGATCAACGAGCAGGCGGTCCAGATGCTGGCGCTGCGCCAGCCCATGGCCAACGATTTGCGCGCCGTGGTCAGCGCCTTGCGGATTTCTAGCGACTTGGAGCGCATCGGCGACTACGCGGCCAACGTGGCCAAGCGCTCCATGGCGCTTAACCAGGTGCCTCCGGTGCAGCCGGCCTCTTCGATCCCGCGCATGGCGCGCCTGGTGCAGGCCAATATCAAGCGCGTGCTTGATGCCTATATCGCCCAGGACGCCGAGATGGCGCTGGATGTTTGGCATAGCGACGGCGAAGTGGACGAGATGTACACGAGCTTGTTCCGCGAGACGCTCACCTACATGATGGAGGACCCCCGGAATATTACGCCCTGCACCCATATCCTTTTCATCGCCAAGAATATCGAGCGTATTGGCGACCATGCCACGAACATCGCAGAGTTGGTGCACTTCCTGGTCAAAGGCGTTCAGATCGAAGGCGGCCGGCCCAAGGGCGATACGACGAGCTACGCGGTGATGGAGCCAAAGCCGAACGCGGAAGAGGCCCCGGCGAACGGCGGTTAACAGGCGAGGTGAAGCGAGAGAATGCAGGTTAAGTCACGATGAAACCCTTGATCCTTCTTGTGGAGGACGAAGCGGCGCTGGTTACCCTCCTGCGATACAATCTGGAACGCGAAGGGTTCCGCCTGGTCGATGCGCGCGATGGCGAAGAAGCGCTGATGCTGGCTAAGGAAGAGCGGCCCGATCTCGTCTTGCTGGATTGGATGTTGCCGCTGATGAGCGGCTTGGAGGTCTGCCGCCAGCTTCGGCGCGCCCAGCAAACCCGCCAGGTGCCGATCATCTTGCTGACGGCACGCGGTGAGGAAACGGACAAGGTGCGCGGCCTCGACAGCGGTGCCGACGACTACATCACGAAGCCCTTTTCGCCCGCGGAGCTGGTTGCCCGGATTCGGGCGGTTTTGCGCCGCGCCCAGCCGGCTCTTAGCAGCGAGACGCTGGAGTTCGACTCCGTCTCCATGGACCTGGCCGCCCACCGGGTGCGGCGCGGGCCGCGCGACGTGCATCTTGGGCCGACCGAGTTCCGGCTGCTGCGTCATTTGCTGCAGCACCCCGGGCGGGTGTTTAGCCGCGAGCAGTTGCTGGACGCGGTCTGGGGCCGGGACGTTTACGTGGAGCCGCGCACGGTCGATGTCCACATCCGCCGCTTGCGCAAGGCCCTCAATATGCCCGATGAGCCGGACCTCATCCGCACCGTTCGCTCCGCGGGCTACGCCTTGGACCAGCCCGCCGCGTAATTTCCCGCCGCCTCTCCACCACCCGTCGGCGTTGGGCCCGTCGGCGTTGGAAAGGAAGCGCTCTAGGGTGTGCGCGGCGTCCCAATGCCAAGGGCATTGGCCCGCCTGCAAAGTTCGGCGATCGTCAAGGCGTCCAGCCTTTCCATCATTTCGCTCTGAATCTCCGTCCAGACCGGGCGCACGACCTTGAGCCCGATATCCGAGCCCTCAAGTTCGCTGGCTGGATCCACCGCACCTTCCAGCCCGCGCACGATGCGGACGATCTCGCCGACGCTGATCTTCGTGCTCTCCCGGGCGAGGGTGTAGCCGCCCCTCGGTCCGCGCTGCCCGGAAAGCACGCCATGATGCACGAGTTGCTGCAGCACCTGCTCCAGATAGCGGCGCGGGATTCCCTGACGGCGGGAGATATCGGTCGAACGCACGGGGACGGGTCCCGCGTTGTACGCCACATCGACGACTGCTTCGATCGCGAACAGCAACTTCTTGGAAAGACGGAGCATGGCACTATTCCGAACAAAAGCTTATGGCACAGGCGTTGGAGACTTGGCACCGGTACCGGTCGATCCGAACCCCCCTTCGCCACGACCGGACTCCGGCAGGACGGCCACGGGCCGCCAAGCAACCTGATAGTATGGCGCCACCACCAGCTGCGCGATCCTCGCGCCGCGCTCGATCACGTAGGGCTCGCGGCCCAGATTGATGAGGATCACCCCCACTTCACCCCGGTAGTCCGCGTCGATCGTGCCCGGACTGTTCAGAACGGAGATCCCATGTTTGAGCGCCAGCCCCGAACGCGGGCGCACCTGCGCCTCCGTCCCCGGCGGAAGAGCGATCGCCAGGCCGGTGGGCACCAATCGCCAAGCTCCTGGTTCCAAGGTGAGCGAGTCCTCCACCGCAGCCAGCAAATCGAGCCCGGCTGCGTGCTCGCTTCCATAGGCGGGCAGGTCCAGATCCGCGCCATGGACCAGCCGCCGTACGCTGACGCTCACCGCTGAAACTTGAGCTTCATCCGAAGCCACGGGGCCGCCGGTTTCTTTCGTCATAACCCATGAAGCATTACAGCATCCCCTCCCTACAGGGCGCCCTAACCGGCGCCAAGCGCCTCCGCGATGCGCGACGAGAGTTTTTGCGCCACCGCCGCCTTGCTCATGCGCGGCCAGGATTCCGCACCCTGAGCATCGATCACGTGAACCAGGTTTTCCGCCCCGCCAAAGGTGCCGGTACCGGGTGCCACGTCATTGGCGAGGATCCAATCGCAGCCCTTCTTGAGGCGTTTGGCGCTTGCCTGCTCGATAACATTCTCGGTTTCGGCCGCGAAGCCGATCACTAAGGTGGGCCGTGCCGGTCCGGCAGCGGCGAGCGTGGCGAGAATATCGGGATTCTCCACCAGCTTGATGGCCGGCGCATGTCCGTCCCCCTTCTTGATCTTCCCCGCGAGCGAGTGGCGCGGCCGCCAATCCGCCACGGCCGCCGCGCAGACGGCCACGTCCACCGGCAAGGCCGCCTGACAAGCGGCCAGCATCTCGTCCGCTGAATTGACACGCTGGACCTCGACCCCGGGCGGATCGTCGAGGGAGACCGGGCCGGACACCAAGGTCGTCTGGGCACCCGCCGCGGCGAGGGCCGCTGCAATTGCATGGCCCTGCCGCCCCGAGGAATGGTTGCTCAAGAACCGCACGGGGTCGATCGCCTCTAAGGTGGGGCCGCTGGTCACCAAGGCGCGGCGCCCGGCCAGGACGCCCCCGTTGGCGAAGTGCCGCTCGACGGCGGCCAGGATCTCCATCGGTTCCGACATGCGCCCGGGACCAAACTCGCCGCAGGCCATATCGCCGTCTTCCGGGCCGAGCAAGACGACGCCGCGTTCCTTTAAGATCGCGAGATTGGCTTGGGTGGCCGGGTGCAGCCACATGCGCACGTTCATCGCCGGTGCCGCGAGGACCGGCTTGTCGGTGGCGAGCAGGACGGTCGTGGCCAGATCGTTCGCCTGGCCGCCCGCCATCCGCGCCAGCAGATCGGCGGTGGCGGGGGCAATCACCAGCAGATCCGCTTCGCGGCTGAGCTGAATGTGCCCCATCTCGGCCTCGTCGGTGAGCGAGAAGAGCTCGCTATAGACCTTGTCGCCGCTAAGCGCCGAAAGGGCCAAGGGTGTGACGAACTCGGCGCCCGAGTTTGTCAAGACGCAGCGCACGTATGCGCCCCGTTCCCGGAGGCGCCGCACCAGCTCCAAGGATTTGTAGGCGGCGATCCCACCCGCGACCACGAGAAGGATCCTTTTGTCGGAAAGCGACATACAAGTTCCGATATTTTACGCTTTCGATTGGGGAATAAGTCTACAGGCGGAGATCCAAAGACTTCAACCTGGTTGAGGGACTGTGGGTGGAAAGCTCCCACTCAAGTCACAAGCGCGACAAGGGCAAGCGCCAAGGCCGCGCAGGCCAGGGCCATCGGCCACCCCCAGCCCTGCCGCCGTCGCCGACCGAGGGCGGCCCCCAGGCTTTCCGTATGGACCGGGATCCCCTCCGAAGCCGCTTTCTCGATCACGCTCTCCAGGGCCGATAAGACCCCGGGCAAGCGTTCCACCGCCGCCGAGATCTCCTCACCAGCCTGACGGGCCCGCGCGGCGGGTCCCCGGTTTTCGTGCATCCATCGCAGGATCAAGGGCTCGGCCAAGAGCCAGATGTTCAGGCTGGGGTCAATCTGCCGGCTGACGCCCTCGGCCATCAGCATGTTCTTCTGCAACAGCACGAGCTGCGGCTGCACGGGCATATCGAAGGATTCGGTCACTCTGAGCAATTGCCCAAGCAAACGGGCGAAGGAAATGCGTTCGAGAGGCCGCCCGAAGATCGGTTCGCCCACCGCGCGCAGGGCCTGGGCGAAGGTATCGATTGGCTGGTCGGGCGGCAGGTAGCCCGCGGCCACGTGCACTTGGGCGAGCTTGGCATAGTCGCGCGCCAAGGTCGCGATCAGCATGTCCGCCAGGAAGAATCGGGTCTTGCGGTCGAGCCGCCCCATGATGCCGAAGTCGACCGCCCCGATCGCGCCATCGGCGCAGACGAACATGTTGCCTGGATGCTGGTCGCCGTGGAAGAAGCCGTCGCGGAACACCTGATTGAAGAAGATCGCAGCGGCGTTGGCCAGAATCGTCCCAGAATCGTGGCCCGCTTCCACCAGCGCTTTCCGATCGCTCATGCGAATTCCCGAGAGGCGCGTCTGAGTCATCACCCTCTGGCCTGTGCGCTCCCAATCCACGTCGGGGACCCGGTAGGTGGGGTCGCCCGCGAAATTCTGGCCCAGCTCATCGCAGGCGGAGGCCTCCATGCGTAAGTCCATCTCAATCCGCACGGTGCGTTCGAAGAGGGCCACCACCTCCACCGGCTTCAGGCGGCGCAGTTTGGGCTCCACCCGCTCGGCAGTCTCCGCGAGCCAGTAGAAGAGTTCCAGGTCCTTGCCGACCGCCGCTTCGATGCCCGGGCGCAGAACCTTGACGGCGACCTCGCGCGCCTCCTCCCCCTCGTCGAGCGGGCGGGTGACGGCGAAGTGGACTTGGGCGATGGAGGCCGCGGAGACCGGGGAATTGTCGAAGCTTTCGAAGAGGCTCTCGACCGGATCGCCCAACTCCGCCTCGATCGTCGCCCGTGCTTCTTCGGCCGGGAAGGGTGTCAGGCGGTCCTGCAGCTCTGCCAGGTCGGCCGCTACCGCGTCACCGACCAGATCCGCGCGGGTGGAAAGGAACTGGCCGAGCTTGATGAAGCTAGGGCCCAGATCGGTCAGGGCGCGCGCCAGCTTCTCTCCGGGCCGGCCGGGCAGGGCGGCGCGCTTGAACGGATGGGGCCGGAACAAGCGGCGCAACGCCCTTGCGAAAGGTATCGGCACGGGGGCGGCCTCCAAGACCGCGAGCGCATCGTGGCGGGCCAAGACCCTGGCGACGCCCAAGAGGCGCAGGAAGAGCAGAGGCGTGGAAAACATCAGCGCGCCGACGCCATGGTCCCGGCTGCTCCCCTCACGTGCGCCAGGCCGAGTGCAGGGCCGCGATGCCGCCGGAGAGATTGCGGAAGCGGACCTGATCGAGGCCGGCGGCCGAAATTTTCGCGGCAAGCTCTTCCTGCGGCGGGAAGCGGCGGATTGATTCCACCAGGTACTGGTAGGACTCGCGGTCCTTGGCGACCATGGCCCCAAGCGCCGGCAGCACCCGGAAGGAATAGAGGTCGTAGAGCCGGTCGAATAGCGGTACCACCACCTGGCTGAACTCCAGGCAGAGGAAGCGTCCGCCGGGCTTCAACACCCGCCGGGCCTCTGAAAGCGCTTGCTCGATCCGGGTCACGTTGCGCAGGCCGAAGGCGATGGTGTAGGCCTCGACCGAGCGGTCGGGAAGCGGTAGGCGCTCGGCGTCTCCGCAAACCCAGTGCAAGGGAGTCGCCGCCTCGAGCGACATCAGGCCATCATCGATCGCGCGGTCCCGGCCAACTTCCAGCATCTCTGGTGTGAGATCGAGAATCGTGATGTTGGCGTCGCCCCCGCAGCGCTCCAGAACCCGGAAGGCGATATCGCCGGTGCCCCCGGCCACGTCCAGAAGCCGCAGGCCCGGCCGCGGCGCCAGCCAATCGATCATGGCCGACTTCCACAGCCTATGAATTCCGCCGGACATCAGGTCGTTCATGAGGTCGTAGTTGTCGGCCACCGACCCGAAGACCCCACGCACCATGGGTGCTTTCTCCGCCTCCGGAACCTCGCGGTATCCAAAGTGCGTCGTGCCTGCCGAAGTCGTGGATTCCTGGGCCATGCGCGCCTGGATCGCCCTTGTTTGTGAGCCTCTTGGCGGAAGATAGCGCGCGGGCCGCGAATTCGCTAGTTTGGCCTTCCTTGCCACCTTGCGTGCCCCCTCTGGGAGACCCTTGGGAGCCCCTTGCGAAGCGGAGATCATGCCGGAGCTGCCTGAAGTCGAGACCGTGATTCGCGGCCTGCGCCCCGTGCTGGAGGGGCGGCGTCTGGCGCGGGTCGAGCAGCGGCGCCCCGACTTGCGCTTTCCACTGCCGGAGAACTTGCCTGCGCGATTGACCGGGCGGCGGGTGGAGCGGATCGATCGTCGGGCAAAGTACATCCTGATCCATCTCGATAGCGAAGAGGTCCTGCTCTGCCACCTCGGTATGTCCGGCCGGATGCTGCTGGTGGCCGATCCCACGGAGCCGCTCGACCGCCACGATCATGTCATCCTCGCGAGCGACGCCGGCACACAAGTGAGGTTCAACGACGTGCGCCGCTTCGGCTTCATGGATCTCTTCCCGGCGGCGGAGCTGTCGAGCAACCGTCATCTTGCCGGTCTCGGGCCGGAGCCCTTGGGAAACGGCTTCAACGGTCCCGTCTTGGCCAAAGCGCTTGCCGGCCGCGCGACCCCCTTGAAGGCCGCCTTGCTCGACCAAAGCGTGGTGGCCGGTTTGGGAAATATCTACGTCTGCGAGGCGCTCTACTTCGCGGGCCTGTCGCCCAGGCGACTGGCGCGCACGGTGGGGCCGGCGCGGGCCGAGCGTTTGGCCCAGGCTGTGCGCGACGTCCTGACCCGCGCCATCGCCGCGGGGGGCAGCAGTTTGCGCGATTATGTCCAGGCCAACGGCGAACTCGGGTATTTTCAACACGACTGGGCGGTCTATGGCCGCGAGGGTGAAGCCTGTCCCGGCTGCGACTGCGGCAAGGCGATCCGAAGATTCGTTCAATCCGGAAGGTCCACCTTCTATTGTGCGCGACGTCAGCGGTGAGGTAAGCAAGGCATCATGAACACGCGGCGATATCTCTTGCTTCTCGCACTCCTCCCGGTGCTCTTTCTGGCGGCCGCCGGAACGCGCGCAGACGAGCCCGCGCGCTATCTTTCGGAACTGCCGGACCTGCCCCTGATGGCTGAGCTGACCGAGGTGGAAGGAGCCGGCGTGGTCTTCGACAAGCCCGGCGGACGCATCGTGGAGCTTTATGCCCAAGGTGAGGTCAGCGCGGACAGCGTGCGGGCCTTTTATGACAGCACCTTGCCCCAGCTTGGCTGGCGTGCCGCCGGCGGGGGTGTGTATTCGCGCGAGGGCGAGAGGCTGGAAATCGTCGTCTTGTCCGAGGCGCCGCCGCTCGCCGTGCGCTTCACCCTGCGGCCCGAATGAGGCGGTTGCCCCGGCCCCACGGATAGTCACCTTCAGAACAAGGAAAGCATCCCCATGGCTTACGAGAACATCATCGTCGAGAAACGCAACGGTATCGGCATTATCACTCTCGACCGGCCCAAAGCGCTCAACGCCCTCTGCGCCGCGCTGATCGCGGAGATGGAGCAGGCCTTGACGGACTTCGAGGCCGACGACGCGGTGCGCTGCATCGTCCTGACCGGCTCGGAGCGGGCCTTCGCCGCGGGCGCCGACATCAAGGAGATGAAGGACAAGGATTACGCGGAAGTCCTCAACGAGGATTTCATTACCGGCGATTGGGAGGCGGTGTCCCACTGCCGCAAACCCACCATCGCCGCGGTCGCCGGCTTCGCCCTTGGCGGCGGTTGTGAGGTCGCCATGATGTGCGACATGATTATCGCCGCCGACACCGCGAAGTTCGGCCAGCCCGAAATCAAGCTCGGCACCATTCCCGGCTCGGGCGGTACACAGCGCCTGACCCGGGCGGTGGGCAAGTCGCTGGCGATGTACCTTTGCCTGACCGGCGAGATGATCGACGCCGAGACTGCGCTGACCGCGGGCCTTGTCGCCAAGGTGGTCCCCGCGGACGAGTTGATGAACGAGGCCCTGCGCGTCGCGAGCCTGATCGCCGGCATGTCCCAGCCGGTGGTCAAGGTCTGCAAGGAAGCGGTCAACCGCGCCTACGAAACCACCCTTGCCGGGGGGGTGCTCTTCGAACGTCGCACCTTCCACGCCACCTTCGCCCTCGACGACCGCAAGGAAGGCATGGCCGCCTTCGCCGAGAAGCGGAAGCCGGAATGGCGTGACCGGTAAGGCCTGTAGGTCCAGACCCTAGACGAGGAGCGGCCCGGCGCCGGCCCAGAGGCCGAAGGCCATCAGGCCCGCGCCGGCGGCGCGGTTGATCCAGGCGACGGTGGCGGGAGAGAGGCGGTGGCCGATGGCGGCGACCGCGAAGCTCAGCAGCACCCACCAGGTCAGCGAGCCGATAAAGATACAGGCCACCACCACCGCTGCCTTGCCGGCGGAGGCGGCCCCCGTGGCCAGGCCCAATCCGGCGAAGATCGCGACGAAGGACAGGATCGTGGTGGGGTTCGCCAGAGTGAGCAGAAAGGCGGAGGCGAAGGCGCCGCCCCGGAATGTTTTCTCCTCCGCCCGCGCGCTGGCTTGGCCGGCCGCACCCAGCAGAACCTTGAGGCCGATGAGCGCGATTGCCAGGCCGCCGGCGATCCTCAGGCTTGTGCTGTGGGCCAGCAGGACCTCGGAAATCCCGGCAGCACCCAGGCCCACCAAAAGCGCGTAGACCCCATCCGCCAAGGCAACGCCCAAGCCCGTCGACAGCCCGGCAAGCAACCCGCCGCGCAAGGTCCGCTCGATGCAAAGCAGACCAATGGGGCCAATCACCGCCGCGATGGTGAAGCCAATCGCCAAGGCACGCAGGGGCAGGGGCAGGGCGTCCACGGGAAAAACCTTTTAATAATCCCACAAAGACCGTAAAATCTCCGAAATTAGACAGTTATACAAGATGTCTTACGATGATTGACGAGATTGACCGCCAATTGCTCGCACTCCTGCAAGCCGATGGCAAGGTGACCAACGCGGAGCTTGGCACGCGGGTGGGCCTCTCCCTCTCGGCGGTCAACGAGCGGGTCAGAAAGCTGAAGGCCAGCGGCGTGATCCGGGCCTACCGGGCCGATATAGATCCCCTGGCGGTGGATCTGCCGCTCTGCGCCTTCGTGCGGGTCGGGCTGTCGGGGCCGGGCGACGACAACGCTTTCCTATCCGGCATTCTCGCCTTGCCGGAGGTTCTGGAATGTCACCATGTGACCGGCGACGACAATTACTTCTTGAAGCTGCGCAGCGCTTCGCCGGCCGCGCTGGAGCGCTTGCTTTCCGAAGACATCAAGGCTCTGCCCGGGGTCGCGCGCACCCACACGGTGATCGCGCTGTCCTCGCCCAAGGAAACGCCGGCCTTGCCGCTCGGGGTCACGCCGGCTTGAGGAAGACCAGCCGGGCCTTGCCATAGACCCGCTCGTCCAGCACTCCGAAGCCTTCCGGCGCGGCGAAGTCCTCGGCTTTCATCAATTCCAGGGCGATCAGGCTGTCGGGGCCAATCCAGCCCACCGCGCGCAAGGCGACCAGAGCCGGCTGGGCCAGGCCCTGCTGATAGGGCGGATCCATCAGGGCGATGTCCGCCGGCCGCTCCGCCGGTGGCGGGTGCAGGGCATCGCGGTCGAGCACCCGCGTTTCCTTTTCCGCGCCCAGAACTGCGATGTTTTCCTGCAGCGCGGTGAGGGCCGGGGCCAGGCGCTCGATAAACACCACCTCGCCGGCTCCACGTGACAGCGCTTCCAATCCCAAGGCGCCGGTTCCGGCGAAAGCGTCCAGCACGAGCGCCCCGGGCAGAGGCGAGTCGCCACCGGTGAGCCGCCCGCCTTCCAGGATCCCGAAAAGGGCCTCGCGCGTACGGTCGCCGGTGGGTCGGACCGCGGTGCCTTCGGGTGCCTGCAAGGGGCGGCCCCGGAACCTACCCGCTACGATTCGCATCGCGCTCTCCCGTCTTCGCTCCCGCGCCGCGCGAAACGGACGCGCGCCGCCTGGGCCCGCCTTCTTTTCGCCCGCCTTCTTTTCGCCCGGCGTTCTTTTGCCCGGCGTTCTTTTGTCCGCCGTCTTTTGGCCCGCCGCTCTCCCCAAGCTGTTCGCGCAGCACCTTCCCCGGGACCTCCTCCACCGCGTCGCGCGGCAAACCGCCAAGCTGGAAGGGGCCGTAGGCGAGCCGGATCAGGCGGTTGACCGAGAGGCCCAGGTGCTCGCAAATTCGTCTGATCTCGCGGTTCTTGCCCTCGCGCAGTCCGAAGGTCAGCCAAGCGTTGGCGCCACGCTGTTCGTCCAGCCGCGCATCGATGGGGCCATAGGCGACCTCGCCCACACGTACGCCCTTGGCCAAGCCTTCGAGATCCTCGGTGCTCGGGTGTCCATGTACGCGTACACGATAGCGCCGCCGCCAGCCGGTGGCGGGCAGCTCGAGCCGGCGCTTCAGGCCGCCGTCATTGGTGAGCAGCAGCAGCCCCTCGGAGTTATAGTCCAGGCGGCCCACTGGCATGAGGCGCGGCAAGCCGGCGGGCAGGCGGTCATAGATCGTGGGACGGCCTTGGGGATCGCTTGCCGCGACCAGCACCCCGCGCGGCTTGTGATAGCGGAAGAGCCGCACCGGCTCCAGGGCCGGCAGCGCTTCTCCGTCCACGGTCAGGCGCTGGCCGGGCTGCAGGTTGACCGCGGGGCTGGTCAGCGTCTCGCCGTCGATTTCCACCCGGCCTTGGGCGACCAGCGCCTCGGCTTCCCGCCGCGAGCAGAGGCCGCTGCGGGCAATCACCTTTGCCACCCGCTCGCCGGGCGGGCGTGTCTCTTCGCTAGGGGCGGGCTTCGCCATGGAGCGCCGTTTCCTTCTTGCCCGCGAGGGGGCGGCATGGAGTGGAAGGCCGGGCTAAAGCCGGCTCTCGTCGAAGTCCGTGCAGGACAGGTCGAAGGCGTCGAGCCCTTCTTCCAGATAGTCCGCCAGCAGGGGCATTCCCAGGAGGTATTGCGCGGTTCGCTTGTTGGCCCGCTCCTCGGCTGCCTTTAGGATATCCTCCCACTCTTCGACCTCGTAGTCGCCACGCCCCAGCCAGGCCAGGGACACCAGTTCCACCTGCTCCTCGTCGGGGAGCTGGTCGATGAAGGCCACTAACTCCGCCTTGATGGGATCGTCGGCCAGCTCGTGCTCGTCCAGCTCCTCGAACTCCTCTTCGTGGGCCAGGTCGACTTCGCGGGGCTTGGGCTCTTCCTCCTCGATCAGGTCTTCCTCCTCGTACTCGCGCATCTTGACGACGATGAAACAGACCTTATCCGAATCCATCTGCAGCATTGCCGCGTCCTCTTCCTCGTTCCTAGGCCCCAGCCCTTCGATGGAATCACTTACCGCGATCCTTGACCGGGGGCAATCGCCGCGAGCAGTCTCGGGCCCGGGAATGAGGAAAACGCGATGAACGACGACAACGACGGCGAGGGTTTCGAGCGCTACATGCGGTTGGCCCTGGAACAGGCGCGACTGGCCGTGGAGGCGGGCGAGGTGCCGGTCGGCGCTGTTTTGGTCGATCCGGGCGGCGAGGTCCTGGCGCGCGCCCATAACCGGGTCATCGCCGACAGCGACCCAACGGCCCATGCGGAGGTGCTCGTCTTGCGCGCCGCCGGCCGGGCCTTGTCCGTGCCGCGTCTGGTGGGCTGCGACCTCTACGTGACGCTCGAGCCCTGCCCAATGTGCGCCCAGGCCATCTCCTTCGCCCGTGTCCGCCGCCTCCACTTCGGTGCCCGCGATGCCAAGGGCGGCGGCGTCGAACACGGACCCCGCATCTTTTCCCAACCCACCTGCCATCACAGGCCGGAGATCTCCGGCGGCCTCCTGGCGGAGACGAGTAGTACGCTCCTGAAGGATTTCTTCCGGGCGCGGCGGTGAGGCAGCCCATCGGTCCCGCAATGAAAAACCCCGCCGGAGCGGGGTTTTCTGCACCGACAAGAGCGTGTCGTTGCGAAAGCCGGTGGCCTCTTGCGAGGTCTTTAAAGCGGATGACAAGAGCAGAGCCGCAACGCTCTAGAGATGCTGCGTTAGAGACTTTTGTCAAGTTCGACAGTTCGAGCGCGTGAAGAACGCAACGTTCGACGTGCGACATGACTTCCGACTCCAACGGTTCCAAATGATACGACCTGCGGCCAGAACCATGGCGATCATGCCTATAGAAATCAAGCCGCCCGAACCGAAGCGCGTAGACCATATCGCCCCTCACCCAAACTCCATCGCTTCGTAAGCCTCCAGGAAGATGTGGGCGCAGATCGATTTTCGCATGGTAAGGCATTTCTGGTTTAGGCGCCGTGGTGCTTAAGGCGACGACCAGACAAAGGCCGGTCTTTCGCTTCGGCTGTTCGTTTAGGATAACCACCGGCCGGAGCTTCACCATCTCTGGCGCCTTGAAGCCAGCAAAGTTCGCGCGCAAAACCAGCCCGCGCCGGGGATGATAGTGAATCGGCATACCTTGCCTACAAGTTCGCTGTGTCGCCTATCTACCCCCCCAGCGCCCGCCAGCCGATGTCGCGGCGGCAGAAGCCTTCGGGCCAGTCGAGGAGGTCGATGGCCGTGTAGGCCTTGGTTTGGGCCTCGGCGAGGCTGGGGGCGGTGGCGGTGACGGCGAGCACGCGGCCGCCGGTGGCGAGGGTTTCTCCGGCTTCGTTGCTGGCGGTGCCGGCGTGGAAGATCTCGACATTCTCGTCGGCTCCGGCGGTGTCCAAGCCGCGGATGACGCTGTCCTTCTCGTAGGCGCCGGGATAGCCCTTGGTCGCCACAACCACGCTGATGGCGGCACTGTCCAGCCAGCGCAGGGTGAGGTGGGAAAGCTGGCCCTCGGCGGTGGCGACCAGGGCTGGCAGCAGGTCGCTCATGAGGCGGGTGACCAGAACCTCGCACTCGGGATCGCCGAAGCGCACGTTGAACTCCACCACCTTGGGATCACCCTCGGGCGAGATCATCAGCCCGGCGAAGAGGACGCCCCGATAGGGCCGCCCCATGGCCTGCAGGGCTTCGGCCGTCGGCCCCACGATTTCCGCCATGATCCGGGCTTCCAGTTCCGGCGTCACGATGGGCGCGGGGGAGTAGGCGCCCATGCCGCCGGTGTTGGGTCCTCGGTCGCCGTCGAAAGCCGCTTTGTGGTCCTGGGCCGAGGCGAGCGGCAGGGCCGTGGTGCCGTCGACCAGGGCAAAGAAGCTCACCTCCTCGCCATCCAGGAAGTCCTCGACGACCACTTCCGCCCCGGCGGCGCCGAAGCGCCCGCCCACCAGCGCCTCGTCGATCGCGCCCTCGGCCGTTTCGAGATCCGGGCAGACCGTCACCCCCTTGCCGGCGGCCAGCCCGTCCGCCTTGACGACCACAGGTGCGCCCAACTCCCGCGCGAAGGCCTTGGCGGCTTCAGGCTCGGTGAAGCGCCGGTAGCGGGCGGTGGGGATGCCGTTGGCGGCGCAAAGGTCCTTCATGAAGCCCTTGGAGCCCTCGAGCTCGGCGGCGGCCGCGCTTGGCCCGAAAGCCTTGATGCCCGCGTCGCTCAAGCGATCGATCAAGCCGGCGACCAGGGGCGCTTCCGGCCCCACCACCACGAAATCAATGGCCTCGGCGCGGGCGAAGGCCAGCAGCCCCTCGACATCCTCGGCCGGGATCGGCACGCAGGTCGCCTCCTTGGCGATGCCCGCGTTGCCGGGGGCACAGTAGAGCGCTTCACATAGAGGAGAGGCGGCGATCGCCCAGCACAAGGCGTGTTCCCGGCCCCCGCCGCCGACCACCAAGACTTTCATGTGCCGTGCCTTTCCCCTGCCCACGAGTCGCGAATTGTTTTAGCCTAGATAGCAGAGAAAGCCGCCCCGTCCAACGCGGCCCCCTCCAAAGGCGGCTTTCGCCGCGCCTTGGGACGAAAGATGAGCGACGACAAGCGCACACCGGCCAGTGCTGGAAGCAATCTGCCGGAATATACGGTCGGCGCGATCAGCGGCGCGATCAAGCGCACCCTGGAAAGCGGATTCGACCGGGTGCGGGTGCGTGGCGAGGTCTCCGGCTTCAAGCGCGCCGCGTCGGGTCACCTTTACATGGCCTTGAAGGATGCGGACGCGGTGCTCGATGGGGTGTGCTGGCGGGGCACGGCGGGACGTCTCGGGATCAAGCCGGAGGATGGGATGGAGGTGATCGCGGTCGGGCGCATCACCACCTATGCCGGCCGCTCCAAATACCAGATGGTGATCGAGGCCATCGAGTTGGCAGGCGAGGGCGCGCTGCTCAAGCTCTTGGAGGAGCGGCGGTTGAAGCTCGCCGCCGAGGGTCTCTTCGCCGAGGAGCGCAAACGCAAGCTGCCCTTCCTGCCCGAGGTCATCGGCGTTGTCACCTCGCCGACCGGTGCCGTGATCCGCGATATCCTGCACCGCTTGGCCGAGCGCTTCCCGCGCCATGTGCTGGTCTGGCCTGTCTTGGTGCAAGGCGAGGGCGCGGCCGAGCAAGTGGCCGCCGCCATCCGGGGCTTCAACGCCCTGCCTACGGGGGGCAGCACGCCCAGGCCCGACCTCTTGATCGTCGCGCGCGGGGGCGGTTCGCTGGAGGACCTGTGGGCCTTCAACGAGGAGATCGTGGCCCGCGCGGCGGCCGCGAGTGAGATACCTCTCATCTCCGCGGTGGGTCACGAGACGGATACGACCCTGGTTGACTTCGCCGCGGACCGCAGGGCGCCCACGCCGACCGCAGCGGCGGAGATGGCGGTGCCGGTTCGCGGTGAGCTTCTGACGGTCACGCTCGATCTTGGCCGGCGCCTGGTGGCCGCTGGCGGGCGCACCCTGGCCGAGCGGCGCGAGCGCGTGGCGGGGCTTGCGCGCGGCTTGCCGGATGCACGCCGGCTGCTGGGCGAGCGGGCGCAACAGCTCGACGATCGCGCGGAGCGTCTGGAAATCGGCATCAAGGGGCTTTTCCGGCGTCAGACGGAGCAGCTTGGCGGTCTGGCGGCGCGCCTGCCGCATCCGCGCCAGCAGGTGGAGCGGGCGGGCCTTGCGCTGGCGGAACGGAGCAAGCAGCTCGGCATCCGCGCGGCGGCGGTGTTGCGTCAAGGGCGGAGGGATCTGCTGGGGCTGCGCCCGCGGCCGCCGCTAGGGATCTTGCGGCACGAGACGGAAGAATTGAGGACCTGGTCCGGGCGGCTGGGGCCTGCCGTGAATCGGTCACTGCGCGACCGTGCCACTGATCTCATGGGACAGGCGCGCGTGCTTGAGTCTGTTTCATATCAGGCGACGCTCAAACGGGGGTTTGCCGTGGTGCACGGCCCAACGGGCCTCGTGACCAGCGCCGACCAGGCTCGGCTCGCCCGGTATCTTGAAATCCGTTTTCAGGATGGCGCGGTCCCGGCCGAAGTGGCGGCGCGCGAAGCCGCGTTGGGCAAGGGTGCCGAAGCGGGCAGGGGTTCCGGAGCTGGCGGAACGGCTGGACCGGGCGCGCGCGAACGCGCGGGTTCGCCGAAAGGGTCCAAGGCCCCGGGGCCGGGCAAGCAAGGCAGTTTGTTCTAGCCTCACCCCCCTGGTTTGGGGTTTAGGGACGGGGGCTCAACTGAGCCGTTGGACCGACGAAAGGCCCAGGGTGTCCTCGACAACCTCGCAGACCTGTTTCAGCGTGAAGGGTTTGACGAGGACGGCGCAAATCAGCTCGTCGAGATTGTGCGCCCGCTGCCGCTCGGCGGAGAACCCGGTCATCAGCAGCACCGGCAAGTCCGGCCGGTCCACTGTAACCTTGAGGGCCAGCCCGATGCCGTCCAGACCAGGCATCACCACGTCGCTGACCAGCAGGTCGAAGTTCTCGCTCTCCAGCATTTCGAGCGCGCCGGCGCCGTCATGGACCGCTGTTACGTGAAAGCCACGGTGAGTGAGGGCGCGGGTCACGAAGGTTCGCACTGCCAGGTCGTCTTCCGCGATTAGGATTCTCGCCATCGAAGCCTCTAGCCATCCTGCTGCCGTTATCCGTTGCGCCCAGCCCCTACCTGCGCGGGGGTGTGATAGCACAAGCGGATTTAACAAGCGGTAAAGGGAAAAAGGCGAAACTAAGACGGCGCGCCGACAAACACGATTGCCAGATTGCCTTCGCGCGGCGGGTTCTGAGTCGAGGTTTCGAAGGTGGCGCTGGCGCCGGGAAGCAACTCTCCCTCGTCAACGACGAAGCGCCATTCCACCAGGACCTCTCCGTCCGGTGCGCTAATCTCGGCCTGCAGCTCCGGAACCGCCAGGGTTTGCTCGGAGGTGTTCAGAATTTTGCCCTCGACCACCAGAAGGCGCTGGCCCTCCACCGTGCGCCGCACCGAGGTCACGTCGTAAAGTTGCAATGCTTCGAGGGGCGGTCCGACCTCGATACCCATCAAGGCGTAGATTTGCGCGGCCGCGGGGGCATTCTCGACGATCCACTCTCTCTTGTACCAGGCCCCAAGCAAGATCGCGCCCGCCACCAGGAAGAACAGCAGCCATCCGGCAAGCAGAGACCCGGCGCCCGCGCCGTCGTCCCCCAGGCGCAAGGACCCGGTGCCCGGCGCGAAAGCCTTCATCGCCAGCGGAGAGTCGGAGCTGGCGCCCGTTTCCAAGGCCGGAACGGCCGCGCCCAATGCCCCGGCGGCCATTCCACCCGCGCCGGCCGCGGCAAGCACCGGGCCTTCCTCGGGCCGGTGCTGAACCCACTCATGCTGGCAGCGGCCGCAGCGCACCTTTCGGCCGGTAGGGCCGATCCGGGAAGCGTCCACCCGGAAGCGGGCTTGGCAGGCTGGGCAAATTAACTCCATTGAACTCGCACCGAAAGTATAACAGCAGTTTCTCACGTTATAATGGCGCAGTACAGTCGAAGGCAAGCCAGCGCGAGTCTTTACGGCGGGCCTGGGCCGTGCCATCTTCAGCCGCGAGGCTTCGGGAGGATCGGCAACCCATTGGTTCGGCTAGAAAACGTCTCCTTGCACTATGGTCAAGGCCCCGACATCCTGAGCGGCGTTTCCTTCCGCCTGGAGCCGGGATCGTTCCATTTTTTGCTTGGGGCAAGTGGCGCGGGCAAGTCGTCTCTTTTGAAGTGCCTCTATCTCGGACAGCAGCCCTCCTCGGGACGGATCAGCCTGTTCGGGCGGGATGTTTCCACCCTGACCCGCGAGGACCGGGCCCTGATGCGGCGGCGTATCGGCGTTGTTTTTCAGGATTTTCACCTTATCGATCATCTGACGGCGCTGCAGAACGTGGCCCTGCCCCTAACGGTCTCCGGCGAGCCGGAGGCCAAAGCCCAGGAAAAGGTCAGGGAATTGCTGACCTGGGTCGGGCTGGCGGACTGCATGGATGCCTATCCGCCCACCCTTTCCGGTGGTCAGCAGCAGCGCGTCGCGATCGCCCGGGCGGTCATTGGGCGGCCAAGCCTGCTGCTCGCCGACGAGCCCACCGGCAATGTGGACGACCGCATCGCCATGAGGCTTCTGTTCCTCTTCCAGGAGCTGCACCGCACCGGAACCACGGTGCTGATCGCGACCCACAGCGAGGCCTTCATGCGGCGCTTCAAGCAGCCCTGTTTGCGGCTGGAAGCTGGCCACATTGCCATGGAGCCGGCGCAGCCTGAAACCGCCGCCCTGCGGGACGACCGCCTATGAGGGTGCCAGATGACGCCATGCCCGACTACAAGATGCCTGAGCGGCGGCGGTCGTGGAAAGAGCGGCTGGCCCGCAAGCCAAAGACGGCCTTGCCCCTCAGCCAAGACGCGGCGGCCCGGTTCCTGCCGTGGCTGATTGGCTTCATGGTATTTCTGGCCGGTCTGGCGATGCTGGGGGCGGCGCTCGCCAATAACGCCGCGTCGCGCTGGGAAGCCGGGTTGGCCGGGCGCTTGACGGTGCAGATTCCGCGCGAAGCAGGGCCCTCTGCTGGCCAGGCGGCGGGCCAGGCCGCTGGGAGGCTCGACAACGCGGTGTCGGTGATCATCGGCACGGCGGGGGTGCGCGGCGCGGAGGTCTTGCAGCGGCCGGAAGTGCTGGAGATGCTCCGTCCTTGGCTTGACGATCCCGATCTCGCCGCGCGGCTTCCGCTACCCGACGTGATCGCGGTCACCCTGACCAATCCCGCCGAGGGAGCCGCCGCCGAACTTGCCGAGCGGCTGGCGGCGGCGGTGCCGGAAGCGCGGGTCGACGACCACCAGCTCTGGCTTAGCAACGTCTTGTCCCTGACCCAATCCTTGGAGCTCTTGGCCCTCATGGTGGTTGCCTTGGTGGGGGCCGCGGCCGCCGTGAGTGTCGTGTTCGTCACCCGCACCGGCCTTTCGATCCACAGGCAGGTGATCGAGCTGCTGCACTTGATCGGCGCGCGGGACCGCTATATCGCGCGCCAGTTTCAGACCCATGCCCTGCATCTCGGCCTGAAGGGTGGGCTGATCGGTGTCGCGCTGCTGATTCCGGCCGCCCTGGCGACGCGCCTGCTGCTCGGGGAAACGGGGCGGGAGGTTTTGCCCTTCAGTTTGAGTCTGTCCGATTGGATTCCCTTGGCGCTGCTGCCTCCGGCCACGGCGCTCTTGGCCATGGTGAGCGCGCGCTGGACCGTCTTGCGCACCCTGTCGCGCCTCTCATGAGCGCGAGAAGCATATGAAGGCCGCGGGGCGCCATGATGAGGGGCGCCATCGCGGGGGTCGTTGGGGCCTGGCGCGCTGGCTCATCATCCTAGCACTTGGCCTGACCGTTCCCGCCGCCGGCCTGCTCTGGTTTGCCGCCAAGCTTCCCGCGGCAGCGCCCAGCGCCGAGGAACCGACCGACGCCATCGTGGTGTTGACGGGTGGGCAGGACCGCCTAACCAGCGGCCTCGACTTGCTGGCCCAAGGGGCGGCCCCCAAGCTGTTCGTGTCGGGCGTGTACCGCGGCGTCGAGGTGGGGGAACTGCTCAGCCTATCGCAGCGGGACCCGGAAAATCTGGAATGCTGCATCGCCCTTGGATACGAAGCTGACGACACGCGCGGGAACGCGTTGGAGACCGCCGAGTGGATGCGCGCGGAAGGTTTCGACTCCCTGCGCTTGGTCACCGCTGTCTACCACATGCCGCGCAGTCTGCTCGAATTTCAGCGCGCCATGCCGGATAAGCGGATCCTGCCCCATCCGGTGTTTCCGCCCGGTTTCCGGCATGACGCCTGGTGGCGCTCATCCCGCTCCATCAGCCTGCTTGCCCGCGAGTGCGCTAAATACCTCTTGGCCGCGATCCGGGGGGCGCCGCCTCGGCGCGGGGATGAGGGCGTGACGCAATGATCTGGTTCCGGTCCTTTTGCTTCAACATTCTCGCGCTGATTTGGAATGTGGGGGTGATGTTACTGCTGCTTCCCAGCGTGCTCTTGGGGGCCAGGTGGGTTCTTCCGATCTCGCGGCTGTGGTCGCGGGGCTTGCTGGTCCTGCTGCGCGTCGTCTGCGGTTTGTCCTACGAGGTGAGGGGGCGCGAGTATATGCCTGGTGGCCCCTGCGTGGTGGCGAGCAAGCACGAGTCGGCCTTCGAGACGCTGGTTTTTCCCGTGGTGATTCACGACGCCATCTTCGTGCTGAAGCGGGAGCTGCTCCGCGTGCCCTTGTTCGGCTGGTATCTCGCGGCGGCGGGGAATGTGGCGGTCGATCGCTCCGGTGGGGCGAAAGCTCTGCGCCATATGGTCGCCGAGGCCCGCGCGAGGCTCGCCGAGGGCCGCACGATCGTGATCTTTCCCGAAGGCACCCGTGTGACGCCAGGCGAAGGGGGGCGTTATCACCCGGGTGTCGCGGCGCTCTATCAAGCGCTTGAAGTGCCGATCGTGCCGGTGGCGGTCAACTCCGGCTCCTATTGGTACCGCCGGGCCTTCGCGAAGCGGCCTGGAAGGATCGTGGTGCAATTCCTCCCGCCGATACCGCCAGGCCTGGACCGCCGCGCGTTCCTGAACCGCTTGCGCGACACGATCGAGACAGCAAGCGTGACGCTCACCCAAGAAGCTGCAGGCAAGCAATAACCTGGCCGGCGGACAAGAACGTTAAGAGAACAAATTCTTGACCAGCGCGGCCCTGGCTCTTATTTTCGAGGGGGCGGGCAGGCCCACCATCAGGCGCTGACTTTCGATTCGAGGACGGTTGTGACGCTGGAATCCGCCATTTCTCAACAAGTCTGGGATATGAAGTACCGGCTGCGCGGTCTGGACGGGCGGCCCTTGGACCGCACGATCGAGGACAGCTGGCGCCGCGTCGCGAAAGCGCTTGCGCGCGCGGAAGCGCAACCCGAAGTCTGGGAAGACGCCTTTTACGAGGCAATGGAGGGGTTCAAGTTCATGCCCGCCGGGCGCATCTTGGCGGGGGCGGGCAGCGGCCGCAACGTGACGCTGTTCAATTGCTTCGTCATGGGCACGGTCCCCGACGACATGAGCGGCATTTTCTCCGGCCTGCGCGAGGCGGCACTCACCCTGCAGCAAGGCGGGGGCATTGGCTACGACTTCTCCACCTTGCGGCCGAAAGGGGCGCCAGTGGCGGGGGTCGGCGCCGACGCTTCCGGGCCGCTGAGCTTTATGGAGGTCTGGGACGCCATGTGCCGGACCATTATGTCCGCGGGCAGCCGGCGCGGCGCCATGATGGCCACCCTGCGCTGCGATCACCCAGATATCGAGGACTTCGTGACCGCGAAGCAACAGCCGGGGCACCTCACCAACTTCAATCTCTCGGTGCTGGTGACCGACCCCTTTATGGAGGCGGTGGGCAAGGATGCCTCCTGGGAGCTGAGTTTCGGCGGCACCACCTACCGGGTCCTGCCGGCGCGCGAGCTCTGGGACAAGATCCTCGAGGCGACCTATGCCGCTTCCGAGCCGGGGGTGATCTTCATCGACCGGATCAACCGGCGCAACAACCTCGCCTACTGCGAAACCATCGCCGCGACCAATCCTTGCGGCGAGCAGCCCCTGCCGCCCTATGGGGCCTGTTTGCTGGGCTCAATCAATCTGGCGAGCCTGGTGTGCGACGGTTTTACGCAAGACGCCCGCTTGGACGAGGAGGAACTCGACCGGGTGGTGCGCGTGGCCGTGCGTATGCTGGATAATGCCATCGACGTATCGCGCTTTCCTTTGGATGCGCAGCGTGCGGAGGCCATGGCCAAACGGCGCATCGGGCTCGGGCTCACCGGCCTGGGCGATGCCCTGATCCTCTGCGGTTTGGTCTACGGCAGCGGGGCGGCGGTGGAGGCGGCCGAGCGCTGGATGGCCCGGTTGCGGCGCGCGGCCTATCTCGCCTCCGCCGACTTGGCGGCGGAGAAGGGGGCCTTCCCGCTGTTCGATCGGGAGGCCTTTCTCTCGGGCGAGACGGTCGGCGAACTCGACGAGGACATTCGCGGGGCGATCGCCGAGAAGGGGATGCGCAACGGGCTGGTCACTTCGATCGCACCCACCGGGACAATCTCGCTCTTGGCCGACAACGTCTCCTCGGGCCTCGAGCCGGTTTTCGCCTTCGAATACACCCGCCAGGTGACTCAGCCGGACGGCAGCCGCCGGCCGGAAAGCGTGCAGGACCATGCCTACCGCCTGTTCCGGGCGCGCTTCGGCGAGGACGCTCCCTTGCCGGAGGCCTTCGTCGATGCCCAGCGCCTCTCGCCGGAGGCGCACCTGGCGATGCAGGCTGCCGTGCAGAAATACGTCGACGCCTCGGTTTCGAAGACCATCAATCTGCCCGCGGAGATCGACTTCGAGTCTTTCCGCACGGTCTATGACGAAGCCTACGACTCCGGCTGCAAGGGCTGTACGACCTATCGCCCAAGTGCCCTGCGCGGCGCCGTGCTGGAAGCGCCCAAAGCCGAAGCGCCGGAAGCCCAAGAGCCGGAAACGGAAGCGGGGGGAGCTGGCGGTGCCCTGGTCGCCGCGGCGCCGCTGGAGCCGGCGGAAGACGTCGTCTACATGAGCGAGCCCTTGGACCGCCCGCAGGCCCTGCCGGGCCGGACCTATAAGCTGAAGTGGCCGGAAAGCGATCACGCCATCTACATCACCATCAACGATATCGTGCAGGATGGCCGCCGCAGGCCCTTCGAGGTCTTCATCAACTCGAAGAACATGGACCACTACGCCTGGACCGTGGCCTTGACGCGCATGATCTCGGCGGTTTTCCGGCGGGGTGGCGACGTGGCCTTTGTAGTGGAGGAGCTGAAGGCGGTTTTCGATCCGCGCGGCGGTGCCTGGATGTCCGGGCGCTACGTGCCCTCGCTGCTGGCCGCGATCGGCGAGGTGATCGAGCGGCACATGATCGATATTGGATTCCTCTCCGGTTCGGTCGGCCTGGATCACCTGCCCAGCGAGGCAAGGCGCAAAGTTGCGAACCTTCCCTCGGGCGGCCCGGCGAGCCCGCTCAGACAGTGCCCCAAGTGCGGCGCGTTCTCTCTTGTGCATCAGGAAGGCTGCGATCTCTGCACCTCCTGCGGCCATTCGAAGTGTCTGTGAGCCGGTGGCCAAGACCCGCCTCTGCCGCAAATGCAAGACACCCCTGGGGGTCGACGACGACATTTGTCAGACTTGCGGGGAGTCGAACCCCATCCCGCTGCCCTGGTACACGCCGATCCTTGGGGGGTTGATCGTGCTGGGTCTCGTCTTGTTGCTGGTGGACTTCGACGACGTGCGGCGCGTTTTGGGATTATAGCGCCGTAGATCGCGACGCGGCCGCAAGCTTCGGATAGATGGCCGCTAGAGAGCAGGATAAAACCGGTGCTAATAGCTACTGAGAGAAAGGCAGCGGAACAATGCAGGTAGATACCATGGAACGGGACGCCCCCCTGTTGGCCGACCAAGCCAAGCCAAGCACGCGGCCGCGGCACCTGGACGCGGTCGAATGCGCTTGCGCGCTTCTGGACGCGGCCGAGGGCGAACGCCTCACCCTGGCCGACTTGGCGCGCGCCGTCGGCATGAGCCCCTGGCATCTGCAGCGGGTCTTCCGCAAGGTTACCGGTGTCTCCCCGCGCGACTACGCCGAGGCGCGTCGGGCCGAGCGATTCAAGGCGGAGCTAAGGGCCCACGGCCGGGTGGCCGAGGCGACCTACGGCGCCGGATACGGCTCCTCCAGCCGGGTCTACGAGGATTCTGCGCGCCGCCTTGGCATGACGCCGGCGACCTACGCAAAGGGTGGCAAGGGTGCGCGCATCGTGTTCTCCCTCGCCGATTCCCCACTCGGCCGCCTCTTGGTGGCCGCGACCGCGGCTGGGCTCTGCTTTCTGGCTCTGGGCGAGGACGATGGGGTCCTGATCGAGGAATTGAAGGCGGAGTTTCCGGCCGCGGACTCCATTGAGCGGGACGATCGGGCGATCCAGGATTCGCTGGATGTGCTAATGGCCTATCTCGTTGGCGAGACGCCGCACCTGGATCTGCCTCTCGACGTGCGCGCCACCGCCTTCCAGCGCCGGGTTTGGAACGAGCTGATCGCCATTCCCTATGGCGAAACCCGCAGCTACCAGGAAATCGCCGAACTGCTGGGCCTGCCGAAAGGCCAGCGGGCCGTCGGCCGCGCCTGCGCCACCAACCCGGTGTCGCTCGTCATCCCCTGCCACCGCGCAATCCGGGGCGACGGCGGCCTCAGCGGCTACCGCTGGGGCCTGTCGCGCAAGGAACGCCTGCTGACCTTGGAGGCGGGGGACTAGCAGCGCTCGCCAAAAGGCGGGAGGCTACTCCGCCGCCCGCTTCGCCGGGGCGAAGGCCGCTTCCATGTCGCGGCGGAAGCGGTAGGTGGGGTCTTGCTCGTCCAGTTCCACGTCCGCCCAGGAAAGCGCCTGGCCCGCCTTGACCGCGCGCGCGAGCTTGAGGTCCTTGGCGAGGCCCAGGGGCAGCGCACCCGCGGCCAGGCTCGCCTCGGCCGGCTGGATCTTGCCCCAGACCCGGTAGCCGCCTTCGCCGTCCAGCACCTCGCCCGGCGCGAGATCGCGCTTGGCTGTGGCCACAACATCCGCGTTGAAGGCCACCGGCGCACCCGTAGGCTCCCCGCGCAGGGCAGCGGAGAGGATCGAGATGTTGAGCTCCAGCCCGATCAGGTGATAGGGCTTGTAGAGGGCGGTCACCTCGCCGGAGGGATCGGTGACCATGCCGTATTGGGCGAAGCAACTGGCGGCGTAAGAATTGGGCGCGCGGAAGACCACGTAGACGCCCCAGCGCAGGTGCCGATCCACGTCGCTGCCGTCCAGGTTCTGGGAGGAAATCACCTCCACCTGCCCGTTCCGCCTGAGGATGCCGCCTTCCGCTTGGGGCCGCAGGATAATGGGCAGCTCCTCGGCGCCGCAGGGCGGAAAGGCCAAGCCGTCCGGCGGTGCCGCCAGCCCGGTGGCGTTGGCGATGGCGGCCATCTCGATGCCTGACTTGGTGCCGTCCATGAAGGAGTTGAACATCTGGGAGTTCATGCCTGCCTCGGCCGCCTCTTCCGCCGAGAGCCCGAAGTGATCCCAGACCGTGTCCGGAGTCAGGCTGTGATAAGAGGGCAAATACTTGGTGCCCTTGCCCGCCGCCACCACCTCGAAACCGCAGGAGCAGGCCCAGTCCACCATCTCGCAGACCATGGCCGGCTGGTCGCCGTAGGCCAGGCTGTAAACCACGCCTGCGGCGCGCGCCTTGCGGGCCAGGAGCGGGCCTGCCAGGCAATCCGCTTCCACGTTCACCATGACGATGTGCTTGCCCGCCGCGATGGCCGCCAGAGCGTGGGCGATGCCGGCGGGCGGATGGCCGGTCGCCTCCACCACCACATCGACTGCCTCGTCGGCGATCAGGGCCTTGGCATCCTCGGTGAAACGGGTCGCGGCGATGCGGTCCTCGTCCCAGCCCACCGTGGCGCAGGCCTTGCGTGCCCGCTCCACGTCCAGCTCGGCGATGCCAAGGACCTCAAGCCCCGGCGTGGTGGGCACTTGGCTCAGGAACATGGAGCCGAACTTCCCGGCGCCGATCAGGGCGACCCGGACGGGGCGCCCCTGGTCGCGGCGCTCTTGCAGCATGGAGAAGAGATTCATGAGAGGTTTCGTATCCTTTGCGTTACTCGGCCGCTTCGGGGCGGATCAGGTCCTTCAGGCAGTCGTCGCTTAGCGGTTCAATGGGCGTGAAGTCCCTGTGGGCGATCCATTCGGCCCGCTTGAACTGGCGGATGTGATTGTCCACGTGGCAGAGGCTGAGATAGACGATACGCCGGTCCCAAGGGCTGATGTTCGACGGGCTGGCGTGCACCAGGTTGCAGTGGAACATGAGGACCGAGCCGGCCGGCCCGGTCGGTGCCACCACCCCGCCTTCTTCCGCCAAGCGCGTCACCGTGGCCCGGTCCAGGGTCCAGAGCGGGTAGGAGGTAGTGTTGAGGTCGTGTCCGGCCTCCAGCTTGCCCGCCTTATGGCTCTTGGGGATGAACATCAGGGGCCCGTTGACAGCGCTGACATCGTCCAGGAAGAGCGCGATGTTCATTGCGCGCGGCTCCGGCATGGCGTCGTCGCGCGCCCAGGTGCCGTAGTCTTGGTGCCACTGCCAGACGTCGCCGTCGAAGGCGGCCTTGGCGTTGATCTTGAACTGATGCATGTAGACCGGCCCGTCGAGCAGCTGCGTCACCGGCTCCACCAGGCGCGGATGGGCGCCAAGCCGCCGATAGGCCTCGTTGTAGGTATGGGCCGCGAAGGCCGTGCGCGCCACGCCGGTGGATTCGCGCCAAACCTCGTCGCGCTCCATGGCGTAAATTTTAGTCGCCTCCCCGCGCAGCAAGGTGACCTCTTCCGGCGAAAACACTTCGGGCAGGAAGACGTAGCCCTCTTCGTCGAAAGCCTGAAGCTGCTCCTCGCTCAACCGCATGAGCCTTTCCTCCGCGAATTCTGCTTTTGGCGAGAGTTTAGCACCTGGCGACGTTGATGGGGAGAGCACGTGGGTATGGGGTGGATTGCCACGCTGCGCTCGCAATGACAGGCCATGGATCAATGATGGGGCGTGGGGTTAGTTGTGAGGCTCCCCTCAATCCGCCGCCTTCGGCGCGAAGATCCCCATGGCTTCGGCGACGCCGCGCAGGTCGTGCCGGCCCAGGTCCTCCAGTGGGCTATCGGGGGGGCGGGTGAGGCGGCGGGCGACGGGTTCGGTGATCAGGATTTCGCGGTTCAGGGATTTGCACAGCGCCTCCACCCGGCTGGCCTCGTTGACCGCCCGGCCGATCACCGTGAAGTCGAGGCGTTCGGGCGCGCCCACGTTGCCGAAGAAGACCTCGCCTTCATGGAGCGCGATGCCGCTGCGCAAGGGCGCCCAGCCCTGGATGCCCCGCAGCGCTTCGGGCGGGCTGTCGTTGATGGCCGCGATGGCTTGCAGCGCTTCCTCGGCGGCGGTCAACGCCGCTTCCGCCGCGCCCCTGTCGTCCGGATAGCCGCGCTCGAAGGGAAAGGCAGCCAACAGGCCGTCGCCGATGAACTTCAGGATCTCGCCGCCCTGGCTCAGGACCGCGCCGGCCAGGCCGTCGAAGTAGGCGTTCAGCACCAGGGTCACTTCCCGCCCACTCAGGCGGTCCGTCAGGCCGGTGAAGCCGCGCAGGTCCGAGACCCAGATCACCGCGCGCACCGCCTCGCCCGTGCCGCGCTTGATGCTGCCCTCCAGCACCCGCCGCCCGGCCAGTCCGCCCAGATAGGTGTCGAGCACGTTGCCGGCGATGCGCAGCGCGATGTGCCGCTCCACATGCAAGCCGAAGAGCGCCAGCAGCCGTTCCAGCGCGGCCAGGTCCTTGTCGGAAAACCCGGCCGGCCGCTTGGTCGCGAAGGTGACCGTGTTGTGGTAGGCGCCGCCCGCGCGGATCGGCAGCGCCAGGTACTCGGTGAAGCCTTGGGCGGCGAGTTCCTTCAAGAGGGGGTGGCGCTCCGCCAGCACTGGATCGTCCGCGCGGCCGCGAAAGGCCTCGCCGCGCTCGATCACCTGGGAGATGGGGTTGCGGCGGTAGCTGTCGGTGCGAAGGCTCGCCTCGTCCACCTTGACCTCGTCGCAAAAGCCGTCGGCCCGCTCCCAGTTCCAGGCGAAGCCGAAGATCTGCGGATGCAAGGTGCCTATGCTCAGGCTCGCCCGGTCGAGCGGCAGCCCGGACGCGGCCAGCCGCCACACCAGCGATTCGAAGAGCGCCAGCAGATCGTCCTCGCCCGCCGCCGGACCCAGGAGCCAAGCCTCGGTCTCCGCGAGACTGGTCCCCTCCGGCGCCGCCGCCGCCCCCCGCCTGGCCCGCCGCAACAAGGTCACCGCCGTGGGATAGCTGCGCGGCGCGGGATCGAGGGGGAAAGCGGTCATGGGCGAGCGGCTCCGGTTGGGGCGAGTTGGCTGGGTAGGAGTTTAGGATGGTGAGGACGGCAAACGCCATGCGCATCCGTCGAGACCCGTCCTCGCGAGCCGCCTTCTTCTTGTATTCACGAGCCGAAGGATTGGCTGCGTCTCTTCGTCATTGCGAGCGAAGCGTGGCAATCCAGAGTTTGTGGCTAAAGGGCGATGCCAGACGGCGGGAGGTATCAAATACCTCTGGATTGCCTCGCTTCGCTCGCAATGACTGAAGGAAACATTGCCACCGGCCCGCGTGCAAGGACGGCCGAAATCGATCCAAATGGTGGAAAATTTGGAGCGGGCGATGAGATTCGAACTCACGACCCCAACCTTGGCAAGGTTGTGCTCTACCCCTGAGCTACGCCCGCGTCGTGGTAAGGCCGTCGATGTAGCTGCAAAGGCGGGCGAATGCAAGGGGGAACTGGCGCGGCGCCGCCGGGCGAGGCGGATCGGCGCGTCGCGGGCCGCCCGATGGGGCTTGCTTGGGGCGGGAATTGCTCTAGGCTCCCCGCCGCCATGAGCGAGACCGACCCCCAAAGCGCCAGTGAGACCCCGCCCGAGACGCCAGCCGAGGCTCCGCGCCTGGCCGATGGCTCGGCGCCGATGACACCGGACGAGGTGCTGGCCTACTTGGCGCGGCTTGGCATCGCGGCCGAAACCGTGTCGCACCCGCCGGTCTTCACGGTGGAAGAGGCCAAGGCCCTGCGCGGACAGCTATCCGGCGGGCACACCAAGAACCTGTTCCTGCGCAACAAGAAGGGGCGGATGTGGCTGGTCACCTGCCTGGAGGACCGCCAGATCGACCTCAAGGCCCTGGCCGAGCGGCTGGGGGGCGGGCGCTTTTCCTTCGGCAGCGCGGAGCGGCTGATGGCCCATCTGGGGGTGACCCCCGGCGCGGTCACGGCCCTGGCGGTGATCAACGACAGCGCCGGCGCGGTGGAGGCGGTGCTGGACGAGGGCCTGCTGGCCTACGACCGGGTGAACGTGCACCCCCTATCGAACGACCGCACCACCGCCTTGGCAACCGCGGATTTGCTGAAGTTCTACGATGCCACCGATCATCCGCCGCTGATCCTCGACTTGGGTGGGCTCTAGGGGCGCCCAGGCGCCCCTAGGCGCGCGCGCGGCCGCGCCAGCATGGCCTTGGAGGTCGGCGAAAGTCGCAAATGCGGCGGTTTCGGCAAAGGCTTCCGGATTGGCCCGCGCTCATTATGCTGGCCGTTGGAAATGGACACTGTCGGGGATCGACACAGGCATGGCCCAGGTTGACGCGGCCGCCGGCACGGCGGATTTGATCGACGGCAAGGCCTTCGCGGCTGGTTTGCGCGAAAGGATCGCTCAGGAGGTCGCCGGCCTCGACTTCAAGCCCGGCCTGGCGGTCGTGCTGGTCGGGGAGGACCCGGCGAGCCAGGTCTACGTGGGCAGCAAGGGCCGGCAGACCGTGGAGGCGGGCATGGCCTCCTTCGAGCATCGCTTGCCCGAAGACACCAGCGAGGCGGCGGTCTTGGACCTGGTTGCCCGTCTCAACGACGATCCGGAGGTAGACGGGATTCTGGTGCAGCTTCCCCTGCCCAAGCAGATCGACTCCACGGCGGTGATCAACGCGATCGATCCGGCGAAGGACGTGGACGGCTTTCACGTCATCAACGCGGGGCGGCTGGCTACCGGACAGCCGGCCATGGTGCCCTGTACTCCCCTGGGGTGCCTGATGCTCTTGAAGGACCGCCTCGGCGATCTCTCGGGCTTGCGCGCGGTGGTTCTGGGGCGCTCCAACATTGTCGGCAAGCCCATGGCTCAGCTGCTTTTGGGGCAGAACTGCACGGTGACCCTTGCCCACTCCCGCACCAAGGACCTGCCCGGCGAGTGCGGCCGCGCGGATATCCTGGTGGCGGCGGTCGGCCGTCCCGAGATGGTCAAGGGGGACTGGATCAAGCCGGGTGCCACGGTGATCGACGTCGGCATCAACCGCCTGCCCCCAAGTGCTCCCCCTGGAGAGCCCGGGGGTAAGGGGCGCTTGGTCGGCGATGTGGATTTCGAGGAGGCGGCCAAGGTCGCGGGGGCCATCACCCCGGTCCCCGGCGGCGTCGGCCCCATGACCATCGCCTGCCTGCTCGCCAACACCTTGGTCGCTGCTTGCCGCCGCCGTGGGCTGCCGGAGCCCGAGCTTCTCTAGACGCTCCCTGCTCTAAGGATTGTCCGATCTAAGAATTTTCCGATCTAAGAGTTTTCCGATCTAAGAATTTTCCGGGGGCAAGGCCAGCCGGATCACGCCCTTGATGGGTTTGTTGGGGTCTTGGGGCTTGCCGCGCCGCAGGATGACGATCCGGCCTGCTCGGGCCAAGGCGAGGGCCTGCTGGCGCGCCGCCGGCAGATACTTGCGCCAAAGGTCCGGCGGGTCGCCGGGCCGTGCCCGCCGCTCCGCGAAGCACCGCGCCGCGTCGCTGGGGCAGATCGATTTTCCGGCGCCGCGCTCGTGCACCAGCTCGAGGATGACATCGACAATCGGGTCGGAAGATGCTGTGTCGGGGCTCGGCGAATCGGTCATGGCGCCGAGACTACAGATGGCGCGCCGCCAGGGATAGTGTGGGGGTCAATCCAAGCGCAGCCAGTCGGAAATCTTTCCCGCCTGGGCCGCCTCGATGGTCACGGTGGGGGTGGCGCGCGCGGCCGTGGCCCCGCCTGCGGCCGTCTGCTCGGGGCCAAGCAGAACCCGGCGCAACACCCGAAGGGAGCGGCTCACCCAAGGGGGTGCGCTTGGAATGATCGCCGCACTGCCGACCGAAGCTCTCGCCATCCTGGCCATCCTCCCGGATAGAGTCAGCAAGAAGCATAGACGTCGAAACTTAATATTGGATTTATGGAAAGTTCATTTGATCGGCGTCAGGCGATCGAGGCGCAGTCGGTGCCGCTCGTCGCTAAGCCGCCCGCTTCCCGCGACCACGGCCACCAGCACGCCGATTGCCGTGCCGCCGGCGATCAAGAACATGATCAGCATCTGATACTTTACCGCCTGCACCGGATCCACGCCGGCCAGGATTTGCCCCGTCATCATTCCCGGCAAGGCCACCAGGCCGGTGGCCGCCATGGAATTCACGATGGGGATCAGGCCGGACCGGACGGACTCCCGCACCAACGGCTTCAGGGCCTCCTGGCGGGTATAGCCCAGGGCCAGCATGGCCTCGATGGCCAGACGCTCCTTGCCAGCGCGCCCGAAGAGCTGGTTGAGGCCCAAGGAAACGCCGGTCATGCAATTGCCCAGAATCATCCCCAGCAAGGGGATCGCAAATTGCGGCGAGTACCAGGGGTCCGGCTGGATCTGCGTGGTGAGCGCGAAGGCGGTCACCAGCGTGCACGCGAACAGGATGGCCATGGTGCCCAGGCCGTATCCCCAAGGCCCCGAGAGGCGCCGCGCTTGGCGCGCGGTGGCCTCGTAGCCCGCGAAACCGATCATCACCAGGGCCACCGCGCCCGTGAGCCAGGGCGAAACCGTGGCGAAGAGCGCCTTCAAGACCAAGCCGACCAGCGTCAACTGCACGACCATGCGGATCGCGGCGATGGCAAGCTGCCGCTCCATGCCCAGGCGCAGCCAGATCGACAAGCCGGCGTTCACCGTCAGCAGCAAGGCGGCGAGGGCGATGTCCCAATAGGTCAGCTCGACGAAGGTCACGGCGGGCCCTCGCTCAGCTTTCCGCCCTTCGCCATCACGAGGCTCCGCTTGGCCAGGCGCCTGCCTTGCGCGCGGTCGTGACTGACCAGGATGACGGCCAGGCCGTTGGCCAGACGCTCACGCAGGAAATCCTCGACCTGCGCGGTGCTCTTGGCGTCAAGCGCACCGGTCGGCTCGTCTAGCAGAAGCACCGCCGGGCACTGGACCAGGGCCCGCAGCAAGGCAAGCCGCTGGCTTTCGCCGGTGGACAGCCGGTCCACATCCCACTCCATGGCTTGCGGTGGCAGGCCCAGGCGCGCCAGCATGCCCGCGGCGATGTCCTTGTCCTCCGGGCGAAAGTGTTCCTGGACCGTCGGCGCCCACCAGCCGGGAGTGGCCGAGAGATATGTGACCAGCCGCCGCCATTGCGGTGCCGGAAAGCGGTTCCGGGGCTCGCCTTTGAGGAAGATCTCGCCGCTGTTAGGATCGAGGTCCGCCAGCGCCCGGAGCAAAAGGCTCTTGCCGGCACCCGAGGGGCCGGAAATCAGCAGCAGCTCGCCGCTGGCAAGCTCCAGGTCCGCTGGCTCCAGACCGGCGCGGGTGAGTCCGCGCACCCACAGCAAGGCCGTGCCGGCCTCGGCGGCCTCTACCCGGGTGCGCGCCACATCGCCCATCGCGGGGGCCGACTCAGATCCGCTCGCTGAGCCAGATGGCAAGGCGCGAACCGCGCTTGATCACCTGCGTTAAGGGCTCGTAGCCCGTGGCCAGCTCCGCCTCGTGGGCCAGACCGGTGTCCCGGTGCTCTAGCTCATCGGCCCTGAACTCCTCCAGGGTTGCGCGCAGCTCCGCCTCGGCCGGCTCCTCGGCCAGGCTTTCGACTTGCTTGGCGTAGTGTTCGTCGATGACTTCCTCCACTGCCACGGTGCAGGCCATGGCCGCGCGCTCGCCCATCAGTGCCGTTGCCGCCCCAAGGGCAAAACCCGCTACGTGCCAGATGGGCTGCAGCAGGGTCGGCCGCACCCGCCGTTCCGGAAGCAGCTTCTCGAAATGCTCCAGATGCTTGGCTTCCTGCTCCCACATGTGGCGGATGACGGGTGCCGAAGGGCCACGGCCCAGGACGGCGAGTTGGCCCTCGTAAATCCGGCGCGCGCCGTATTCGCCCGCGTGATCGACCCGCAGCATACGCTCCAGGGCCTCCTCCCGGCTGGGGTCGCCGGGGCGGCGCATCTTGGGTTTGGGGGTGGGTTTGGATGTCGATTTGGACGTGGTCATCGTGCGGTACCTGGGTGTTTGGCCGGACGCAGAAGCCAGATCAGCAACCCGCCCATGCTCAAGGAAAAAAGGAAGTTGTAGCCGGCCATGGAGATCCCGAAGAGCGTCCAGGCCGGCTCGTCGCAGCGCACCACCGGCTGCCCAAGAATGCTTTCGCGCAACTCGTCCAAGGTGGCGCCGGCGCCAAGCGCGGGTGGCGCGCAGCTCGCGGTTCCGCTCCACCATTTTTGCTCCACGCCTACATGGAACCCAGCGATGGCCGCGGTCGCGAGGAATGCCAAGGCTGCCAGCAGGCATAGCGGCCTGAACAAGCCGCGGGGCCCCAGGATCAGCGCCAGAAGGCCCAGTGCGCCGGCCGCCGCCAAGGGCCAGCGCTGCCAGATGCAAAGCTCGCAAGGCAGCAGGCCAAATGCGAACTGGGCAGTGAAAGCGATGGCCAAGGCAGCGCCAGCGGCAAGCGCGGCGAGCGCCGCGGGAAACCGGCCCGCCGTGGGATCGAGCATCTCCATGAGAATGATATAGCGGGCGCCGCCGCCGGGGCCTAGGGGCAAGCGGCCGCTAGATCTTCTCGGAGAGCAAGACCGTGTGGACGCCAAAGATCTGCCGCAGGCCGCGCGCGACCAAATCGGCCGTCGCGCGGTCCAGGCCGGTCACCTGCAGATCGATTTCAAGATCGCTGCCGTCCGCGCCGCCGGTGGCGGCATGACAGCGCCGGGGCACCAGATCGCGCTTGGCGAAGAGGCCGATGACGCGCGGCAGCAAGCCGGGGGACGCCTCGGCGCTGACGGCGTAGCAGAAGACAGGTTGGGCGCGGGCTGCTGTTTTGAAGGGCGGGGATGGAAGGGCCGCGTTAGCGGTGCGGGGAAGGGTCATGGCGGTCGAACTCCTGATCGGCAAGCTTCGGGAAAGCGGAAAACTCCGGACGCTCGATGAGCGCCCGGCCGCTAATTCGCCGAACGAGCTTCAGGGTCGTCCCCATGGGACCGGCCACCTCTTCACAAGACAACAGGCGGAGCTTACGGCCCCGCCCGCTTTATCGTCAAGCGCCAGCGGCCGTGTGGCCGGAAGCGGTTACTGCTGCTTCAAGGCCTCGACTTCCAGGGTGACCTCCACATCGTCGCCGATCGCCGGCACGAAGGTGTCCATCCCGAATTCGCTGCGTTTGATTGTAGTGGTCGCGGAGAACCCGGCGACCTCCCGGCCGTTCATTTGGGGCAAGGGGTGTGGCATCAGGGCGTTCAACTTGACGTCCAGCACCACCGGCTTGGTCACGCCCAGCATGGTGAAGTCTCCGGTGACCTTGGCGGTATCTGTCCCGGTCAGTTCGACCGAGGTGCTCTTGAAGGTGATGGTGGGGTGTTCTGCAACGTTGAAGAAATCGCCGCCGCGCAGATGCTCATCGCGCTTCCCGTGGTTGGTGTCCAAGCTGGCCGTGGCGATGGTGACGTCGACGCTGCTCCCCGCCGGGTTGTCCCGGTCGATCAGGACCACGCCCTCGACGTCGTTGAAGCGCCCCAGGGTATCGGACAGGCCGAAGTGGCTGACGCGAAAGCCGACGTCGGCGTGTGTTTCATCCAGAACGAAAGGCTCGTTGGCCTGGGCGGGGACGGCAAGGGAGACGGCCATCACCACGCCAAAGGCGGCGGCGAGAGCGGATGAACGGAAAAGGATAGAGGTGCTCATGGACTGACACTCCTTAGATGAGGGTGAAAGGGAGTTGTGAAGCTTTGAGGTGATGTGGATGCGCGGCTTTAGTTCGGCCGCCGTGCCAGGATGTCGATGCGGATCGCCACCTCGGGCCCCACCATTGAGGTGTCCGCCCACTGGCCCTGGCCGACGCCGTAGTCGAGGCGCTGGACCCGAAGTTCCCCCTTGGCCTGGGCGGTATCTCCGTCGATCGCCAGAGTGAAGGGCAGCACGACCGGCAGGGTCACATCCCGAAGTGTCAGTGTTCCCTCGGCTTCATAGCTGTCTCCCTCCAGATGCCGGAAACGTTCGGCGACGAAGCGGCCTTGCGGGAAGGCCCCGGCGTTCAACAAGCCTTCTGAGGTGATTGCTTGGTCGCGGTCGGTGGCACCTGAGTCCACGCTGGCGATCTCGATCAGGACTTCCGCGCGGCCCGCCTCGGGGGCGGCCGGGTCGAAACGGATGTCGGCCTCGAAGGCCTTGAAGCGGCCCTCGACCGGGGCGCCGGACTGCGTGGCGACGAAGACGATCTCGCTCTTCTCCGTGTCGGTCAGCCACTCGGGCGCTTCGGCCTGGGCGAGGATTGGGTTCGCGGCAAGCCCCAGAAGAGCCAGCGCGAACGCGGGAAATAAGCGGTGCATCAGCGGGCTCCCGGAAGCATGCGGCGAAGAATATTGTTCTTCAGGATGAAGTGGTGGCGCAGGGCCGCGGCGACGTGCACGCCGACCGTTATCAGAAGCAGGGTGCCAACCAGCTCGTGGGTTTCGGCCATGAAATCCATGACGGCCTTGTCGGGCGCCACGGGGCTGGGCAGGTTGAAGAGCCCGTAAATCCGTGTCGGAAAGCTGGAATAGAAAGCGATCCCGAGGCCCAAGAGCGGCTGCAGGAACAAAAACACGTAGAGGGCGGCATGTCCGCTGTGGGCCGCCAGCCGCTCCCAGCCGGGCGTGTCCAAGGGCAAGGGCGGGGGGCGGTGGGTCATCCGCCAGGCGAGCCGAAGTGCCGCCAAGGCCAGGATCGTCAAGCCAATGGACTTGTGAAGATTGTACATGTCCGCCTTGAGCGGACCCAGGGGAAGCGCGTCCATGAACCAAGCAAGCCCGAAGACCGCGATAATCAGAGCCGCGATGCTCCAGTGAAACGCCTTGGCCACGCCGTCATAGCGCTCGAACGAGTCAACATCCGCCATCCGACCTCTCCCATGCGGGCGCGCATTCCCGCGCCTCGACTCCTATCTAGGGTCGGCCCAAACACAGATAAGGCTCCGCTGGGAAACAAAGCGTTCACGATCCGGAGAGATTGTCTCCAAACCGGCGGTCAGGCCGCCTCGTCGAAGCCGCGCTCCAGGATGGTCAGGATGTCCGATAGCGTGGCGTTGAGGTCGTAGTCCTTCGGCGTGTAGACCGCCGAGACGCCCGCCTCGCACATGGCTTTCGCGTCCTCCGGCGGGATGATGCCGCCCACCACGACGGGCAGATCGCCCAGTCCAAGGGATTTGAGGCGCGCGAGTGTATCGGTGACCAGAGGCATGTGGCTCCCCGACAGGATGGAGAGGCCAATGACATGCACGCCCTCCTCCAAAGCCGCGTTGGCGATCTGGGCCGGGGTGAGCCGGATGCCCTCATAGACCACTTCGAAGCCCGCGTCGCGCGCGCGCACGGCGACCTGCTCCGCCCCGTTGGAGTGGCCGTCCAAGCCCGGCTTGCCGACCAGGATCTTGACCCGGCGGCCAAGCCGCTCGGACAGGCCGGCGACGCGTGCGCGCAAGGTCTCCAGCGCCTCTGCCTCTTCGACGCGGACCGAGGATTTGCCGACGCCGGTCGGGGCGCGATACTCCCCAAAGGCCTTGCGCAGAATGTCGGCCCACTCGCCCGTGGTGACGCCGGCGTGCGCCGCGGCGATGGAGGGCTCCATAATGTTCGTGCCGTCCCGCGCCGCCGCTTCCAGGCCGGCCAGGGCTTGGGCCACCGCTTCGGGGTCGCGGCTCTCGCGCCAGGCATGCAGGCTTTCCAGCTGTCGGGCTTCGGCCTCCTCGTCCGGCGCCATGAAGCCGCCGTCCGCTTCGGCGGTGAGCGGCGAGGGTTCGGTTTCGGTGAACTTATTGACGCCGACCACTGTCATATCGCCGGCTTCGATGGCGGCGAAGCGCTCAACGGCACTGGCCACCAGACGCTCTTTCATATAGCTCGACTCTACCGCGGCGATGGCCCCGCCCAGGGCATCGATGCGTGCCAGCTCTTCCCGGGCGGCGGCGCAAAGCTCCTCCACCTTGGCTTCCACGGCCGGATTGCCCGTGAAGAGGTCGCCGTATTCCAGGAGGTCCGTCTCGAAGGCCAGGATCTGCTGCAGGCGCAAGGACCACTGCTGGTCCCAGGGGCGCGGCAGGCCGAGCGCTTCGTTCCAGGCGGGCAGCTGCACGGCGCGCGCGCGGGCATCCTTTGAAAGGACCACCGCGAGCATCTCCAGCAGAATGCGGTAGACGTTGTTTTCCGGCTGCTGCTCCGTCAAGCCCAGGGAGTTCACCTGCACGCCATAGCGGAAGCGGCGGTATTTATCCTCGGCGACACCGTAGCGCTCGCGGCAAATCTCATCCCAAAGGCGGACGAACGCGCGCATCTTGCACATCTCGGTGACGAAGCGTACCCCGGCGTTAACGAAGAAAGAGATTCGGCCGACCGCCTTCGGGAAATCTTCCGGCGGGACCTGGCCGCTCTCGCTGATCGCGTCCAGCACGGCCGTGGCCGTGGCAAGCGCGAAGGCAAGTTCCTGCACCGGCGTGGCCCCGGCCTCTTGCAGGTGATAGCTGCAGACGTTCGTCGGATTCCAGCGCGGCACCTCGCGGTAAGTGAACGCGACCACGTCGGTGATGAGCCGGATGGAGGGCTTTGGCGGGAAGATATAGGTTCCGCGCGACAGGTATTCCTTGACGATATCGTTCTGGACCGTGCCCGAAAGCGCCTCGCGCGCCACGCCTTGCTCCTCGGCGCAGGCGATGTAGAGGGCCAGCAGCCAAGGGGCCGTGGCGTTGATCGTCATGGAGGTGTTCATGCGCTCCAAGGGGATGCCGTCGAAGAGCGCGCGCATGTCGCCGATATGGCCCACCGGAACGCCCACTTTGCCGACCTCTCCGCGCGCCAACGGATGGTCGCTGTCGTAGCCGGTCTGGGTCGGCAGATCGAAGGCGACGGAGAGGCCGGTCTGGCCCTTGGCGAGATTGCGCCGGTAAAGCGCGTTGGAGGCCTTGGCGGAGGAATGGCCCGCGTAGGTGCGGATGAGCCAGGGCTTGTCTTTCTCGCGCTCGTGTTGCGGCGCGGCAGGAACCTTGTGTATCGTCACCGTCAACCCCCCTTAAAGGGTTATCTTCGGAATGCCACAGAGGGATTAGCGCATTAAAATTTCTCTTAACAGGCCCCTTCTGCAACAAACTGTCATTTGTGCATTGCAAAAGACATCACCGCCCGGTAAAAGTCAAGCACCTCGGGCGGATAGCCCGGAGGAGAAAAACGCCCGGGACGGCACCCTAACTTCATGTGCCAAATAGCTTTTGGCGAGAACTATTGAGGAGCTCTATCCGACCATGACTGAAGCCGCTGAGGTGATCGAGCTGCGCCCCGGGCAGGTGCAGAAGGATCTTTACGAGATCGGAGAGATTCCGCCGCTCGGGCATGTGCCGAAGCGCATGTATGCCTGGGCCATCCGCCGCGAGCGCGAGGGTGAGCCGGAAACCGCCATGCAGTGCGAGGTTTTGGACACTCCCACCCTCGACAGCCATGACGTCCTGGTGATGGTGATGGCGGCCGGCGTCAACTACAACGGCGTTTGGGCCAGCAAGGGCCTGCCGATCTCTGTGTTCGACGTGCACAAGCAGCCTTACCACATCGCCGGCTCCGATGCCTCGGGCATCGTTTGGGCGGTCGGCTCGGCGGTTAAGCGCTGGAAAGTGGGAGACGAGGTCGTAATTCACTGTAACCAGGACGACGGCGACGACGAGGAGTGCAACGGCGGGGATCCGATGTTCTCCACCAGCCAGCGCATCTGGGGCTACGAAACGCCGGACGGCTCCTTCGCCCAATTCTGCCGGGTGCAGGACCGTCAGCTGATGCGCCGCCCCCTGCACCTGACCTGGGAAGAGAGCGGCTGCTACACCCTGACGTTGGCCACTGCCTACCGCATGCTCTTCGGCCATCGCCCGCACATTCTTCGGCCGGGGCACAACGTTCTGGTCTGGGGCGCCTCGGGCGGCCTGGGCTCCATGGCGATCCAGCTCATCGCCACCGCCGGCGCCAACGCCATCGGCGTGATCTCCGACGGCAGCAAGGACGACTTCGTGATGTCCTTGGGCGCGCGCGGCGTGATCAACCGCAAGGACTACAACTGCTGGGGGCGCCTGCCAGACGTGAACGGCCCGGAATTCGGGGCCTACATGAAAGAATGCAAGAAGTTCGGCAAGGCGATCTGGGATATCACCGGCAAGGGCAACGACGTGGATTTCGTCTTCGAGCACCCCGGCGAGCAGACCTTCCCGGTATCCTGCTTCGTGGTCAAGCGTGGCGGCATGGTGGTGTTCTGCGCAGGCACGACCGGCTACAACATCACCTTCGACGCCCGCTTCGTCTGGATGCGCCAGAAGCGCATTCAGGGCAGCCACTTCGCCAACCTGATGCAGGCCAGCCAGGCCAACACCCTGGTGATCGAGCGGCGCATCGACCCATGCATGAGCGAGGTCTTCTCTTGGGAGGACATCCCGCGCGCGCACACCAAGATGATGAAGAACCAGCACAAGCCAGGAAACATGGCTGTGCTCGTGCAAGCCAAGCGGCCCGGTATGCGGACCCTCGACGACGCGATCGAGGCGATGGGCAGCTAAGGCTTGGACTAAGGGTTCGAGGAAGCCCATGGAGACGTCCGAGGGCCGCCTTTGAAGGCGGCCCTCGCCCTCTCACCGGCGGCGCCTTGGGCCCCATAGGATGGAAATCATGAGTGACGCTCTCGCCCGCGAAGTCCCTCCGGCCGAAGGCACGGCAAGCGAAGGTCTTTTCGCCGCCTGCGCCGGGGCTCTCGGCGCCGCCGAGGCGCTGGCCGAATCCGCGCGGCGCGCCTTGATGAAGACGCTCGCGCCGGAGGGCCGGGTCGATCCTGTCTTGCTGGAGCGCGAGCAGTTCGCCGCCCACGGCTTCGCCTGGCAGGCGACTTATGTTGCCGCCTTGCGGGAAACGTTGCATTGGGCCGAGGCCCTGCGCGCGCAAGAGCGCCTGGGCGAACTCGAAACCCTGATCCTGCGGGCCGGGTTCGGCGAGTATCTGGCCCAGCTCGCTGGCGGCATCGCGCTCAGCCAGGTGGAAACGGCGCGCCCCGCCGATCTTGGGGTTTCCGACTCCGCGGCGGCGGCGTTTCGCGAGCACCCGGCAGTTCGGGACCTCATCGCGAAGGGCAATGACACGCGCACACGGATGCGCATCGCGGAACTTATCGTTGAGGGGCGCTTCGGCGACCGCGGCTTGGACGAAACCGAGGTGATGATCGCCGAGCAGTTTCGCAAGGTCGCCGATTCTCACGCCGACGCCGCTCACCAATGGCACCTGGACGATGAACTGATCCCGATGGAGGTGATCGAGCAGCTTGCTGAACTGGGTGTGTTCGGCCTGTCGATCCCGGAAGATTGGGGCGGGCTCGACATGGGCAAGACCGCGATGTGCGTCGTCACCGAGGAACTCGCGCGCGGCTATATTGGCCTCGGCTCGCTAGGCACGCGCTCGGAAATCGCCGCGGAGCTGATCCGCCTAGGCGGCACGGAGGAACAGAAAGCGCGCTGGCTGCCTGGCATCGCGGCGGGCGAAATCATGCCCACCGCCGTCTTCACCGAGCCCAACACCGGCTCCGACCTTGGCAGCTTGCGCACCCGCGCGGTGCGGGATGGCGAGGTCTATCGCATTACCGGGAACAAGACCTGGATCACTCACGCTGCCCGCAGCGACATCATGACCCTGCTGGCTCGCACCGATCCGGACGAGAAGGGTTACCGGGGCTTGTCCATGTTCATCGCCGAGAAGCCGCGTGGAACCGATGCCGACCCCTTCCCGGCCCCCGGCATGAGCGGAGGCGAGATTCCTGTCCTGGGCTACCGGGGCATGAAGGAATACGAGCTGGCCTTCGACGGCTTCGAGGTGCCGGCCGCCAACCTGCTGGGCGGGGTCGAGGGCGAGGGCTTCAAGCAGCTCATGGCGACCTTTGAATCGGCGCGCATTCAGACCGCCGCGCGGGCGGTCGGCGTGGCGCAGAACGCGCTGGAGCTTGGCCTTGGCTACGCGCGCGACCGCCAGCAATTCGGCAAGGCGATCCTGGCCTTCCCGCGTGTGGCGGGCAAGCTTGCCTGGATGGCGGTGGAAACCATGCTGGCCCGTCAGATCACCCTTTTTGCCGCGCGCGAAAAGGACAGCGGCCGGCGTTGCGACATCGAGGCCGGCATGGCCAAGCTGCTGGCGGCGCGGGTCGCCTGGGCCAACGCCGACAACGCCCTGCAGGTCCACGGCGGCAACGGCTACGCGATGGAGTACAAGATCTCCCGCGTGCTTTGCGATGCACGCATCCTGAACATCTTCGAGGGCGCGGCGGAAATCCAAGCCAACGTGATCGCCCGCGGCCTGCTCTCGCCGGGCCGGAATTAAGGGCGCCTTGGCGTCCGGCCCCGGCCCGAACTCGCCCACTTGGACCTCGCCCCTGGCGGAGTTGGTTAGGGCTTCTATATGGTCTTGGCATGAACGGAACCATCATGATCCTTGTGGTGATCGCGATGCTGATCACGCTGGGAGTGCTCTTCGCCGGATTATTCTCCATGGCGCGCGGCGGGGAATTCAACGCCAAGTACGGCAATAAGCTGATGCGCTGGCGCGTGATCATGCAGGGTGTCGCCTTGGCGCTCTTCGCGATCGCGCTGCTGGCCGGATAAGGATAGTCCCCACATGGTGCAATTGACCCGGATCTACACCAAGGGTGGCGACAAGGGAAAAACCTCGCTGTCGGACGGCACGAGGGTGTCCAAGCATCATGCGCGCGTGATCGCTTATGGCACGGTGGACGAAGCCAACTCCGTGATCGGCATCGCGCGGCTGCACTGCGACGGCGAGACCGACGAGATCCTCGGGCGAATTCAGAACGACCTCTTCGATCTGGGCGCCGATCTGGCCACACCCTTGAGCGAGAATCCGGAGTATCCGCCCTTGCGGATCTTGAGCGCCCAGGTGGAGCGGCTGGAGCAGGAGATCGACAAGCTGAACGCTGAACTCGAGCCCCTGAATTCCTTTATTCTGCCCGGGGGAAGCCCGGCCGCGGCGCATCTGCATCTGGCCCGGACAGTGGTTCGGCGGGCCGAGCGCGACGGAACCTTGCTGGCCGAGCAGGAGACCATAAACGGCGAAGCGGTCCGTTATCTCAACCGGCTCTCGGACCTGCTCTTCGTCTTGGCGCGCTGGGTGAACGATAAAGGGCGAAAGGACGTTCTCTGGGTGCCGGGGAAGCATCGCTGAAACGCCGGAAATTCCCTCGGGACGCCTCCTGAGAACCGCTATAAAACCCCTAGAAAACCCTCGGAAAACGCCGGGAAAACGCGGCAATTCGTCTCGATTGACACCCTTCCGTCATCTTCTTATTGTGCACGCGCACAAAAACGTTAAGACGCCGCCGAGGTGCGGCGCTTCGCGGCTCCGTCCTGGCCGAGCGCCAAGCTCCCACGGGGCACGGAAGAGCGGACGAGAAAGGTCAACCAACGCCCATGAAGGTACTTGTCGCCGTCAAGCGCGTCATCGACGCCTATGTGAAGGTCCGGGTCAAAGCCGACGGCTCGGGCGTCGAAACGCAGAACGTGAAGATGTCCATGAACCCTTTCTGCGAAATCGCCGTGGAAGAGGCGGTTCGCATGAAGGAAGCCGGCGTGGCGACGGAGATCGTGGCGGTTTCCTGCGGCGCGCAGTCGAGCCAGGAAACCCTGCGCACGGCGCTGGCCATGGGGGCCGATCGCGGCATCCTGGTGCAGAGCGACGAGGTCTTGCAGCCGCTGGCCATCGCGAAACTGCTAAAGGCCGTGGTGGAGAAGGAGAGCCCGGAGGTCGTTCTTTTGGGCAAGCAAGCTGTTGACAGCGACTTCAACCAGACGGGCCAGATGCTGGCTGCGCTTCTGGGCTGGAGCCAGGCGACCTTCGCCTCGAAGGTGATCAAGGAAGACGGCATGCTGCGGGTCACCCGCGAAATCGACGGAGGCTTGGAAACCTTGGAGGTCAAGCTGCCCGCCGTGGTGACCGCCGACCTGCGCCTTAACGAGCCGCGCTATGCCTCCTTGCCGAACATCATGAAGGCCAAGAAGAAGCCGATCGACACCCTTACCCCGGACGAGCTTGGCGTCGACGTAACGCCCCGCCTCAAAGTGATCAAGGTTACCGAGCCGCCCGCCCGGCAGGCCGGTGTCAAGGTGGCCAATGTCGCGGAGTTGGTGACGAAGCTCAAATCCGAAGCCAAGGTGATTTGAAATGACGGTATTGATCCTCGTGGACCACAGTGACGCGGAACTGCGCGCCGCGACCTACAACTGTATCGCGGCCGGCGAAGCGCTGGCTGGCCTGGGTGCTGGAGATGTTCACGTGCTGGTCGCGGGCTCCGACTGCGCGGGTGCCGCTGCTGCCGCCGCCGCGGTTCCAGGCGTGGCCAAGGTTCTCAAAGCCGACGCCCCTTACTATGCGTATTCGGTTGCGGAGAACCTGGCCCCCTTGGTGGTTGGCCTGGCACCGGCCTACAGCCACATCCTGGCCCCGGCCACGACCTTCGGAAAGAACGTCCTGCCCCGGATCGCGGCTCTCTTGGACGTGCAGCAGATCTCGGATATTTCGGGCATCGAAAGTGTCGATACGTTCGTGCGTCCGATACACGCGGGCAACGTCATGGCGACGGTACAGTCGAGCGACGCGATCAAGCTAATCACCACCCGCGCCACCGCCTTCGAGCCCGTGGCCGCCGAGGGCGGTTCCGCGGCTGTGGAGGATATCGCGGCTGCCGAGGACGCGGGCCTTTCCAGCTTTGTCGGCCAGGAACTCACCAAGTCGGAGCGGCCGGAGCTCACCACCGCGCGCGTCGTGATCTCCGGCGGGCGCGGAATGCAGAGCGGCGAGAATTTTCATCTCCTCGAGAAAGTCGCTGATCGTCTCGGTGCGGCGGTCGGTGCTAGTCGCGCGGCTGTCGATGCCGGCTACGTGCCGAACGACTATCAGGTCGGGCAAACCGGCAAGGTGGTGGCCCCCGACCTCTATATTGCCGTCGGCATTTCCGGCGCCATCCAGCATTTGGCCGGCATGAAGGACTCCAAGGTCATCGTCGCCATCAACAAGGACGAGGAAGCGCCGATCTTCCAGGTGGCCGACTACGGCCTGGTGGCGGACCTCTTCGAGGCCGTGCCGGCGTTGGAAAGCGAACTCGAAAAGCAGGCGCCCTAACGTGGCGCGCCCCCGTCCCAGCTCGGAGTTTCGCAGCATGCCTCAAAACAACGCCAGCGACGGACCTCCAATTGAAATCAAGTCGGTCGGCATCATCGGGGCCGGTCAGATGGGCAGCGGAATTGCGCACGTCTGCGCTCTTGCCGGTTTTGACGTAATCCTGCAGGACCTGCAGGAAGCCCAGCTCGCCAAGGCGGCCGAGGGGATCGAGCGTAACTTGGCCCGGCAGATCAAGAAGCAGCTCATCTCTGAGGATGAGAAGGCGTCGGCGTTGGCCCGGATTTCCAGCGGCACCGAGATGGCGCTCTTCGCCGACTGCGATCTTGTGATCGAGGCGGCGATTGAGAACGAAGCGGTCAAGCGCGAAATACTCCAGGCTTTGTGCCCCTTGATCAAGGAGGAGACGGTGATCTGCACCAACACCTCCTCGATCTCCGTGACCCGCCTGGCGGCGATCACGGACCGGCCGGAACGCTTCATGGGCATGCATTTCATGAACCCTGTTCCGGTCATGCAGCTGGTCGAATTGATCCGCGGGATCGCGACTGGGGACGCCACCTTCAACGCCATCCGCGAACTCACGGTGAAGCTCGGCAAGACGCCTGTAGCGGCCGAAGATTTCCCGGCCTTCATCGTCAACCGCATCTTGCTGCCGATGATCAACGAGGCGGTTTACACCCTCTATGAAGGCGTGGGCTCGGTGGAGGCGATCGACACCGCCATGAAGCTGGGCGCCAATCATCCCATGGGCCCGCTGGAACTTGCGGACTTCATAGGTCTGGACACCTGCCTGTCCGTCATGCACGTGCTTTACGAGGGTCTGGCGGACAGCAAGTACCGTCCCTGTCCCCTGCTGGTGAAGTACGTGGAGGCGGGCTGGGTTGGCCGCAAGGCCGGCCGTGGCTTCTACGACTACGGCGGCGAGACGCCGGTCCCCACCCGCTAACTCTCCGGCCCGTTAGCAGCGTCTTGGCGTTCAGCTAGAACTCGAGGCGCAGCCCGACGGTGAGCGCCTGATCGACGATGTCCTGGTTATAGCGGCCGTCGTAG
>JARFRB010000057.1 GCA_029287455.1 Pelagibius litoralis | reverse complement strand
CGACTACGGCGGCGAGACGCCGGTCCCCACCCGCTAACTCTCCGGCCCGTTAGCAGCGTCTTGGCGTTCAGCTAGAACTCGAGGCGCAGCCCGACGGTGAGCGCCTGATCGACGATGTCCTGGTTATAGCGGCCGTCGTAGTCCAGTGAGACGGATAGCGGCCAGCTCCCGCCGGGAGTTGCCACTGCGCCCAAGCCGACCCTGACCGCCGCGCGGTCCACTTCGGGGCCATCCACCTGAAAACGGCCCGCCCCGGGCACATTGGCGAAGCCGCCGGTGGCCGTGGTGTGCGTGTCCGCGAACTCGTAGGACAGTGCCAGGCTGCCGTAGGGGGTAACGCGCGCGCCCCCGAGGCTGAAATCCCGTGCCACCAAGGCCCCGGCTTCGCCCAGAAGGCTCGTATAGCCCTCGTCGTTGACACGCTGGCTCAAAATCCCGCCGCCGGATTCGCGGCGGCTGTCGTTGTCCACGTGCGCCGCCCGCAGCGCCAGGTTAGGCCCGATCCGCCAGGCGCGCGGCGACCTCCCGAACTCGAAAAGGTAACCGCCCTCGATCACGCCGAACCAAGCTTCGCCATCGAACTCCGCCTCGGCGATGCTGCCCGTGCCCGTGTCGCGCGCGGTTTCGTTTTCCAACCGGGCATATCCCACCGCCGCCCGCAGCGAGAGCGCCCCGGCGCTCCACCCGCCATGGATTCCGCCGTACGTTTGGTCCGATGTGGCGTCGTCCCGGGCGCTGCCGTCGAAGTCCGCGTCGAACTGCGTGTAGCCGCCGAACAGTCCCAGCGCGATGGTCTCGCTGATCCGGTAGTCGATTCCGCCCACAACACCCCAAGCGGTGCTGTCGAAGCCCTCGGCGTTGTCGTCTCCCCCCACGTCGGATTGCGCGCCCAAACCTTCGAGCCAGACGCCGAAACGCTCCTCGCTCGTGGTTGCCGGCCCAGTGGCCTGGGCTTGATCCGCGCCTGCGGCCCTGTTCTGGTCTGAACGGGCGGACTGCCTGCTGGCCTGGGCGAAGGCTTGTGGCGAAAGCGAAGTCAAGGCGCCCGGCGCCGCGCCAAGCTGACCGAGGCGGCCGTTCGCCCGGTCCAAGACCTGACCCAAAGCCATGGCCGTGCCTTGCTGGATCGCCCCGCCCTGCAGGGGTGCTTGGCGATCCAGAAACGCGCGAAGGGTTGCGTCGTGGGCAAGGGCGAAGGGGGCAAGAGCCGGGAGCAGCGCCCCCGCCGCCTCCGCGCTGCTATTGAAGTCGGTGCCGATCTGCTCCGCCACCGCGCGCTGATTATCGCTGCGTGCGGCGCCGATCAGGTCGCTACCGTTCGTCTCCTGGATCCGAATCTCGACGCTATCCGGTCCGTAGATCGTCTCGAAGATGATGAAGGCCGAGCTCACGGTTTCCGGAAGCCCCAGCAGCGTGGAGGAAAAGGTCCCCTCGATGACCTCTCCGCCTTGCGAGGTTCCGTCGATCACCTTGTGGGTCTGATCCACCCGCACCGCGTCGAAGAGGGCCAGGTGCGTTACCTCCACGCCGAGCCGGCCGCCCTCGATCTCGACGCTGCCCCCCGTGATGGCGAGCGCGTCGGCCGCGCCTGCGCCACCGTTGGCCGACGCGTCCAGCTCGATCACCGTGGTCGAGCCGTTTCTCAAGGTCACCCCTTGCGCGAAGGTCAGGGTGCCGATCGAGCGGCCGGGGCGCAGCGTTCTGTTGACCGTGACCGGCCCCTTGAAGCGTCCATTGCCCATGAGCGTGCCGCCCAAGGCGACCACTGCGGCGCCCAGGTGGGTCCCGTCGTTGGCGAAGGCCGCGCCCTGGCCGACGGCCGTGCCATCGCTGGCGGTGAGACGGCCCCCGGCGGCGTTGACGAGCAGGCCCTCGTTCACATCGACCGAGGTGAAGCTGCTCGTCCCGGACAGCGTCCAAGCGCCGGCTCCACGCTTCTCTAGCGTCTCGAAGTTCGTGAAGTCCGTGTCCTCGCTGGCGGTGACGGAGGCGCCGTTGACCAGCCGGCCGCTGATGACGGTTGCCGTGTCGAAGCTGCTGGACCCGGACAGGGTCCACGTGCCGGCGCCGTCTTTGCTCAGCACCTCGAAGCCCGTGAAGTTCGCGTCTTCCCTGGCGTCGGGCGAATTACCTTGCAGCACCACATGGTCGGTGCCCTCGCCGCCACCGACCTCGTTCCCGAGAAAATTCCGCGCGTTCGCCACGCCTGCGTTCTCGGACAAGTTCAGAAGATCGTCACCCGACCCCAGATCCACCTGGCCGATAAGCCCGCCCCAGTCGAAGAGCGTGTCGTTGCCGGCGCCCAGGTTTACATCGCCTGTGTGGCCGCCGTTGTTGAAGAAGGTGTTCGCGCCGCCATCGCCGATGACATCGCCCGACGAGACCTCGTCGTTCTGGTAGGTCGTCCCGCTGGCAAGGCTGAAGCTCTGCGCGGTCAGGGAGCCGCCGGCGCCGTTCAGGAGGGTTCCCCCATGGACCTCCACGTCCTTGAAAGTACTTGTGCCCGAGAGGATCCATAATTGCGCCCCTGTCTTTCGCAGGGTTTCGAAGTTGGTGAAATTTGCGTCCTCGCTGCCAGTTAGAAACGTGGCATCCAAAAGCAGCGTATCGTCGCCCTCTCCGCCGTCGGGGCTCTGGGTCAGATTCGAAAACCCCAACAGAAGCAAGATGTCGTCGCCCGTGCCCGGCGACCTTGCCGTCAAGCGTTCCGGTGTTGCTGACGATGTCGTTCCCGCTGCCAAGATCGACGTCGCCGCGATGGGTGCGGACCGCGCCGAAAAGCCCGTTCTGAAAGCTGTTGGCCCCACTGTCACCGGTTACCTCGCCGTCGGAGGTGCCGAGGTTCGTGTACAGCACACCGTCCGAAAGGGCAAAGCCGCCAACCGCCGTCAGCTCGCCTCCGTTATCGTTGATCAGCCCGCCGCCGCTCACCGCCACCGTGCCGGAGAATGTGCTCGTCCCCGAAAGGCTCCACCTGCCCGTACCCTGTTTCTCGAGCGTCCCGAAGTTCTCGAAGTCCGCGTCTTCGGTGGCGGTCACGAAGCTGCCTGTCAGGATCAGCGCGTCGCTGCCCGTCCCGCCGTCCACGCTCTCTTCGGTCAGGTTCGACGCGATGGCGGCCCCGGTGTCCTGGGACAAGGTGAGCGTATCGTTCCCCGCGCCGAGCAGGACGTCACCGACCAGCAGACCGGAGTTGGCGAGGCTGTCGGACCCGTCGCCCAGGTCGAGGGTCGTGTCTTGAAAGTCCGCGGCGATAAGGGGCACCTCGGTGACGGCGTCGATAATCGACGCGTCCGCTTGAGTGAAATCGAAGCTCGACAGAATCCCGCCATTGACCACGCTATCGGCCCCCGTGGTGCCGCTGACGCGGTCCGCCAGAAGCGCGCCGTCGTTATGTAGCGTGACGCCGCGGAAGACGAAGGTGATCTCGTCCAGCGTCCCGCCGGGAACTGCTGGCGGAACATCCTCCAGGCGCAGGATCGCCCCCTGGTCGATGACGAAGGTGCCCGTTTCGTTTTCCAGATCAGCGAAATTGACGACCTCGGAATTCGCGCCACTGCCGGGTGCAGTGAGTGTGAAGCGGTCGGTGCCAAGGCCCTGCTTGACGAGGGCTTCGGAGAGATCCTCGGACGCGAGCAGATCGCTGCTGCCGTTGGTCACGTTCACTTGCCCTTGGGCCGAGTAGGGCACCAGGGAGGCGCAGCTCGCCAAGAGCATGGCGGCCAACCCACCCCAAGTCCATGCGGAAAGGCGGGGCGCGCCGCCCCAGCCCGATTGGCAGGTGGTGCGCGCTTGGGCGATCGCATCTTGTGTCCGTGTCGCTCTCTCGACATGCCAGGCTCTGCAGGAGGACTCTATACTTCCCGCGCAACGGGTGTTTCTCTGACCATCCTGGAAGAGGGCAACAGGGTAAATGGACTCAAAACCTATTCGCGCGCTGCAAGTTAGCGCTTGGTTAAGGAAAAATTGAAATACAAATTTATCTAAAAGTTCTAAATAATTTATACTTATTGTATGAAGACGTATTTTCTTTTCGCAAAGAACGCATAATTTTGAAAAAATACAAATATTTTCCCAATAAATCATAGGTTTTTGGAGAAATATGGAAGGGTTAAGGCTCGGGCCCCACGCTGCTGTGTCGGGGCGGGGCATGCTGAAAAACAATTATAAAGGGTGTTTTCCTGCCTGTTTGGGAAAGCTCAGGGCGCATTGTTTCGCGAGGCGAGCCGCGAAACCCGCGCCTCATGGCGGCGGAAACTGAAATTGGCGTGGGGTCTAGGTCCGGACCCTAGGGCGCCTTGGCTTTGGCGGCGAGATCCGGTTCGCGGGCGTCGAAGGTGCCGGCTTGGCCCTGCTCGACGATGCCGCGGCGAATTTCGCGAGTGCGCCGGAAGAGCTGCTCGAGCTGGTCGCCCTCGCCCCAGCGGATGGCCCGCTGCAAGGCGGTGATGTCCTCGCCAAAGCGCTGCAGCATCTCCAGCACGGCTTCCCGGTTATTCAAGAAGACGTCGCGCCACATGATTGGGTCCGAGGCCGCGATC
>JARFRB010000050.1 GCA_029287455.1 Pelagibius litoralis | reverse complement strand
GTTCGTGGCGCTGGGCAAGGGCGAAAGGCCGTTGGCCCGCGCGATCTCGGCAATCCGCTCGCGCGACGCCTCCACGCGCCTCCGCACCTCGGCCAGGTGCCCGGCGTCCGCCAAGGCGGCCCGCGCGCCGGCTTGGGCGATCGCATTGACGCCGAAGTGGTTGCGCACCTTGTCGAAGGCCCGCGCGAATCCGGCCTCCGCGATGCCATAGCCAACCCGCGCGCCGGCCATCCCATAAGCTTTGGAGAAGGTGCGAAAGCGGATGACCCGGGGATGCGCGATATCGATCGGGGGCGCTGTGCCCTCCGGCGCGAATTCCAGATAGGCTTCGTCCAGACAAAGCACCGCCCCCTCCGGCAAGCTAGCGATCATGCGCTCCACGGTGGCCGCGGAGTGCCAGGAGCCCATCGGATTGTCCGGGTTGGCGAAATAGATCAAGGCGGCGTCCTCGCGCGCCGCGGCCTCCAAGAGCGCGTCGGGGTCTTCCGCGTCGTCGCGATAGGGCACCGTGACGAGCCGGCCGCCGAAGCCGGCCACGTGATAGTTGAAGGTCGGGTAGGCGCCAAGAGAGGTTACGACCGGCGTTCCTTCCCGCACCAGCAGGCGGACCAGATAGCTTAGCAGCCCATCAATGCCCTCGCCGACCACGATGTTCGCGGGGGCCACATCCAGCTGGGCGGCCAGGTCCGCCTTCAGATCGTGATTCTCGGGGTCTCCGTAACGCCAGACGGTCTTTGCCGCCTCCGCCATGGCCGCGACCGAAGCGGGGGAGGGGCCGAAGACGCTTTCGTTCGCGCCGATCCGCGCGGCGAAGGGCACGCCACGCTGGCGCTCTTGCGTTTCCGGACCAACGAACGGCACGGTGGACGGCAAGGAGGCGACGAGCGGCGTATATCTGGGGCCTTTCACGCGAGCGACCTCTCGATGCAACAGGAAGCACGTGCTTGAAGCCTTAGCCGAGCGAGAGGAAACACGCAAAACTTTCCTGTTCAACGCCATGGTTCGGCGGCAAGCCGCGGGCTATGCTCACCTGGGTGGGACCCTTGGAGAGGATAAGAGGTCATGAAAGTCGTTGAATTCGCCGGATACGGCGATCCGGCGCGGGTTGTGGACTGCGTGGAAACCGCGGAACCTGGGATGCCCACGGGCGACGAAGTTCTTGTTGAGGTCTTGGCCGCGCCCATTAATCCGGCGGACGTGTTGATTCTCGAAGGCCGCTACCCGGGGCCCGAAAACCTGCCGGCCGGTGGCGGGATCGAAGGCTGCGGCCGGGTTCTGGCCGTAGGGCCGGATGTGACGGACCTGGCGCCGGAAGATCACGTCATGCTGCTTGGCCGGGCGAACTGGGTGCAGCGCCTGCGCGCGCCGCGTTCGGCGATGACCCCGGTTTCGAAGGACATCGACCCCCTGCAAGCCGCCATGATGAAGGCCAACCCCGCAAGCGCGATCCTCATGCTGCGGGACTATGTGGACCTGGAGCCGGGCGACTGGGTCATTCAGAACGCGGCAAATTCGGCGGTTGGCCGTCATGTCATTGCGGTGGCGCGCAAGCGCGGCCTGAAGACCGTCAATGTGGTGCGCCGAGAGTCCCTTATCGCCGAATTGACGGCGCTTGGCGGCGACCTGGTGCTGGTGGACGGCCCAGACCTTGCGGCACGGGTGCGCGACGCGATCGGGGAGTCGGCCCGCCTGCCCCTGGCGATCGATGCAATTGCCGGAAATGCCTGTTTGCGACTTGCCGACTGCCTGTCCGAAGGGGGCACCGTGGTCAATTACGGCTTCCTAAGTGGCGAGCCCTGCATGATCACGCCGACCCAAGCCATCGTGCGCGGGATCACGCTGAAGGGCTTTTGGCTGGCGGGCTTTTTCCGCCGGGGTGATGTGGACGCCTTGCGCGATATCTATCGGCAAATCGAAGAGGGCTTGCGCGACGGCAGCTTGAAGGCGCCGGTGGAAGCGACCTACCCCATCGAACGGGTCAAGGAGGCCATGGCCCACGCGGTGCAGGAATCGCGGGACGGAAAGATCCTGATTCTGCCCAATGGGCCGCTGAGCTGAGGAGGGGGCGATGGCAATCGGGCTCGGGATTATCGGTTTGGGCGTGGTGGGAAGACGGACCATGGGTCAAGCGCTGGCCGACCCTAAATTCCGCGTCGCCGCCGGATGGGACCTTAGCGCGGATGCCCGTGCTCAGGCCCTCGCCGAGTATCCGGACCTCTCGGTCGCGGGGGATGCGCAAGGGGTGTTCGGCGATCCCGAGGTTGATTTGGTCTATATCGCGACACCCCCGGCGAGCCATCGTGACTACGCCCTTGCGGCCTTCGACGCCGGCAAGGCGATCTTCTGCGAGAAACCGCTTTCGGTCGATCTCGCGCAAGGGCGCGAGATGGTGATGCGGGCGGCGGAGAGCAAGCGGCCCTCGGCGGTGAACTTCGTGCATGCCTCCAGTGTCGGAGGCGAGAAAATCCGTGCCGCCGTGGCCGAAGGGCGTCTTGGCGAGTTGCGGGGGGTGGATATCCGACTGCATTTCGCGCGCTGGCCGAGGGAGTGGCAAGCCGCCGCGTCCAACTGGCTGAGTTTCCGCGAACAGGGTGGCTATACCCGCGAGGTGCTGTCGCATTTCCTCTATCTGACCGAGCGAATCTTCGGCTCCGTGAAACTGGAAGGTGCTTCGGTCGCCTATCCGCCCGAGACGCGCTTGGCCGAAACCCATGTGGTGGCTCGGCTTTCTTGTGGAAATCTGCCGGTCACCGTTGCCGCGAGTAGCGGCGGCGTCGGCTTGGACGAGATCGAGTTCACCGTATGGGGCGATCGGTTGTCCTATCGCCTGACCGATTGGCACGTGCTCTGGGAAAGCGACGGCGGTGGCTGGCAGGCCGTCGCAAGCGACGTCGCGGACGTCCGGGCGGAGGGCTTTCGCCGTCAACTCGGGCAACTCGCGGACATGATGGAGGGGCGCGGCCATACCCTGGCCGATTTCGCCGTTGCCTACGCGGTTCAAGAAACCGTTGAAAGCATCCTTGGATCGTAACTCCCTTGGAACTGCGACTGGATTGAAACGGTTTTTCTCTGCTATGGTCGAAGGAAATACAGGGGTGGGGTCACGAGGCGCGCCCACTCGTCGAAATGGCGGAGGGAAGAAGATCTTGCTGGGACTAAAGGCTCCGCGAGCGGCTTTGTTCGCCGTTCCGATTTTCGTTCTTGCTTCCTGCGGCGAAGAGAACACCTTCGTGCCGCCGCCACCGCCGAAGGTCACCGTGGCCGAGCCGCTGACCCAGGAAGTCACCGACTATCTCGAGTTCACCGGCACGACGGAAGCGACAGCATACGTCGAGGTGCCGGCCCGGGTTCCCGGCGTGCTTCAGGAAATGCGCTTCGAAGTGGGCAGCGCCGTTGAGGCTGGCGAGTCCTTGTTCGTCATCGATCCGGAGGAATACGCGGCCCAGGTTGCCGTGGAAGAGGCGGCGCTTGCTCAAGCCAAGGCCCGCAAGGTGGAAAACGACAAGACCCTCGCGCGGGCCCAGGCTCTGATTACGCGGGGCAATATATCGCAGGCCAAGGTGGACGAAGCGGAAGCCAACGCGCTTTCCGCGGACGCGGACGTGAAGGCGGCGGAGGCGAAGCTGCTGCAAGCCCAAATCAATCTCGGCTACACCGACGTCACCGCCCCGATCGGCGGGCGGGTGGGGCGCAACCTGGTCGATGTCGGGAATCTGGTGGGCGAGGGCGAAGCGACCATCCTGACCGATATCACCACTTACGATCCTATGTATGTGTACTTCAACTTGAACGAGCGGGATTTGCTCCAGGTCATGGCCAGGTTCCGCAAGGAAATGGCCGATTCTGGAGAGAATCCGGATGAGCCCGGCGAGGTGCGTGAAACGCTTCCGCTGGAGCTTGGCTTAGCAAATGAGAACGGATTTCCTCACATCGGCGAGACTGACTTCGCGGAATCGCGGGTGGATCCGGCGACCGGCACACTGCAGATTCGCGGTGTATTCGAAAACCCTGGCCGACAGCCAAAGTTGATCCCCGGCCTCTTCGCGCGGGTGCGCATGCCGATTGGTAAGCGCGATAACTTGCCGCTGGTTAGTGAGCGCGCGATCGGTGCCGATCAGAGCGGGCAGTTCGTGCTGGTGGTAAACTCTGAGAATGTGGTCGAGAAACGCAATGTTGAACTCGGTGCGTTGGTTGATGGTTTGCGGGTGATCGAAGTTGGTGTCCAGGCCTCCGACAGGGTCGTGGTCAACGGCATGCAAAGAGCGCGGCCAGGGGCCACCGTGGAACCGGAAGCGACGGACATGGCCTCGCTAAAAACCTCCGTGCTGAAAGAGCAGATGGCCAAGTCGGAAGCGGGCTCCGTGGCGGAGCCGGAAGGCGTAGAGGCTGAAGCCATCGACGACGCCGCCGCCGATGGCGCCAAGGCCGAAGCGAGCGACTGTGAGGCGGCCGATGGCGCTGAGCCGGCCGCGGCCCAATAACCGGCTTCGAGGCGCGGGGCGATGTTCTCGAAATTCTTCATCGAACGGCCGATTTTCGCGTCGGTCATCTCTATCGTCATCGTGATCGCCGGTGTCTCGACCTTCCTG
>JARFRB010000015.1 GCA_029287455.1 Pelagibius litoralis | reverse complement strand
CCTTCGGCGACCACGATCTTACCGATTTTGCCTTCGTCCACGGCCTCGACTTCCATGGTGGCTTTATCGGTTTCAATCTCGGCGATCTCGTCCCCTGCGGAAACCTCGTCGCCTTCCGTGAGGTTCCACTTGGCAAGCGTGCCCTCCGTCATCGTGGGCGAAAGGGCTGGCTTCGGAATAGTGTTCGGCAGGGTTTCCCGTTCTCCCCGTTCGACCGGGTTAGGATTGGATTACGAGGCGTAGCAAACGTCCCGCGCCGCTTGGGCGATCTGGTCCGGCTGCGGCAGCGCCAGCTTTTCCAGGTTGGCGGCATAGGGAAGCGGCACATCCGCGCTGCAGACCCGCTTCACCGGCGCGTCGAGCCAGTCGAAGGCTTGCTCCATCATCACCGCGGCGATCTCCGCACCAATGCCAGCGAAGGGCCAGCCCTCCTCGGCCGAGACGATCCGGTTCGTCTTCTTGACCGAATTGACGATGGTCTCGGTGTCCATGGGCCGGATGCTGCGCAGATCGATGACTTCCGCTGAAATGCCTTCGGCGGCAAGAGCTTCAGCGGCCTCCATGGATTTCCCGACAGTGATCGAATGCGAGACGATGGTGACGTCGTCTCCAGGGCGCACAATCTTCGCCTTCCCGATGGGGACGAGCCAATCCTCGCTGTCCGGCACCTCGAAGCTCTGCCCGTAGAGGATCTCGTTCTCCAGGAAGATCACCGGATCCGGGTCACGGATCGCCGACTTTAGAAGGCCCTTGGCATCGGCGGCGGACCAGGGCGAAACGACCTTGAGGCCGGGCACCTGGCCGTACCAGCTAGAGTATTCCTGGCTGTGCTGGGCGGCCACCCGGGCGGCGGCACCGTTCGGCCCGCGAAACACGATGGGATTGTGGATCTGCCCGCCGGACATGTAGAGCGTCTTGGCCGAGGAGTTTATGATCTGGTCAATGGCCTGCATGGCAAAGTTGAAGGTCATGAATTCGACGATCGGCCGCAGGCCGTACATGGCGGCACCGGCTGCCAGCCCCGCGAAGCCGTGTTCGGTGATCGGTGTGTCGATGACGCGCTTGGGGCCGAACTCCTGCAAGAGGTTCTGGCTGACCTTGTAGGCGCCTTGATACTCGGCGACCTCCTCGCCCATGAGGAACACCTTCGGGTCGCGGCGCATCTCTTCGGCCATGGCGTCGCGCAGCGCCTCGCGCACGGTCAAGGTCACGGTCGGCCCGTCCCACTCGGGTTCAGCCGGTGCGGAGGGCGCGGCAGGCTGCGCAGCCGGGGCTGGAACGGCGGCGGCTTCGGGAGCAGGAGCTGGGGCTTCCGCCGGTGCGGCCACGGGCGCCGGAGCGGCGGCGGAGTCAAGGGCCGCGCTGTCCTCGCCCTCGCCAAGGAGAATGGCGATGGGGGCGTTCACCGCCACACCCTCGGTTCCCTCGGGCACGAGGATGCGGCCAAGCCGGCCCTCATCCACGGCCTCGACCTCCATGGTGGCCTTGTCCGTCTCGATCTCGGCTAAGACGTCGCCCGAGGCGACCTCGTCACCTTCCTTCTTCAGCCACTTCGCCAGCGTGCCCTCGGTCATGGTTGGCGAAAGCGCCGGCATCAGGACTTCAATCGGCATATGCCCCTCCCAGATCGCGCGAGGATAGGACCGGTGCCAGAGCCGATCCCCTACCCGCCCGGCTTTGTTATTCCGCGGCCGCGGTTTCGGTGTAGACGTCGGTCCAGAGCTCGGACGGATCCGGCTCCGGGCTGTTTTGCGCGAATTCCGCTGCCTCGGAGACTTCCTCCTTGATCTTGCGGTCGATTTCCTTGAGTTCGGCTTCCTGCGCGTAGCCCTCTTCTAAGAGCATCTGGCGCAGCCGCTCGATGGGGTCGCGCTCACTACGGGTCTTCTGGACTTCCTCGCGCGAGCGGTACTTCGCCGGGTCGGACATTGAATGCCCGCGATAGCGATAGGTCATCATCTCCATGATGTAGGGACCCTTGCCGCCCTTCACGTGCGCGATCACCTTCTCGCCGGCTTCGCGCACCGCCAGGACATCCATGCCGTCGACCTGCATTCCGGGGATCCCATAGGCCTGACCGCGATTGTAGAGCTCCGTCGACTTCGCAGCCGAGCGTTCGATCGAGGTTCCCATGCCGTACTTGTTGTTCTCGATGATGTAGACCACCGGAATGTTCCACAGCGCGGCCATGTTGAAGGACTCGTAGACCTGGCCTTGGTTCAAGGCGCCGTCTCCAAGGTAGGTCAAGCAGACCGCGTTCTCGCCAAGGTACTGCTGCGCGAAGGCGATGCCCGTGCCGATGGGAACCTGCGCCCCGACAATGCCATGGCCGCCGAAGAAGTTGTTCTCCCGGCTGAACATGTGCATGGAGCCGCCCTTGCCCTTGGAGTATCCGGTCCGGCGTCCCGTCAACTCAGCCATCACGCCTTTCGAGCCCATGCCGCGTGAGAGCATGTGCCCGTGATCGCGGTAGGAGGTCACGACCGCGTCAGCCTCGGTCAGCACGGACTGCATGCCAACGACGACTGCTTCCTGCCCGATGTAGAGGTGGCAGAAACCGCCAATCAGGCCCATGCCATACATCTGACCCGCCTTCTCTTCGAAGCGGCGAATCAGAAGCATCTCCGTGTAGAGATCAAGCAGCAGCTGTTTATCGAGTGTCTTCGCGCGCTCGGCTTGGCGCTTCACAACGCCCTTTCGGGCGGTTTTGGACGCCGAAGCGCTCGATGAGGGCTTGGAGCCGCCAGCCTTGGCCGTGGCGGATTTACGCGTTGCCATGACACCTCCCATGAAACTGGGAACGCGCAGCTCGCCGCGCTCCTCTTTCAATGAAAGGTAGCGGTCCTAAGTCAGGATTTCAAGAGATAAGACAACCGTATGTTTTTCAACACAATTTTTTGAATTAACTGAATTTAGGGTAATTTCCGAGAATTACTCCCGCCGCTCGTTGTCGGGTAGGAAGATGATCACGTCTCCGGGGTCGCCGAAATTCAATTGCATACGGGCTTGTTCTTCGAGCATATCCGGATCCAGGCCATCGGTACGCATAAAGGCGACGCGGTTTTCCATCAGAAACCGCTCATCCGCCACCTCGGCGGCGATGGCTTGGGCCTCCTTCAAATCCTTCGAGAAGTGGAGGTAGGCCAGAAAGCCACGTTAGCCTTGCACCGCGTGATAGCCGAAATAAGCAAGAACGC
>JARFRB010000133.1 GCA_029287455.1 Pelagibius litoralis | reverse complement strand
AGACTAGGTGGCGGAGGGGATGGGATTCGAACCCACGATACCAGTTTCCCAGTATAACGGTTTAGCAAACCGTCGCCTTCAGCCGCTCGGCCACCCCTCCGCGGAAACGAGCGGCCGTCTGCCACGACGTTTGCGGACTCGTGTTCTAGGCATCCAGGCAAGGGCTTGTCAACGCCGTCCGGCGCGCGGCCCGTTTCCGGCGGGTCTCCAACCCCCGCGCGGCCGATTTTGGGCGTTCACGTCATGTTAACCTTCGTAAATCCATGATCGTCGCCGCAAACATGGTTAACGGGGCCGACAACCCCCAAAACCGCGCCGCGATCAGGCGCTGGTTGGAGGGGCAAGGCTGAGTTGGAGTGGGGAAATCATGGCTTTAAGCAAACGTAGCCTCGACACGCTGATCGATCTGGTCGAAATCAAGATCTCTTGCATGGAAGTCTGGGACCGCGAGGATCGGCGCGAGATCGCCAATCTTCAGCAGGCCGCGGCGGAATTGCGCGCCTTGGCCGGCGGTGGCGACGCCGCTCGCGCCCTGGGGTTGAACCCGGCGGAGATTCCGGCGAAGCGGTCCCGTGGCCGGCCTCGACAAGCACTCGCCGCCGCGCACTAGGACTCCGGGCCTGGCGGCTCAGGGAACCGCCATGCCCTTCTCGACCGCCGGGCGCGCCGACAGTTCGTCGTACCAGCGCTTGACGTTTGGATAGTCGGCGAGGTCGATCTGGTGCCACTCGTGGCGCGCTGCCCAGGGATAGGTGGCGATATCGGCGATCGAATAGGTATCGCCGGCCAGATAGGGGACTTCCGCCAGGCGCTTGTCCAATACCCCGTATAGGCGCTGGGTTTCCTTGTGGTAGCGCTCCTTGGCGTAGGGCACATCCTCCTTGGCGAAACGCAGGAAGTGGTGGGCCTGGCCCAGCATCGGCCCGAAACCACCCATCTGCCACATCAACCAGACTAGGCAGTCATAGCGCGCGCGCGGGTCCTCGGGCAGCAGCCGGCCCGTCTTTTCCGCGAGATAGATAAGGATTGCCCCAGTCTCGAAGAGCGAGATCGGCTTCCCGTCCGGACCGTCGGAATCGACGATAGCCGGAATCTTGTTGTTCGGGCTGATCTTCAGGAAGTCCGGATCGAATTGTTCGTTCTTGCCGATGTTGACCGGGTGCGCTGTGTAGGGAAGCCCCAGTTCCTCGAGCGCGATCGAAAGCTTGCGTCCGTTGGGCGTCGTCCAGGTATAGAGATCAATGGCCATGGTCGTTCCTTTTCGGGTTCAATAATGGCGGGCAGGGTCAGGCGGGAGACTCCAACGCCCTGTCGAGGTCGAGTAGAAGGTCGTCGGGATGCTCGATGCCGACGGAGATCCGCAAGAGATCGGGTGGGATGGGGCTGTCAGGCCCTTCAATGGCCGCCCGGTGCTCGATCAAGCTTTCCACACCGCCAAGCGAGGTCGCCGGCAAGAAGCGCCGGCAGCCGGTGGCCACCTGCTGGGCGGCCTCGAATCCACCGGTGACGCGGATGCTCAGCATGCCTCCGAAGCCGCCCTGCATCTGTCGTTGGGCGATGGCATGGCCCGGGTGCCCAGGAAGGCCAGGATATAGCACCTCCGAAACGCGCGGATGACCGGCCAGGTGGACCGCCAGCTTCAGGGCGGTCTCGCTGGACCGGCGGACCCTCAAGAACAGCGTGCGCAGACCGCGCTGCAGCAGCCAGGCCTCGAAGCTTCCCAGCACGGCCCCCAGGTCCTTGCGATTGCGCTCGGTCCGTGCCCAGAAATCGTCGGCCCGCGCGGTGACCAAGGCGCCCGCAACCACGTCGCTATGGCCGTTGAGGTACTTGGTGGCCGAGTGCATCACCAGGTCGGCGCCAAGGGCAATCGGCTGGGTGAGGACCGGGGTTGCCGCCGTGGAATCCACCGCCAGGCGGGCGCCCGCCGCATGGGCGATCTCAGCCGCCGCCGCGATATCAACGACCTGCCAAAGCGGATTGCAGGGCGACTCGATCCAGACGAGCTTTGTTTGGCCGGGTCGAATCGCCGCCCGCAGGCTATCTGGATCGCCGTCCACAAGCGTAAGTTCCAAGCCCCAATCTGCGCAAAACTGAATCAGCCAGTTGCGTAGGCCCCAGTACATCACCTTAAGGGCGATGACGTGATCGCCCGGACGCAACGACTGGACGACCGCGGCGGCCGAAGCCATACCGGAGGCGAAGAGCAAGGCTCGCTCCCCCCCTTCCAAGTGCGCGAGCAAATCCTCCACGCCCTCGTAGGTGGGATTGTGATCCCGGGCGTAGCTGGTGCGCCCGCGCAGGTCGTAGTGCGCGTCCCGGGCAAAGGTCGTGCTGGGGTGCACCGGGGGAACGATCCCACCCGTCTCGGGATCGAGCGGGTGGGTACCCTGCACCGCCAAGGTTTCCGGATGAAGCGGATCGTTCTGGCGAGAAGACCTAGTCATGGCCGACACATTGCGCCAGGGGGCAGGCTCGGCGCCACCGCTTTTCAGCGCCGCTGATACTGGGTAGCCCCGAAGAGAATCTCCTTGGCCTTGGCGTCGAAGCCCTCCTTGCGCTGATCGGCCAAGACCGTCACGCCGCGCTGTACCGCCGGGCGGGCCGCGATCTCGTCGAACCAGCGCTGGAAGTTGGAGAACTCGGCCCGCTCCAAACCCTGACGATCGGGATAGCGGGTCCATGGGAAAACCGCGATGTCGGCGATGGAATACTCATCCCCGCCGAGGTACGGGCTTTCCCCCAAGCGGCGGTCCAGCACCCCATAGAGGCGCTTGGCTTCGTTCGTGTAGCGATTGACCGCGTATTCGATGGTCTCGGGGGCGTAATTGCGGAAGTGGTGCACCTGACCCAGCATGGGGCCAAAACCGCCCATCTGCCACATCAGCCACTGCAGGGTGACGCTGCGCGCCCGGGGATCGCTGGGCAAGAACTTGCCGTGCTTCTCGGCGAGATAGAGCAGGATCGCCCCGGACTCGAAGACCGAATGGGGCTTCCCGTCCGGCCCATCCGTATCGACGATGGCGGGCATCTTGTTGTTCGGGCTGATTTTCAGGAAGTCCGGATCGAACTGGTCCCCTGCCCCGATATCGATCGCATGCACATTGTACTCGAGGCCGAGCTCCTCAAGGAGGATGTGGACCTTGTGGCCGTTGGGCGTTGCCCAGCTATAGAGTTCGATCGTCATACCCGCTCTCTTGTTCCCGATTCTTCGATAAGGCGGCGATGGGCTGCTCCGCACCCCATTTTAAATAGGCGCGAAAGCCACCGCCACAAGCAAGGCGCGTGGCACAAGTGCTGTCACGTCTTGGCACGAACCGCTGCGCCGCCCGCAGGACCCTGGCGCGCGACAACCAGCGCGACGCCGGCCGCCGCAAGGGCCATTCCAAGCAACTGGACCAGCGTCAAGCGGTCGCCGAACAGGAGATAGGCCGTCACGGCGGTGGCGGGCGGCACAAGATAGAACAGGCTCGCCGTGCGCGCCGCCTCGCCCCAGCGCACCAGCAACATGAGCAAGCTGACCGCGCCGATCGACAGCACCAGGACCAGCCAAGCCAAGGCGAAGATAAACTCGCCGGTCCAAGCGATGCGGTTATCCTCGAATAGCAGCGCCACGGCCCCGCAGACCAAGGCCGCCACTGCGTACTGCACCACCGCCCCACCCACGAGATCGACCCGCCCGCAAAACCGCTTCTGGTAGACCAGACCGAAGGTGATACCGAGGAGCGCCACTACACAAGCAAGCACGGCCCAGATATCGAAGCCCTCGAAGAGCGTGGCGGCGCCGGCCGGCGCCAACTTGACCCCAAGCACAAGCGCCACGCCCAGCAATCCCAGCAGAAGACCCGCCACCTGCCGCCGGGTGACGGTTTCCCCGAGCAGCGGGCCTGCCATGGCCGCGGTGATCAGGGGCTGCAAACCCACGATCAGGGCGGAAAGGGCAGCCGGCATGCCACGCTCCACCGCGAAGAAGACGCCGCCCAAATAAATTCCATGAACCAGGATGCCCACGACGCCCACATGTCCCATCTGCCGGGGTGCCATGATCAGCCGCGCTTTCAAGATCAGCGCAAGCCCGAACAACACGGCCAGGGTCAGAAGGAAGCGCAGGCCCAGGAAGGTGAATGGCTCCGAATAGGGCATGCTCATGGCCGCGCCGATAAAACCCGTCGACCAGAGCAGCACGAACACCATGGGCGCGCAGGCGACGAGAAACGGCTTCAGGGAGCTCATGCCGCGGCTCGCCGATTCAGTCGACTTCGCCGGTTCCCACCGGTTGCTGCTGGGTGATGCAGTGGATGCCGCCACCACCGTGCAGGATATCGATGGCCGGAATTTGGACGATCTGCCGCTCCGGGAAGAGTTCCTCGAAGATATCGAAGGCCTTGTTGTCGGCGGGATCGCCGAACTCCGGCAAAATCAGGCCCCCGTTGGCGAAGTAGAAGTTGACATAGCTTAAGGCCAGGCGCCCCCCGTCGAGCCCCATGCGGGCCTTGGGCTGAGGCAGTTCGACCACTTCCAGCGGCCGGCCCTTGGCGTCGGTCTCGCCTTTCAGAATATCCAGATTCGCCTGCAAGGGCGCATGGTTCCCGTCCTCCGGATCCTCCGCGACCATGGCAACGACAACCCCGGGCTTCACGAAACAAGCCACGTTGTCGACGTGTCCGTCGGTGTGATCGTTCTCCAAGCCGCCCGGCAACCAGATCATCTTTTTCGCGCCGGTATAGGCCAGAAGCAAGCTCTCGATCTCCTCCCGGCTCTTGCCCGGATTGCGATTGTCATTCAGCAGGGTTTCCTCGACCGCGAGCAAGGTGCCCTCCCCGTCCACGTGGATGGCACCGCCTTCGGTCACCAGGGGGCAGGCATAACGATCGATATGCAGATGGGCCAGCATGGCCTCGGCAAGGGCGGCGTCCTGATCGTAGGGCTTGAAGCGCTCACCCCAGGAATTGAACACCCAATCGGTGGCCGCGACGTTCCCGAAGCCGTCGATCAGGAAGGTTGGGCCGCTGTCGCGCAGCCAAGAATCGTCGTGCGGCATGGGCAGGACCGCCACCCCCGACCCGCATTTTATCGACACTTCCGCGACGTTCTCGGGGTTGACCACCATGGTCACCGGCTCGAAGGCCGCGATAGCCTTGGCGACCTCGGCGTAGGCGTCGCGCACCTCGTCGATCCGCTCGCCCCAAAGGGCCTCGCGGTAGGGCCAGGCCATCCAGGTCCGGGTATGGCGAACCCATTCGGCCGGCATGAAAAAACCATCATCGGCAGGTGTCGACATGCGGTGAAAGGCTCCCCGTTCCCTAAGCAGTCAAGTGTATGCGAGCCAAGACTGGCTGTCCACGAGGCGCCAGCGCGCGCCCAGCTCACGATGCTTAAGCGATTATTCCGTCGGCGTTTTCGCTTTTTCCGGCGGCAAGGCCAGACGCAGATGCAACTCCCTCAGCCTCTCCGGCCCAACCTCGGCGGGCGCTTCCATCATAAGGTCCTCGGCCCTCTGGTTCATCGGGAAGGCGATCACCTCGCGGATATTGGGCTCTTCGGCGATCAGCATCACAATTCGGTCAATCCCCGGCGCCGAGCCCCCATGGGGCGGCGCCCCGAAGGCAAGGGCATGGAACAGGCCGGCAAATCGCTGCTCGACCTCTTCCCGGCCATAGCCGGCGATTTCGAAGGCCTTGACCATGACTTCCGGCAGATGGTTCCGGATGGCACCCGACGACAACTCGACGCCGTTGCACACGATATCGTACTGCATGGCCTTGATGGTCAGTGGATCCTGGTTTTCCAGGGCTTCCAGTCCCCCTTGTGGCATGGAGAAGGGGTTGTGCGAGAACTCGATCTGGCCACTGTCCTCGTCCAGCTCGTACATGGGAAAATCCACGATCCAGCAGAACCTGAACGCATTCTTTTCCAAGAGATCCAGCTCTTCGCCCAGTTTCGTTCGAACCGTGCCCGCGAAACTCGCCGCATCCTTGGGCTTGCCGCAGGCAAAGAAGACCGCGTCGCCGTCTCCAAGCCCCGCCAAGCTCTTGATCTCCGCCACCCGCTCGGCTTCAAGGTTCTTCGCGATTGGGCCCTTTGCCTCGCCATCGGCGCCAAACGCGATATAGCCTAGGCCCGCTTGACCGGTCTCGCGCGCCCAAGCGTTCAGTTTGTCGAAAAAGCTCCTGGGCTGGGCGGCCGCCCCCGGCGCGGGGATGGCCCGCACCACCGCACCCTCCTCGATCAGCCTGGCGAAGATACCGAAGCCGCCGCCGCGAAAGGCTTCCGTCACCTCGACGATCTCCAGGGGATTGCGCAGGTCGGGCTTGTCGCTGCCGTATTTCAGCATGGCCTCGTCGAAGGGAATGCGCGGGAAGGGCGGCGCGGTGACCTCGCAGCCCTCGGTGAATTCCTCGAAAACGCCCGCCAGAACCGGTTCGATGGCGGCGAAGACGTCCTCTTGGGTGACGTAGCTCATCTCGAAATCAAGCTGATAGAACTCGCCCGGCGAGCGGTCGGCGCGGCTATCCTCGTCGCGAAAACAAGGTGCGATCTGGAAATAGCGGTCGAATCCGGCCACCATCAGTAGTTGCTTGAACATCTGCGGGGCTTGCGGCAAGGCATAGAACTTGCCCGGATGCAGCCGCGACGGGACCAGGAAGTCGCGCGCGCCCTCCGGCGAGGAGGCGGTCAGGATCGGCGTCTGGAACTCGTTGAAGCCCTGCTCGATCATGCGGCGCCGAATCGAGCTTATCACCCGGCTGCGCAGCATGATCTTGTGCTGCATTTTCTCACGCCGCAGATCGAGGAAGCGATAGCGCAGGCGGATATCCTCACCGGCGTCTTCATCGCTATTAACCTGGAGCGGCAGGGGCTGGGCGGCGGCCAGCAGCTCGAAACTCTCGATCTGCAACTCCACGTCCCCGGTGGGCAGCGCCGGATTCTTGGTGTCGTCCATACGCTCCACCACCCGGCCCGTCACGCAAACGCTGGATTCGTTGCGCAACGCCTCCAGCTCCGCGAAGAGCGGGCTCGACACATCCACCACGCATTGAGTGATCCCGAAATGATCGCGCAGGTCGATGAAAAGCAATTGGCCGTGGTCGCGCTTGCGATGAACCCAGCCGGAAAGCCGGGCTTCCTTGCCCGCGTCGCCGCCGCGCAGGTCTCCACAGTTATGGCTTCTGTAACGATGCATGGTATTTCCCGTAACGCGGAAAGGATGAGGATCCGAGCCCGCGCAAATGGCAACGTAGACGTTTCTTTGTCAAGAGATACCAGGCGCGGCCAGGTCATTCGGCCTCCGATCCCACGCGGCATTTCCGGCTGCCGCGATCTCGTGTATACCCGCCGGGTCATGACCGTCATATCCAATCCCGAAGACCTTGCCTCCTTTTGCGCCCGTCAAGCCGACGCGGACTTCGTCACCGTGGATACGGAGTTTCTGCGCGACACCACCTACTGGCCGAAACTCTGCCTTATCCAGGTGGCGGGACCCGAGGAAGCGACCGCCATCGATCCCATCGCTCCAGGCATGGACCTGGCGCCGCTCTTCGAGCTGTTTCGCGCGAAGGGGGTGACGAAAGTGTTTCACGCGGCAAGGCAAGATCTCGAGATTTTCTACCACATCACGGGAGACTTGCCGTCCCCGGTTTTTGATACCCAGGTCGCGGCCATGGTCTGCGGCTTCGGGGATCAGGTAAGCTACGAAAAGCTTGCGGGGCGGCTGGCGGGCGCGCGAATCGACAAGTCGTCCCGTTTCGCCGACTGGACCCGCAGGCCGCTGACGCCAAAGCTTTTGAACTACGCCCTTTCCGATGTCACCCACCTGCGCAAGGTCTACGGGAAACTGACCCGAAAGCTGGAGCGCAGCGGGCGGGCCGGCTGGCTGGACGAGGACATGGCGGTGCTGACAGATCCCGCCACCTACGACCTGGACCCCGCCCGCGCCTGGCTGCGTCTGAAGACGCGCTCGCACGACCGCCGCTACCTCGCCGTCCTTCGAGAAATCGCGACGTGGCGGGAAAGCGAGGCCCAGCGCCGGGACGTTCCCAGGAACCGGGTCATCCGGGACGAGCAGCTTTACGACATCGCCAGCAATGCCCCCGACACCACCGAGGCGCTTGCCCGCACACGGGGCCTCAACATGGACTTCGCGCGCGGACGGCTCGGTCACGGCCTCTTGAAAGCCGTCAAATTGGCCTTGCAGTTGCCGCCCGAGGCCTTGCCGGAAGCGCCGGAGCGCGACGACTCGGAGTCCGCGCCCGGCCCGCTGATCGAACTGCTAAAAGTCCTGCTCAAGATGAAGTGCGAGGAGCACGACGTTGCGCAGAAACTGCTGGCCAGCACAGCGGACCTGGAGCGAATCGCACTTGACGACGACGCCGAGGTTCCGGCGCTCCATGGCTGGCGTCGGGAGGTCTTCGGCGAGGATGCCCTGGCTCTTAAACAGGGCCGGCTTGCGTTGGCCGCCAAAGGAAGCCGGCTGAAGCTTGTCCGGCTAGACGCGGAACTGGAAACCGCCTAGGCGCGGCCATGGTTCTTTCCTCCTCATTACGAGCCGAAGGCGTGGCAATCCAGAGGTATTTGTTTTGCGCCTTGTGCCGGGAACAACAAACCCTGAATTGCCACGCGTTCGGCTCGCAATGACGAAAGAGATGACGGGGCGAAGCGGGGGACCCTCAGAGCACGAGGCGAGAAGACGCGACCCCCAGGGCGTTGGCAAGCGTTTGCAGGCGCTTTTCGATCGTCGTCCCGGCGGGCACCGCCGCGCCGTCAGGCATGGTCAGCAAGAGTTCGCCTTGCGCCTGGACGACCTTCGTCCGGCGCAGCATTTCGACGGCACCCCCCGACAAGGCGTAGGCAAGGCGCAGGGCCGCCCCCAAGGCCTCCGCGCGCGCTGCTTTCTTCGGCCTGACGAGTTGCAAGGCTTGCCTCAGCCCCGGCGAATCCCCCGCGCCCCCGTAGCGATAGAACAGCGCTATCGCCAGGTAGGCCCGCTCGTGGTGTTCCAGCCAGATCTGCTGGGCGTGCAGCACCCGGATCAAGCTGTGCTCGGCCCGGTAATCCGGATGATCGCGCCAGCCGATATCGGCTAGATGGCAGGCCGCATGGCGCAGGCGCCGCGCGGACTCGCTCTCCGTGGGAAACAGCGGCGCGCACCAATCGGCGATCTCCTCGCCCAAATCACCGAACCGCCCGTCGCGCAAAGCCCATTCGCTGGAGGCTGCGGCCAAGGGATCGATTCGCCGCTCGCGCTCGCTCAGGCGCTCGAACAGCCAACCCTCGCGCAACCCGAAGGCCGAAAAGGAAATCCGTTCCGGCAGGGTCCGGCGCAGCAAGCGCTCCAGCAGCAAAGCCGCGTAAGGCAGGGTTTCCAAGCGCCTGCGCGACACATTCCGGAACCGGGCAAGCGACCGCTTGCCAAGATGGCCGAGCAAGCGCAAGAGATCCTCGGCGTCCTTTCGCCTGAGGCCGTAGCCATGGATCATTTGGAGAGGATAGCCGGCCTGGTCCATGTGGATCCGGGCAAGCGACCGCCAAGCCCCACCAACAGGGTAGAAGGTGGCGCCCGCCGACCTGCCCAGCCACGGCACACTATCCAGGTGGTAGTCGATCATCTCCGCCGCGAGCCGATAGTCCCCATCGACGGCGGATTTGAGCCGCAGCGGGCCGAGAGGGAGCGTGGCACCCCGGCCAATCTTGCCTTTCTCGAGTTCCACCAGCTCCAGGCTGCCGCCGCCCAGGTCGCCCGCCAGGCCCTGAGCCACCGGCGTGCCGGAAAGAACCCCCAGCGCCGCCAAGCGGGCCTCGTCCTCACCGCTCAGCACGCGGATTTTCAGGCCGCTCGCGCCTTCGACCTCCTCGACGAACTCCGGTCCGTTCCGGGCATCGCGCACGGCGGCGGTGGCGATCAGTTCCAGATCGCTCACGTCCATGGCATGTGCCAGACCGACGAAACGCGCCAGGCTTTCCAGCGCAAGAGAAACCCCTTCCGGATTCAATAGCCCGGTTTCGTCCAGCCCTCGGCCCAAGCCGCAGAGAACCTTTTCGTTGAACAGCGGGATGGGAACCCGCTTGCGGCCGTCGAAGACGACCAGGCGAATAGAGTTCGAGCCGATGTCAACGACGGCGATCCGCTCGCTCGCGGGATCGGACCGGGCGGAGGGGCGGGCGGCCGGACGAGCGGCGGGCTTGGGCCGGCGCACGTTGGCGACAACAGCGCCTCGGACGGGCGGCGGCACCGGCGGTCAGCCTTTTGCCGGCGGCTTGCGGCGGGCTTCGGCCCGCAACATGGCCTTAGCGCGCTTGAGCGCGCTGCCGCGCCCCGACAAACTGGGGTTGGTCATGAAGAAATCCTGAGCGCTGAACCCATCGCCCTTGTCCGGGACACGTGTGTAGCTTCCGTCGGTCCCCATGGTCCAACTCTGCCGTTCATCCCGCAGATTCGCTGTCATCACTTGATCGAGAACCTGTTGATGGACGGTCGGGTTCTCGATGGGCACCAGCGTCTCGACCCGGCGGTTAAGATTCCTCGGCATCCAGTCGGCGGAACTTATAAAGACCTTCGCTTGCGGCGAGGGCAAGGCCTTGCCGTTGGCGAAGCAAACGATCCGGCTATGCTCCAAGAAACGCCCAATGATGGATTTCACCCGAATGTTCTCACTCAACCCTGGGACGCCGGGACGCAAACAGCAGATCCCCCGCACAACGAGATCGATCTTAACGCCTGCCTGCGACGCGCGATAGAGCCCGTCGATGATCCCGCCATCCACGAGAGAGTTGAGTTTGGCCCAGACCCCGGCGGGCTTGCCGGCCCAGGCATTGGCGATCTCGCAGTCGATCATCTCCATCAAGGTTTGCCGCAGGGTCAGGGGCGCGATCGAAAGCTTTTCCAATTGTCCGGGATTGGCGTAGCCGGTCATGTAGTTGAAGATCCGCGCCGCGTCCCGGCACAACGCCGGATCCGTGGTGAAGTAGCTAAGGTCGGTATAAATCTTCGCGGTGATCGGGTGATAGTTCCCGGTCCCCAAGTGGACATAGGAGCGCAAACCCGCGCCCTCGCGCCGCACCACGAGCGATACCTTCGCGTGGGTCTTCAGTCGAATGAAGCCGTAGACCACCTGCACGCCCGCACGTTCCAGGTTGCGCGCCCAGCGGATGTTCCGCTCCTCGTCGAAGCGCGCCTTCAGTTCGACCAGCGCGGTGACCGACTTGCCCGCCTCCGCCGCCTCGGAGAGAGCACGCACGATCGGCGAATCTTCGGATGTGCGGTAGAGCGTCTGCTTGATGGCAACGACCTGCGGATCGTCGGCGGCCTGGCGGATGAACTGCACCACCACATCGAAAGACTCATAGGGGTGATGGACGATGATATCCTTGGCGTGGATCGCCTTGAAGCAGTCGCCGTCGTAGTCGCGGATACGCTCGGGAAAGCGCGCGCGGTAAGGCGGAAACAAGAGATCGGGACGGTCGTCGACGATCAGTTCCTTGGTGTCGGAGAGGCCCAGAAGCCCTTCCAAGGGTATCACGTCATCCTCGACGACGTTCAGCTCCCGGACGACGAAGTCACGCAGATGCGCCGGCATCTCGGCGTTGACCGTCAGCCGGATGACCGACCCGCGCCGGCGCCGCTTCAGCGCCGTCTCGAAGACCCGGACCAGATCCTCGGCCTCTTCCTCTATCTCCACGTCGCTGTCGCGCAGCACCCGGAAGAAGCCCACATCCAAGACCTGCATGCCCGGGAACAAGCGGTCCAGAAACATATTGATCACTTGTTCGACGCGCAGGAAGCGGTTGGCCTTTCCGGGCAGGCGGATAAAACGCTTGATCTGGTGAGAGACGGGAATGAGGCCGTTGAGGGTTTCGTTGTCGTCCCGCCGAAATAGCTCCAGGACCACGGCGAATCCCTCGTTCGGCATGAACGGGAAAGGATGCGCCGGATCGATCGCGATTGGTGTCAACAGCGGGAAAATCTGCTCGTCGAAGTGTTGCTCCACCCAAGCGGACTCTTCGCTGGTCAGGTCCTCGCTATAGAGAACGGAGATGCCCTCTCGGGCCAGTTCCCCCCGCAGCGCGGCCCAGCGGACTTGCTGGTCCCCCATCAGCCGGGCGGCGTGCCGGTTGATCGCGGCCAGTTGCTGGGCTGGCGTCAAGCCTTCCTGGCTAGGCGTGGCGACGCCCGCGTGCATCTGTGCCCGAAGGCCGGCCACCCTGACCATGTAGAATTCGTCGAGATTGCTCGAGGAGATCGACAGGAACCGCAAGCGCTCCAGAAGCGGATGATGCGGATTGCCCGCTTCCTCGAGGACGCGCTCATTGAAATCCAGCCAGGACAGCTCGCGATTGATGAAGCGGTCCGGCGAACTGGCGTCGGGCCAAGTCGGCGCCGCCGCGCGCTTTGACACGGCCTTGCGGTCCGGTTTTTCTATCGATTGAACTTCGTTCACGCCGCTCTCTAGCCTTTTGACCCTTGCGGACAGCGGATTCAGAGGTTTCACGCGGCCCTCACGCCCCGATAGTCTTCGTGACAGCCCAGATAATCAATATAATAGGCACTAAAGCATGAGCCTAGGTTAACGAAAGAAGCATTTCCGGCAGGATCTATCGCTCGCATAGATCGCCCAGAAAGGCTGTCAGGTACGCTAAGGTAGCACAACCCCGGAAAGATCGCAGCACCATGAAGACTGTTTTGCTTCTCCGCCACGGCAAGTCGAGCTGGGACGACCCCGCACTCGCCGATTTCGACCGCCCGCTGGCCAAGCGCGGCGAGAAAGCGGCGAATGCCATGGGAAAGGTGCTCGCCGAGAACGGGCCGCGCCCCGACCTGGTGCTTTGTTCCAAGTCGCTGCGCACCCGCGAAACCTGGGACTTGGCGCGACGGGCGTTTGCCGAGGCGCCGCCGGTGGAGCTGCGTGAGGACCTCTACCTGGCCAGCGCCGCGGGCATTCTCAGGATGCTGCAGCAGCTCCCCGCCTCCCATTCCACGGTGCTGGTGATCGGGCACAACCCTGGCTTCGAGGACCTCGCTAGGCGGCTTGCCGGCCCCGACTCGGTGCCGGAAGCCGCGGCGCTTCTGCGCGAGAAATACCCCACCGGCGCGCTCGCGGTGCTGGAAGCCGGGATCGGGAGCTGGGCGGACCTCAAGCCGCGCGGCGCCCGGCTGCGCGACTTCTTTCGCCCGCGCGATCTGACCGGCGGCTAAATCACGCCTTCCGCTTGGCCGGGGATTTCCAGAAGGCCTTGGCTGTCTCGTAGTCCTCCCAGGCCAGGGCGAAGTGCTTCAAGCTCTGTTCGATCCGGCCCGCTTGCCAGCCCAGCACGATCCCGGCGGCGGTGCGGCTGCTAGCCCGCTGCTTGGCCCGGCCCAAGCGGGCGTCGATCATGGCGAGCAGGCGCTCGCCGATCACCGCGTCGTTCAAGGTACCGAGCAGCTCTTGCAAATCCTTGAGGTGGGACAGGTAAGCCTTGACCGCGCCGAGGTCGAAGATGTCGCGGAAGAAATCCACGCCGTAGCGCAGCTTCTTGGCAGCGATCCGGACCTCGTGCATTTCCATCTCGCTCATGGTGGCGTGGCGCCGGCCAAGCTTCTTGAGCTTGCGCGCGCGCCTTCGGAGCAAGTGGCTGGCGTGGAGAATGAGCGACAGCTTGGCGGGGCCGCGCCCCTCCGGGCCGCTTTCGCTGAACCAGGCCCCGTTGGCCAGCCAAAGATGGACGCGCAGCAAGAACCGCGTGTAGCGCGGATCGTGCAGAACCTCGCCAGCATGAGCATAGGCATCGTGGCGAAGCGCCGTGGCGGTGGCCGCGAGCCCCCGTAGCCCCTCGTCGTTGGGCATGCGCCGCTGCAGCGGCGCCAACGTCTCCTCAAGGAAGACGTCGAGATCGCGCGCATCGCCCAAGGAGCGCTGCAGCCACCTCAGCTCCTCGGCCAAGTAGTCCGCCGCCTCGCCTTCGAGGTAGCCCTTGAACATGGAGACCAGCGCACGGAACCGACGCACCGCGACCCGCAACTGATGCACGCCTTCCGGGTCCTCGCCGTGCAGAACCGCGGCCTCGTTGGCGCGCATGTGCGCCAGACACGCGCGCGCGGCCGCGCTAAAGCCCTCCGCGACGCTCATTTCCTTGTGGAACTTGGGCTTGATGGCGGTGACCGGCTCGGGAACCTGACCCTGATAGAGCTTGTAGCCCCGCGCCGCCTTGGTTTCCCGCTCGATGATCAGGGGCAAGGTTTCGTTCAAGAGGAGCGCGATTTCGTAGAGCCGCTCCGGCTGCCCGGACAAAAGCTCAAGCTCGGCTTCGGCGATCGGCAGGCTCTTGCCGTTTGCGACGATGCTGCCTTCGTCGAGTGCCAGTTCGATCCGGCTGTCGGCCATAAGCAAAGGCAAGGTTCTGCGATCGATTTTCGTGGTGAAAGCAGGCTCCAGCTGATCGCCGACACCTTTCTCCGTCAGGACGGATCGAATCCCTTCATCGGAAATGGCATCGAGATCCGGCTTGTCGCCCGTCACATCGGTCTCGAACTCAAGATGGTGCTGGGCGCCGTCTTGACCCGCCGCGCCGTTCGCCGTGCCGCCCGACGCCGCGCACAAGCCTCCGGGCGGGACTTTCAGGGTCTGGATGCGCCGATCGCCCTTCTCCCGGATCCTGAGCGCGATACGCCGTTCGCGCAGACGGAAGTCCGGTGTGTCGAAATAGGTGCTCACCAGGTGATCGTTGCTTGCCTTGCCCTGCGCCAATGCCCGGATAAGTGGATGCCGGCGAAGCTTTTGCAGTTGGCTTGGAGGCATCCTCAATTTGAGCTCAATTTCTTCCGCCATGTCCTTGAATGTAACTGATTGCAGTAAGGTTACACTAACTCAAAGTGTGCCCGGATAAGAACCTCCGTCCATGAGAAAATTCTGCCCGGTGACGAATCCGGCCTGGGCACTGCAAAGGTAGGCGCAAGCGGCACCGAATTCCTCGGCGGTCCCGAAGCGCTTGGCCGGGTTCGCCAGACGCCTGGCGTCGTAAGCCTCCTCGAAGCTTTTCCCACTCTTCTCGGCCACAGCACAGATATTGGAGCGCAGGCGCTCCGTGTCAAAGGGGCCGGGCCGGGCAGGAGATTGTTGATCGTCACGTTGAATTCGACCGTCTTGCGCGCCAGGCCGGCCACGAAACCGGTCAATCCGGCGCGTACGCCGTTCGACAGGCCCAGCGTCTCGATGGGGGCCTTCACGGCGCCGGAGGTGATGTTGACGATCCGGCCGAAGCGCCGCTCGATCATGCCGTCCACGGTCGCCTTGATCAATTCGATAGGCGTCAGCATGTTCGCGTCCAAGGCGCGGATCCAGATGTCGCGATCCCAATCCCGAAAATCGCCCGGCGGCGGCCCACCGGCATTGTTGATCAGGATGTCGGGGCTGGGGCAGGCGGCCAAGGCGGCGGTCCGCCCTTCCGGGGTCGTGATATCCGCGGCCACGGTGGTCACGCTCACCCCATAGGCCTCTCGAATGTCTCGTGCCGTCTCCTCCAGGGGCACCTGCCCGCGCGCCACCAGCGTCAAGGCAACACCCTCGCCTGCCAGTTGTTCCGCACATCCCTTGCCCAGGCCCTTGCTCGCCGCGCAGACCAGCGCCTTTCGCCCACGTAAGCCAAAGTCCATCCTACCTCACCTTTTCAGAGTTCTCTCAATTCGGCCCGTCCCCGGCTAATCCTTCGCGCCCTCCTGCTCCTCGAGCAGCTTCCGCACAAGGGGCAGGCGGACCGAGCGGCCTTCGCCAAGGGTGCGGCGATCTACGAGTTCCACGAAGTCTCTAGCTGCCGCGTGGGACCGTTCGCCGTGGGACACTAGGTAGTCGATGACCCCCTTGCCAGGCCGAATCTGACGGTCGGCGAAAAGCTTCGCGAAGAGCGCCCCCATCAAGAGGTCGTCTGGTGGCCCGAGGCTAAGGACCTGGGCCGTCGCCAAGCGCGAGGCCAGGTCCGGCAATGCAATGCCCCAGCGCGGCGGCGGGGAAGGCGCGGTCAGCAGCAAGAACCCGCCGCGTTCCGCCATCACGTTGAAAACATGGAATAGGGCTTGTTCAGCCGCAGGCGTTCCCGCGACTTGCTGAGCATCGTCCAGCACGCAAGTAGTGGCGTCGTCCAGCAGATCGCGCACCGCGGCAGAGGCCACGCCTCCAACCGGCAGATCCTTGGCACCGCTGGCCGTGCGCCAAACACGCGCCAGATGGCTCTTGCCGCATCCCGCCGGCCCCACCAGGACCGCTACCCTTACCGGCCAGTCGGGCCAGCGGTCGATCCAATCGACGGCAGCGGCATTGCTTTCGGCGACGAAAAAATCTTCCCGCC
>JARFRB010000127.1 GCA_029287455.1 Pelagibius litoralis | reverse complement strand
GCGGTTTACGCGGTCTATCCCCATGCACGCCATCTCTCGCCAAAGGTGCGCAGCTTCGTCGACTTCCTGGCGGGGCGTCTCGCGCCACGCGTTGCGGCTTGGGAAGGCGGATGCCTGGCCGCGGGCGAGGACTGCTGATCCTCCTCAGTGGCGGAAGTGCCGGAGCCCGGTAAAGGCCATGGCGACACCCGCTTCGTCGGCGGCGGCGATTACCTCTTCATCGCGCAAGGAGCCACCCGGCTGAATCACGGCGGTCGCCCCCGCCTCCACGGCGGCGAGCAAGCCATCGGCGAAGGGGAAGAAGGCGTCGGAGGCGACGGCGGCCCCCTTGGCGGCATCAGGTCCCAGCATCTCACGCGCCTTCCACGCCGCGATCCGGGAGGAGTCCACCCGGCTCATCTGTCCCGCGCCGATACCAACGGTCGCGCCACCTTTTGCGTAGACGATGGCATTTGATTTCACATGCTTGGCGACACGAAAAGCAAAAACCATGTCCTCGAGTTCAGCATCACTCGGCGCACGCTTCGTGACGACCTTGAGGGCGCCGGGATCGACCCGGCCGTGGTCGCGGTCCTGGATCAGCAGGCCGCCGGCGAGCGATTTCACCATCGGTCCGGCGGCGCCCGGATCCGGCAGCCCGTCCGTGGCCAGCAAGCGCAGGTTTTTCTTGCGGCCTAGCAACTCCAGGGCCTCGGGTTCCACCTCCGGGGCAATCACGACCTCGGCGAAGAGGTCCGAGATGGCTTCGGCCGTGGTGGCGTCGAGCGGCCGGTTGCAGGCGATGATGCCGCCATATGCACTGACCGGATCGCAAGCCAAGGCGCGGCCGTAAGCTTCATTTAGGGAAGCCCCCTCGGCGACGCCGCACGGGTTCGCGTGCTTTATGATGGCGATGGCCGGGCGGCTGAACTCCGCCACCAGCTCGAAGGCCGCGTCGGTGTCGTTCAGGTTGTTGTAGCTGAGCTGCTTGCCCTGAAGCTGCCGGGCGGTAGCCACCCCCGGACGCGCATCTCCCCAGCGATAAAAGGCGGCTTGCTGTTGCGGGTTCTCGCCGTAGCGCAAGACCTCCTGACGCTGGCTCGCGAGCGTCAAGCTTTCGGGAAAATCCTGGCCCTCCTCGCGCGCCATCCAAGCGGACACCGCCGCGTCGTAAGCCGCGGTGTGAGCATAGGCGGCAGCCGCCAAGCGCCGGCGCAGCTCCAGACTCGTCGCACCCTGGTGAGCCGCAAGCTCGTCGACGAGGGCTGCGTAGTCCGCTGGATCGGTCAGTACGGTAACGAAGGCATGATTCTTGGCCGCGGCGCGGATCATCGCCGGGCCGCCGATGTCAATATTCTCGACGCAGGCTTCACGGTCCTCACCGGCCGCAACGGTTTCGCGGAAGGGATAAAGATTGACGGCAACCAGGTCGATGGGCGCGATGCCATGGGTGACCATGGCGTCGCGATGCGCGACAGAATCCCGGCGCGCCAGGATGCCGCCGTGGATCGCCGGGTGAAGGGTCTTGACCCGGCCGTCCATGATCTCGGGGAAGCCCGTGGCCTCCGACACCTCCGTCACCGGCAGGCCGGCTTCGCGAAGCGCCCTGGCGGACCCGCCGGTGGACAGGACCTCCACGCCGGCGGCGACAAGGGCCTGAGCCAATTCGAGGAGGCCGGTCTTATCGGAAACGGAGAGCAGCGCGCGGGTGATTTTCACACGGTCAGGGGTGGACATGAGCGGTCGGCTCCGGTGATCCAGGGTCAAGGGGCGGGACCCTAAACCTCCGGCGGCGCGATTTCCAGCCCGGGCCGGTTAGAGACGCCTCGCCAGGCGGCCCGGCCGTCCCTATATCTCGGTGAGCGCGACGCCGCGAGCACATGCCTTCCGCTGGATAAGGATCTCGATCATGCCGATGACCGCCAAGCTTTCCACCAAACTCGAAGTGAGCGGGCAAGTCCACCCCGAGGACGTTCCGGAGCTGGCCCGAAAAGGCTTCACGGCGATCGTTAACAACCGTCCGGATGGGGAAGAGCCTGGCCAACCCACCGCGGAAGAGGTGCGCGCCGCTGCTGAAGCGGAAGGCCTCGCCTATGTCCACCTGCCCATGATACCGGCGGAGCTATCGTCCGAACTCGTCAGCAACTTCGCGGCCGCCATCGAGCGGTCGCCAGGCCCGGTCTTGGCCCATTGCCGCAGCGGCATGCGCTCGGTCTTGCTATGGGCCTTGGCGGAGGCCAGCGGCGGCAGCCAACCGGTGGACCAAATTTTAGCGCAAGCTGCTGGCGCCGGGTTCGACATCTCTCGAATGCGCCCTCTGATCGAGCAATTCGCGGCCCGCTAGTCGAGATCGAATTCCGCCACGATCGGCGCGTGCGACGACTTCGGGCTCGCCTCTCCCGGCACGAGCGCATCCAAGTCGGCCAAGTCTTCATTGTGGATCCAGATGCCGCGGAATCGCGCGACCAGCGCGTGCGAGACGAGAATGTGGTCATAGAGTGCCCGCTGTGCCCCGTGCAGAACGGAATACCGCCGCGCTGCCGGCAGATGTTCTGACAGATCGATAAGCTCGCGGGGGGATAGCGCCGGGTTCTCGTGGTCTTCCACGGCGGAACAAAGCAATCGCGTTGGTGTCTCCCGCTCCCGCGCGTTGAAGTCACCGCAGACGGCCACCAGCGCGGCCGGGTCGGTGTCCAAGAGACTGTCAACCAGCAGACGCGCTTCCAAGGCTTGCCCATCACGCTTCAAGGCGGCGAGGTAGAAGCCCCGGGCCCATGCATCGGTGCCGGACCAAGCGCCACCGGGGCGCTTGCCGCCGCGCACCGGCGCGGCCAGAGGCGCGCGCAAGTGCAGATTCAAGACCTCCAAAGCGCGCTCTCCCGGAAGCTCCAGACTCACGTGCAGCAAGGGCCGGTCCCACTCGACTTTATAAACCTCGGAGGGGCCACCACCTTGGCCCGGCAAGGTCACGTCCAGAGGTTCCACCAGGTTGTGGCGCAGGCTTCGGCATGCCTGGATTGGCCAGCGGCTCAGAATCGCCAGGTTGTGATGGTCGGCAAGCCGCCGCCCGGTCACGCCAAGGCTCGTCGCCCGGTCGAAGCTGGCATAGGGCGTGCCCTCCAGAAGTTTCTCGAGCGCGAAGAGGGAACGGCGCTTGCGGCCCGGCTCGGCGCGCGCGTTGACTTCCTGCAAACAGAGAACGTCGGCCTCCAGGCGCAGCAGCGCTGGCCGAAGAACCGGCAGCCGCTCCTCCAGCCTCGGACGGGCATCGGTTGAATCGTCGAGGTTTTCCAGGTTGAACGTGGCAATTCGCGGCACAAATAGTAGTATAAGGTTCCTGGACCTCGCCTGCGAGTCTATTCGGCGGGGTGCTTGATCTCCGCGGTGTATCGGGCCGGGCGCCAAGTTCCGATGGCGTTTTCGAGCGGAGGAGGGCATGCCGGAAGGCCGCGTCGTATATTGGCGGGATGACGAGGAGCCGCGGCTGGATCGCGTCCTGGAATGCATCTGGGATATGCTCGAAGCCGAGGTAGCGCGACGCAATCACGGTTTTCATACGCCGATCTTGGCGACACTTGGGCCGGGTGGCGCGCCCGACGCGCGCACCGTCGTGCTGCGGCAAGCCCAGCGCGGCCGCCGTATGTTGCGTCTGCATTCCGATGCACGCAGCGACAAGATCGCCCATATGCGCCACGAGCCGCGCATCGCGCTAAACTTCTACGATCCCAGCGAGCAGACGCAGGTCCGGATTGCGGCCGTGTCGCGGCTGCACGAGCGAGACTCCTTCGCGGATGAAGCCTGGGCCGCGCTCTCCCCCATGAGCCGGCGCTGCTATTTGGCCCAGGCAAAGCCCGGCAGCGAGACTGACTGCCCCGATTCCGGGCTGCCCCCCGATTTCAGGGAGCGCCGGCCAAGCGAGGCCGAGAGCCATGGAGGGCGCGCGAACTTCGTCGCGGTTGAATGCGAGGTGACCTCGATCGACTGGCTCTACCTCACGTCCTCTGGAAACCGCCGCGC
>JARFRB010000110.1 GCA_029287455.1 Pelagibius litoralis | reverse complement strand
CCGGCGCCGGCCCGCCCGGCGGCGGCTCGGCCGGCGGCGGCGCCCGGGGCGGCGGCCCGGGCGGCGGCGGCGCGCGTGGCGGCGGCTCGACTGGCGGCGGCCCGCGTGGCGGCGCCCCCGATCGCGGCGGCTCGGGTGGTGGCGGCTCCGAGAGCGGCGGAAGAGGTGGCGGCGGCTCGGAGAGTGGTGGAAGAGGTGGCGATGACGACGGCGATGACGACGGCGACGATGACGGGGACGATGACGGGGACGACGACGGCGACGACGATGGTGACGATGGAGACGACGGAGACGACGGGGATGATGGCGGCGGCGATGGTGGCGACTGACGAGCGCATGGGCGTCTCCTGACGCAAGACGCAGCCTCCGCCACTCGAGCTCATCGCACGCGGGTCACCAACATTTGTCGCCCCTCGCACAAGTTAGCCCCAGCGAATGTTGAGCTTTGTCCAAGGGCACCTGGCGGCCCGGTCAGCTTGATTGCCATCAAATTCGGCGAGCCGATAGAATGATAACCTTCTACTCTGGCAACTAGGCAGCCCCCAGCAGGCAGTCCCTCTGTCCATCGCGCCTAGGGCGTGATGCTAGTCCCGGGTATGGGCCGGACCTGAAAGAACCGATGCCTGCAAGAGCTTATCCTCGAGCGGAGCCTGAATCGGAAGACCAGACATGACCAGCGAACCAAAACTTTCGACATCTCCGCCCCTAGGGCGCGACTACGAAGAGGCAATCGTCGCCAGCGGCCTTGCGGACGATATCGCGGATGCGGCCAGCCTAGATCCTCGGCCCTACCGCTACGCCGAGAATGAGTTCATTTGCCACAGCGACGACCCGGCGGAATGTCTGTGGATCATCGTCACGGGCTCGGTGGCGGTGCGCGACCGTGACCGCACGCTCTTCGTGCGCCGCCGCAACGAGGTGGTGGGCGAACAGCACTTGCTTGGAAACGGCTACCGGCGCCTTTACGACCTGGTCGCCAACGAAAGCAACGTCGAGGTCCTGGTGATCGATAAGTCGCAGATCGAGAGCCATCCGCGCAAAGACATTATCTGGCGAAATATCGCCCGGATCATCTCATTGAAGCTGAAGAACGCCAGCGCGAAAGTTGCCTCCCTGAGCCGTCAGCTTGAAGACGATACGCGCATCCTTCACGCTTACACGAACGAATACGCCTTGAGCCGGCGGCTGCAGTCTGGCGGCGGACATTTGACCGACTACAAGGTCGACCGGGCGATCGTTTGGTTCTCGGACGTCGTGGACTTCAGCCAGCACACCTTGCGGCTTGCACCAGAACGCAGCGCCGACATCGTGCAGCGCTTCTTCAACGCGCAATCCGACCCCATAGCGACGCACGGAGGCCATATAGATAAGTTCATTGGCGACGGCCTGATGGCCTTCTGGGTGCTGCGGGAGTACAAGAACGCCGGCGAGACCTGCTTGGAGGCCTTGCGGGCCGGGGAGGAAGCTCTGCGCGCGGTGTCCCAAATCCGCATCGGGCACAAGCCTTTGCACCTGCGCATCGGGCTGCACTTGGGCCTGGTCCTCAGCGGCGACTTCGGATCGACCACCCGCCATCAGTTCACGCTGATCGGCCCGGAGGTCAACAAGGCGGCGAGATTGGAGGCAATCCATACCGAGGACGTGGTTTCCGGTGCGACCGAGGTCGGCGATATCCGCATCAGCACAGAATTTCGCGCGGAACTGAGCGCGCCGATCCAGAAGAAGTATCAACGCAAAAGCATCGTCCGGGCCAAGAACATCGGCGACCTGGAGGTCTACAGTTAGCTGACGCCAGGCTTCGGCACAAATGGGCACGCTTACTTCAAACTGAAAGAAAATAGGCCTATTCTCGGCGCTTCCGCCCGCCCGTGTCGCAATGCGTCGGCATGCCCAAGCTTTCGCGCAAATCGAGGTGGATTGTGTTGCAAGCCCCCATGCCCACGGATTCGAGGCGCCGCGATGGCGGCAACGAGCCGGGCAATCCCCAAAGTCTGGCCAAGCCATCCTTGAAATCCCTGAAAAGGCTGATCAAGAAAGACCGGAAGGACGACGTTCTCGAGAAGATCCAGGGGCTTCATCCAGCCGAGGTGATGGCCTTGCTGATCCAGCTTCCGCTGCGCAGCGCCCGACGGCTTTACGGATGGCTACCGCCCGGGCCGGCGGTCAAGGTGCTGGCCGAGATCAGCCCGGACCTGCGTGCCGTGCTGATGGCAGAGTCCGGGATCGCCAGGATCGCGGAGATCGCCGAGGGGCTGGATGACGACGATGCCGTGGAGCTTCTCGGCGACTTTCCGGAGGATATGGTCGAGCCCCTGCTCGAGCGGCTTCCCCGGGCGCCCCTTCTGAGGCAAAGGCTGCAATTCGGCGAGGACTCGGCCGGCGCCATCATGAGCAACAAGTTCGTCGCCGTGCTGGACGATTGGCAAATAGGAACAGCGACGCGGCAGATCCGCAAGAGCGCCGAGCGGGTCGACAAGATTTACGAAGTCTATGTCGTCGACGAGAACCGGCGGCTAGTCGGGCTGCTCAAGCTGCGCGATTTCCTGCTGCACCCCAAGAGAACCCTGGTGCGGGACATCATGCGGCCAGTGCCGGTGAGCGTTCACGCGGAGGCCGACCAAGAGCAAGTCCTGGCACTCGCGGAAAGGTACAATCTGCAGACCGTCCCGGTGGTCGACGCCAACCAGCGGGTGATCGGGCGCATCACCCTGGACGAGTTGCGCGACGTGGTCCGGCGCGAGGCGGAGGAAGACATCAAGCTAATGAGCGGGGTGGCGCCAGACGCGCGCCCCGATGAATCCATCGGCCGCCTCGTGAAGGGGCGGCTGCCTTGGCTGGTCGGTGGCTTGATCGGCGCCAGCATCGCCGCGGTCGTGGTCGGCGCCTTCGAGGAGCAACTGGCGAAAGCAGCCATTCTCGCGACCTTTATCCCCATCGTCATGGCCATGGCCGGAAACGCCGGAATCCAGGCCTCGACGGTGACGGTGCAAGGCTTGGCCCTCGGAAACCTGTGGATTGGGGACATCTGGCGGCGAATCGGCAAGGAACTCTTGGGATCGCTGATCAATGGGGTCCTGGTCGCCCTTCTGCTCGGGGCGCTGATCCTGTTGGCGGCGCAGATTTTCGAGATCGTGGATCCCCTGCGGCTGGCCGTCGCGGCGGGGCTGTCGCTTGCCACGGTAATCGTCATGGCCGCCACGCTGGGAGCCACAATTCCCCTGGTGCTCAACCACTTCAAGGTGGATCCGGCCATGGCGACCGGCGTGTTCATCACCACCAGCAACGACATCTTCGGCGTGCTGATCTTCTTCGTGATTGCGACTCTCGTCTATCTCGGCTAGCCGAGGATCAGGCGCTGTCGCCCGCCCGGCAGTCGGCGTGATCGCGCACCAGTGCCGCGAAGCGATAGATGCCGTGAACGAACTTTCCGTAGGGCAGAGTGAGAAAGAAAGCCAAGACGACGCCGAGATGGATCACCAAGAGCATGCCCATGGCGCTGGTGTGCCGAAAGAAGAGCAGTGCGAGGCCGGTGGTCGCCACCAGAAACAGGAGCGCCAGCAAGCCGGCGTCCATGCCCAGGTTTCGCGGCGAGAGCGGCTCCGGATCCGTGCGGAGCTTCAGCCAGAACAGGCCGCCCGAACCGACGGTCAATCCGACACCACCGACCGTGCCGAGCAAGACCGGCAGGCTATACCAGGAATAGGGCGCGATCCATCCAAGCAGATGGTCGTAAACGGTGGCCACCGAGGTTGAGGCGAAGCATAGCAAGAATCCCCACATCATCGCCTGGTGGAGCCAGCGGCGCCCTTGGGTAAAGCCCTCGTCGGTGTCGTTGCAGCCATGCCCGCCGCCGCTAAGGTGGCGCAAGGTCAGGGCGTCGTGCAGGGCAAGCGCCAGGGATTTCCAGCCAATCGCTTTCCGTCCGGCCGTGGCCCAGTAGTTGCGCAGGCCCATCCCCAAGGCCAGAACCGCGAATCCGAAGGTAAGGGTGGCGACCCAAACCATTACGTCGTAAGGAACGACGCTATAGAACGATCCCGGCCCACGATGAACCCCGAACAGCCTCTCCGGCGAGATAAGAAGGGTCGAGAGCGCCATGGTGACGATCAGCGCCACGGCCGTCGCCAAGCTGACGAAGAGCCCGTTCCTCTGAAAGAGGCGGGCAAGAGGGGCCGGCCAAGCGAAAGCCTCGTAACTCTCCCGGCGCAGATCGGCGAAGGTACGCGGCACGTTGAGGCCGAAGGGATGCGGCGGGGCGTATTGACAGGCGTAGTAGCAGCCCTTGCAGCCATGACAGAGATTGGCGAGATGAACCAGGTCCGCGTCGGAGAACTGGCGATGCAGTTCCATTGCCGGAAACACCGCGCAATAGCCTTCGCAATAACGGCAGGCGTTGCAGACCTCCATGGTCCGGCGCGCCTCGGCCAGGGTGTCCGCTTCCAGGCCTTGGGCGAGAGCCACCAAGGATGGGGTGGTCTCAAGCGTTGACATAGCGTGCGGCCTCCTCCCCCGCCAGGCGGCCGAAGACCGTGCCAATGGTCATGCCGGTGCCCGCCAGATAGCCCTTGCCTAGAATATTGCCCGCCATGACCTCGCCGGCCGCCAGCATGTTCGCCGCGGGCTTGCCGTCGCCCATTTGAACTCGTGCTTTCTCGTCCACCCGCACGCCGAGATAGGTGAAGGTCACCCCCGGCCGCAGCGGATAGGCATAGAACGGCGGCGTGTCGATCGCCCGCGCCCAATGGGTCTTCGGGGGATCCAGCCCCTCGGTCCGGCAATCGTCGAGCTTGGTGGAGTCGAAGCTGCCCGGGCGCAGCGCGCCACTAAAGCCATCAATGGTGCCGCGCAGCTTTGCCGCGTCGAGGCCAAGCTTACCGGCCAAATCCTCGATGGTGCCGGCCTCGACCGGCGGAAAGACCGAGGGCATGAAGAGGTCCAGCGCCTTGGAGTCGATGATGGCGTAGGCGATCTGACCCGGCTGCTGGGCGACCAGCCGCCCCCAGATGGCGTAGCGCTTGGGCCAAACGTCCTCGCCCTCGTCGTAGAAGCGCTCGCACGCCTGATTCACCACCACCGAGAAGGGCACGCAGTCCAGGCGCGTGACGATCCCACCATCGAACTTCGGCGCCCGCGCATCGATGGCGACCGCGTGGCATTGGGTCGGATCACCGATGGGATCGGCGCCGTTGTCGAGAAGCTGGCGCAACATCCGGCCGCGATTATAGGGCGTGCCCCTGATGAGAAAGTTCTCCGCCGCGGGGCCCCAAGCCTCTTTCAGCCACTCGATGTTTCCCTGAAAGCCACCTGCCGCCACGATCAGGCTCTTGGCCCGGACACGGGCCCCGAAGCCCCGACTATCGACCTCCGCCCCACTGAAGAATCCATCCTGGATATCCAAGGAAAGCACCTCTGTGTCGTAGTGAATGTCCACGCCAAGCTGCTCGGCCCGGGCGTAGTAGGCATTCACCAAGGCCTTGCCCCCACCGAGAAAGAAGGCATTGGTGCGCGACAAACTCAGCGTGCCGCCGAGAGAGGGCTGGAAGCGGACGCCGTTCTCGTACATCCAGGGGGTGACGAACTTGGACTCCCGAATCGTCATGCGCGCAAGCCGTTCGTTCGTGATGCCCCCGGTCACGCGCAAGAGGTCCTTGATGTACTCGTCCTCGCCGTAACTTTCCGTCAGGACGTCGGTCGGCTCGTCGTGCGCGCAGCGCAGGTTGCGGGTATGCCGGCTGTTACCGCCCCTCAGGCCGCGCGGCGCATGCTCACAAAGGATGACCGAGGCTCCGCGCTCGCGTGCCGTCACCGCCGCGCAGAGGGCGGCATTACCGCCACCCACAACCAAAACGTCGTAGAGCTTGTCTTGGATCACGGGGTCTCTTTCCTCGTCAACACAAATCGTATACCCTTGCGTACAATTCCACGTCAAGGTTTCTCGCGGTGAACCTCCGGAAGCTCCGCCAATACCAATTTCTGCTCCGCACCATTGTGGCCGGGTTTGCCGGAGCGGGCATCTTCCTTCTGGCTGGCCTGCCGTTGCCCTGGCTTCTCGGCCCGATGTTCGTAGGGCTTGCCTTCAGCCTGATCGGCTGGCGCACGGCGATGCCAAAGCCGGCGACGATCGCGGTGCGGACCATTCTGGGGGTTGCCATCGGCGCTTCCTTTCAGCCGGAGCTGCTGAGCCGCCTGGGGGAAATGGCAAGCAGCCTCGCCCTGCTGCCCATCTACATCCTGACCATCGGTTGCATCGGCTATCCCTATTTCCGAAGGATTTGCGGCTTCGACAAGCCGACGGCGTACTTCTCCGCCATGCCGGGCGGCCTGCAGGACATGCTGGCCTTTGGCGAGGAGGCAGGTGCCAAGGTGCGCGCTCTCTCCCTCGTTCATGCCACGCGGGTGCTGGTGATTGTGTCAACCCTGCCCTTCATTCTGGAGTTTCTCTACGGGACGGACACAAGCAAAAGCCTCGCCGGCCCGCCCGCCGAGGCGATTCCGCCAATCGAGCTGCTGCTGATGGCGATCATCGCTTTGGCCGGCTGGCGCCTGGCAAGCCTGATCGGGCTCTTCGGGGCGTCGATCACCGGCCCCATGATCCTTGGTGCAGCGGCCAGCCTCGCCGGGATCATTCATTTCCGCCCGCCCTCGGAAGCCATCATCGTGGCGCAGCTCGTGATCGGCATGGGGGTGGGGGCCAGCTACTTCGGGCTCACCCTGGCCGAACTCAGGAACCTGGTCTTGGCGGCGGTCGGCTATTGCTTGATTCTGATCGGTCTGGCCGCGGGATTCGAGCATCTCGTGGTATCCATCGGCGCGGCAAGCCCCATGGAGGCGCTGCTGGCCTATGCGCCCGGCGGCCAGGCGGAGATGACGATCCTCGCCATCGTGGCTGGTGCGGACGTGGCTTTCGTGGCCCTGCATCACGTGATCCGGGTGTTTCTCGTGATCCTGGGCGCGCCTCTGCTCAAACGCTTTATCTAGGCCCCAGACGGCCAGGGACTCACTGGCGCGCGGCCAAGGCGATCCGGGCTTTGTAACCGTTGGAGATATGGCGCGCGGCCAATTTCCGAGCCGCTTCCTCGTCGCCGGCCGCGATAGCCTCGACGATCTCGCGATGCTCCTTCGCGACGGCCCGCCGCCGTTCAGCCAAGGTAAAGGTGGTGCCGGAGAGCAGGGCGAGGTTGATGCGCATGGTTTCCAGCATGGCGTTGAGGTAGCGGTTATGCGAGGCGCGGGTGATCTGGCGGTGGAATTTCTTGTTCGCCTGCGCCAAGGCATCCGCATCGTCCACGAGGGCCTCGTGAGAGCGCGCCATCTCTCGCAAAATCTCGACTTCCTCCGGCGAGGCATGCCGTGCGGCCAGCCTGGCGGCGGTGGCTTCCAGCACTTCGCGCACCGCGTAGAGTTCGCCCAGTTGATCGTAGTCGAGCTCGGCGACGACCACGCCGCGATGGGGCTCGTGCACCACCAGCCCCTGCGCTTCCAAGCGCCGCAAGGCCTCCCGAACGGGGGTGCGGCTGGTACCGAGACGCTCGGCAAGCCCCGACTCGCGCAGGCGCGAGCCCGGCGGCAGCTCACCGGAGTCGATGAACTCCAGCAATCGCTCGTAGGCATCCGCGTGGGAAGAAGACGGTTTGACCGGTTTGCGCGACATATCAGATCGAGTTCGCCATGGGCCGGCGGCTCACGCAGCGGGCCCTGTGCGCAAGAACGCCCGGCCGGCCTCCGCCACCGCGACCTTGGCCGGCCCATCCGCCACGCTCTCCCGCCGCAACAGGCCGAGGTCGCTCGCGTGTTCCCAGACCGCCAGGCGCGGGCAAGAGGGGCGCCAGGCCTCCATCACCTCCGCGTAGTCGCGCGGAGCCTCGCCGATCCACAGCAAGAGATCCCGGGTGAGGGCGTCGATGGTTTGCGTCTCTTCCATTAGGCGGTTCCCATTCTCGCGCCGGCCAGCATAGCATGGGCAAGCAGCCATGATGGAAGACTATCGGCCAATGCAAACTATCGCCCACGCCAACCTCAAGGAAATCGTCGAGCGGATCGCCCAGCGTATGGCGGCAGCTACCGAGCGCGGCAAACCCGCCGCCTATATCCCTGAGCTGGCCAAGGTGGACGTCAATCGCTTCGGAATCGCGGTGGCCCCGATAGGCGGCGAGGTGATCGCGGCCGGCGATGCCGAGGTGCCGTTTTCCATACAGAGCATATCGAAGGTCTTCACGCTCACCCTGGCCCTGGAGAAGGCCGGTGACCGGGTTTGGGAACGGGTTGGCCGGGAGCCATCGGGAAATCCCTTCAACTCAATCGTCCAGCTCGAGTACGAGAAGGGCCGGCCGAGAAACCCCTTCATCAACGCTGGCGCCATCGCCGTCGCGGATATCCTGCTCGCTGGCCGCGCGCCTGAAGCCGCCGTCCAGGACATTCTCGCCTTCCTGCGCGATCTGGCCGGAGACGACAGCATCGGGATCGATGCCTCGGTGGCCGCGTCCGAAGCGCGCACTGGCTATAGAAATCTCGCGCTTGCGAACTTCATGCGCGCCGAAGGCAACCTGGAACATCCCGTGGCGGATACCGTGGAGGTCTACTTTCGCCACTGCGCGATCGCCATGACCTGCCGGCAACTGGCGAAGGCCGGGCGCTTTCTGGCGGCGGCCGGCCAGCCGGACGAGAGCCAGGCGGCGGTGGTCTCTCAGCTTCGCGCCCGCCGGATCAATGCCCTGATGCTGACCTGCGGCCACTACGATGCGTCCGGCGAGTTCGCCTTCAGGGTCGGCATCCCCGGAAAGAGCGGTGTGGGCGGCGGCATCCTGGGCAGCATCCCCGGCATCGCGTCCGTCGCCGCTTGGTGCCCCGGCCTCGACGCCAACGGCAATTCGGTCCTGGCCTCCAAGGCCTTCGAGGAGCTGGCGCAAGCCACCGGTTGGAGCGTGTTCGGGCCAGTCCCTGTCCCTTCGGACCGAGATTAAGGCCTTAGCCGTCCGAATCCGAAACCTGATCCGGTTGCTTGCCGTAAGTTTCGAAGCGGGCCAAGACCCGCGCCATCTCCGCCGCGTCGAGCAGGATGACCTCGCCGGCCTGCAGGGCTATCCAATACTGCTTGGCCAGGGTTTCGACCTCAACCGCCAACCAGAGGGCCTTCTCCAGGGTCGGCCCGAAGCAGATCATTCCGTGATTGCCCAAGAGGCAGGCGCGCCGCCCCTCCAAGGCTTGCATCATGTTGCGCGAAAGCTCCTCGGTGCCGAAGGTGGCGTAGTCGGCGCAGCGGATGCTGTCTCCGCCGGCCACCGCGACCATGTAGTGGAAAGCCGGTATCTCGCGGCGCAGACAAGACAGCGCGGTCGCGTAGTTGGAATGGGCGTGCACCACGGCACCGGCTTCAGGCCTAGCGAGATAGATATCGCGGTGCATTCGCCACTCGCTCGACGGCAGGTACGCGCCGCGATAGCGCCCGCTATCGTCCACAGGGACGATCCGGTCGGACGTCATCTTGTCATAGGGGACGCCTGAAGGCGTGATCAGAAAGCCATCGTTCAAGCGCGACGACACATTGCCCGAGGTGCCTTGGTTGATGCCCGCGGCGTTCATTGCGAGGCAGGCTTCAATGATGGCCCGGCGAGTCGTCAGCGTGTCTGCTTTCTTGTCGCTGGGCATGCGGCTTCCCCTGCTCAGGCGGAGCGGCGGGCGCGCTCGGGGAAGAGCGCGGCGATGGACTCACTCGACGCTTCGGCGACGCCTCGTTCGGTGATCAATCCAGTGACAAGTCTCGCCGGAGTGACGTCGAAGGCGTAGTTCGCGGCCGCGCTGGCATCTGGGGTCAGTTGCACGGTCTCGATCCGCCCATCGTCCGCACGGCCGGAAATGTGCGTGACCTCCGAGAGGTCGCGCTGCTCGATCGGGATCTCCGCCACCCCATCGTGCAAGGAAAAGTCGATGGTTGGCGAAGGTAGGGCGACGTAGAAGGGAACGTCATTATCCTTAGCAGCCAGCGCCTTGAGATAGGTGCCGACCTTGTTGCAGACGTCCCCCGCCGCCGAGGTCCGATCCGTGCCGGTAATGCAAAGGTCGACCTGCCCATGCTGCATCAGGTGGCCGCCGGCGTTATCCACGATCACGGTGTGGGGCACGCCCTGATTGGCAAGCTCCCACGCGGTCAGGAAGGCCCCCTGGTTGCGCGGCCGCGTCTCGTCCACCCAGACGTGAATGGGCAGGCCCGCGTCGTGCGCCATATAGATCGGGGCCGTGGCGGTCCCCCAGTCCACCGTCGCCAGCCAGCCGGCATTGCAATGTGTCAGGACGTTGAGCGGCCCACTGTCCTTACCCTTCGCCAGTGTCTCGAGGATTGCCAGTCCATTGCGGCCGATTTCCGCGTTGATCTCCACGTCCTCGTCGGCGATCCGGGCTGCCTCGGCGTAGGCCGCCTCGACCCGCTCACCTTCCGGCAAGGGACCCAGCAGCCTGGCCATGCGGTCCAGGGCCCAGCGCAGGTTGATGGCGGTGGGCCGGGTCGCCGCCAAGACCGCCTGGGCGGCATGGAGCCTTGCATCGCTGGGCTCCTCGCGCAGGGCCAAGGCCAGGCCGTAGGCTGCGGTCGCCCCGATCAGCGGCGCACCCCGTACCAGCATGGCGCGGATCGCGTGGGCCGCATCCTCCAAACGCTCAAGCTTCGCGATTTCGAAACGGAATGGCAGCTTTGTCTGATCGATGATCTCAACCGCCCCAAGGGGTTCGACGAGCCAAATCGTCCGCATCGGCCGCCCGTTCACACGCATAGCCGTTCCTCCACCTCTCGTGCCGATCGGCTCTTCACGCCGCTAAGGTACCTCAACCTCGAGGGTCTTGCTGAGCTGAATGCCCTCAACACCGATGTGACGGTGATCGTTAGTGTTCAATGTCACGGTCACCTCGTTGGTGCCCTGCGGCAAAGATGCGATATGAAACCAGGGACCGTAAATCCGCGCCGCCTTCTCTCCATTGACGTAGAGGTGAGCGTGCCCCTCACGCGCCTTTCCGGGCCGGTTCACCTTTTCCGGGGCGAAGGTGAAGTTCGTGGTGACGATTCGCAGGTTCCAGCCGCCAACGGAATCCTCGGAAATCTCGACAGCCAAGGTGGGCGCATCCGGGCCGGCCGGTAGGTCGACCATCTCCCCATGCTTGTGCGCGCCATGGCCATGCCGCCCATGGCCATGGGCGGCATGATCGCGCTTTCCGGCAGCCTTGGCGCCCGCGGCGTGGCCCGAATGCCCGTGACCCTGACCGTGACCATGACCTTGGCCAGCCATACCATGTTGCATCGCCGTGGCCTTCTGGACCGCGACATCGATTTCCATGGTCCCCGCTTTCTCGAAGGTTAGCGTCATCGGGACCGTCTCCCCCTCTTTCAAGGGTTCCGCCACACCCATCAGCATGACATGCAGCCCGCCGGGTTCCAGCTTCACTGTGCCGCCGGCCGGAATTTCGATGGCCTCCACGGGCCGCATCTTCATTACGCCATCCTCGGAGAGATGGGTGTGGAGATGCGCCATTTTCGCCGCCGGAGTGGCGACAGCGAGCAATCGGTCCGGCACGGCACCTTCGTTGGTGACCGTCAGATAAGCGACTCCGCTTTTCTGCTGACCGATCGTCGCCCGCGCCCAAGCATCCGCTACCGTGAGTTCGCCAAGCTTGGTTTCTTGGGCGAGTGCGGACCCGCTAGCCGCCGCGAGGAAAATCAGGATGAAACCAAGGACGCGCGGCATCGCACTAGCCTCTTCAAGGGTTTTGAGAAGTCCTTGTCATATCAGGATGAAACGAGGCGCGCGCAAGGCCTCAAGCGGCCCTAACCACCTAGGAAGAGCCGCCCGACCTCCGGGTTCTCCAGCAGTTCGTCGCCCCTGCCCGCCATGGCGATTTCGCCGGACACCAGAACGTAGCCGATATCGGCGAACTCCAGGCCCTTCTTGGCGTTCTGCTCGACCATGACGATGGTCTTGCCCTCATTGCGCTGCAGATCGTCGAGGATCTCGAACACCATGTCGATGTAGCGCGGCTCCAGGCCGATGGAGGGTTCGTCGACCAAGAGCACGTCAGGGTTCATCACCAGGGCCCGCGAGATTTCCAGCAGGCGGCGCTCGCCGCCCGACAAAACGCGTGCCGGCTGGCCACGCCGGGCGCGGAGACGGTCGTATTTCTCGAAGACCCTCTCGGCCTGCTGCCTGGCTTGCTCGGGCTTATCCAGCAGATAGCCGCCCATCCAAAGGTTCTCTTCAACCGTCATGTCCGGGAAGACGGAGTTGTCCTGCAGGATGTAGGTGATCCCGGCCGAGCGCAGCTTGCTGCTGGGCGGCAGGGCAGTCACCTCCGATCCATTGACCGAGACACTGCCGGAAAAGATGTTCGTGAAGCCGAAAATCGAGTGCAGAACCGTCGACTTGCCGGCCCCGTTGGGCCCAATCAGGCAAAGCGATTGCTTCCGCCCCACCCTGAGAGAGAAATCGTGCAGGATCTCCATCTTGCCGTAGCCGGCTTTCAGATGGTCGATTGATAGGAAAACCTCGGCGCCGACGAGTTCGTCGAGGGTGGACTCGTCCACGCGCCCTTGGGACATTTCCCTGGCCTTGCGCGTAACCTCGTCCACCGAGAGAACCGCTTCGACGCCGCCTTTCCCATAGCCGCTGATCTTGCGCTCCGGGTTTTCCGGCGTTCCGGAGTTGCCGTCCTCGCCAACCATCAGTGCGCCCCCAAGTAAGCGTCGATCACGAGCTGGTTGTCCTGAATGTCCTGCGGCGGTCCCTCGGCAAGAAGCTCGCCATGGGCGAGACAGTAGATCTTCTCAGCGAGATTCATGATGACCCGCATATTGTGCTCGATGATGAACAAGGTGATCCCAAACTCGGCATTCGCCCGCTTCAGGCGGTCGATCAAGCCGTTGATCAAGGTGGGATTGATGCCGGCCGTCGGCTCGTCGAGCATGAGAACGCGTGGCTCGTTCATGAGCGCCATGGCGAACTCCAAGAGCTTTTGCTGGCCGAAGCTAAGGTCGCCGGACAGCAGGAAGCGCTTTTCGTACAAGCCCACGAAATCCAGCAAGCTTTCCGCCTTCTCCACGTTCTCCTTGGAATAGTGAGAGAACATCTCCGCGAAGCGCGTGTTGCGGTGCGGCAAGGAGATCAGCATGTTGTCGACGCAGTTCATCTTGGAGAAGATCCGCGTCTGCTGGAAGGTGCGCAATAGGCCACGGCGGGCGATCTGCTGCACGTTCAGGGTGGAGATCTCTTCGCCGTCGAAACGGATCGAACCGGAATCGATCGGATGATAGCCGACGATCGAGTTGAACAGGGTGGTCTTGCCCGAACCGTTCGGGCCGATCAGCCCCGTGATCCGGCCCTGAGGAACCGAAAGCGAGATATCCTTGTTGGCGACGACACCGCCGAAGGACTTGCTGATGTTGTCGATGGTCAGAATGTCGGTCATTCCGCCGGCTCCCGCTTCTGGTCGAGGGTGCGGCCGAAGGCAGCCGGGTAACGGTCGATCATCCACCCGGCGATGCCTTGCTGGAAGAAGACCACGATGACCACGATCAGCATGCCCAGCACGACCCACTGGGTGCCCTCCAGGTAGGTCCAGGTCACCTCCTTGATGACATGGAAGACCAGCGCCCCGATGATCGGTCCCCAGATCGTGCCCTTGCCCCCCAGAAGCACCATGACCACCATGAAGATGCCGAAGGTCACGGTCGGGAAGGCGACTTCCAAGGGCTCGAAGAAGCCGACCATGTTCCCGTAGATGCCCCCCGCGATGCCCAAGGGCACGGCGGACATGGCCCAGGTCAGCATCTTGTAGCGGGTGGTCCGGATGCCCATGCCCTCCGCCTTCTCCTCGTCGTCGCGGATGGCGTTGATGGCGTGACCGTAGCGGGTCGAGTAGAGCCAGCGCACGAAGGCGAAGGTGATCGCGGCGACCCCGAACAGCATGAAGCACCAGATCGCCTTGATCATGTTGGGATCGTCGG
>JARFRB010000073.1 GCA_029287455.1 Pelagibius litoralis | reverse complement strand
CGGCCGGTATTCCTGCGATCAGCAATGTCAGGGTGGAGCAGAGCAGGGAGCTGGCATAGAGCACCACCTGAAGATTAACCGGCAGGAAACCCGGCATCCACAGCGGGGCGTGGGCGAAAATGATCTGCAGGGCTGGTGAGCCGAGCCCATTCAGCATGGCCACGATCAGGATGAAACCGAGCATTCTATCCTCCTGCTTGGCCGGCCGGCAGCGCATCCACCGGGGGAGTCAAGCCGGCGATTGTCATAACCAAGGTAAAGACGACCCGGATCATCAAGAGCCAGAGCCAGCCGATGGGCAGCAACAGGAGTTCCGGCACCGCGAGCGGGGTGATATAGCGAACCGCGGCGACGATCGGGTCGGTCACTTTCAGAAAGCCGCGCCAGATGTAGTTCTCCCAATCCGGCGGCACGAAGAAGGACAGACCAAAGCGGCCGAGCAGCGTGTACATGGCGGCCGCCAAAACGTAGTTCGGTATATTATAGTACCAATAGGCCCAGAATTGGCCCGAGAACATCTCCAAGAATCAGACCCTCAGCTTGTCACGGTAAGCACCCGCCTTGCCGGCCCATTGTGGCCAAGAAGGGGCGGCTTAGAAAGAAGGGGCCCGGCCGAAGCCGGGCCCAAGGGGACGTCTATTTCTCGCCGGCTTAGGTGCCGGTTTCCTCCATCAAGGGCTTGCCCTTCGGGATGCGGATGGACGTCACGAAGTCCTGCATCTCCTGCGAGGGCTCCGGGGTCATCTTGCTCACCACGTAGGTGACGATGAAGGCCACCGGCAAGCCAAGGATCGCGGCTGAGATGTTCTTGATGCCGAACCATTCCGGCTGGGCGAAGCCCATGGTTGGATGGGTCCAGAGCAAGTAGAACAGCGTCACGCCGAAGCCCGCGAGCATGCCAGCGATCGCCCCCTGCTTGGTCGTCCGGGTCCACCAGATTCCCATCACAAGGGCCGGGAACAAGCCGGCCGCGGCCAGGGAGAACGCCCAAGCCACCAGAGAGAGGATCCCGCCCGGCTTGAAGCTCGCCGTGTAGGCCGCGAGGATCGCCACCGCCACCAGCAGGATGCGGGCCACGATCAGGCGCTTGCGCGTCGACGCTTTCGGATCGACCATCCGGTAGTAGATGTCGTGCGAAAGCGCGTTGGCGATGGCCAGCAGCAACCCGTCGGCGGTGGATAGTGCCGCCGCCAATCCGCCCGCTGCCACCAGACCGGCGATGACATAAGGCAGGCCGGCGATTTCCGGGGTCGCGATCACGACCGTGTCGGACTTGATGGCAAACTGAGCGTGCACCAGGTCCGTCACCCCGGCGGCCTGACAGGCCTCGAAGACCGCTTGCGCCGAAGCCGCGTTCACGCCGCAGATCTGCACAAGCTCGATCGCCCCATAGGTGAAGATCCACGCGGGCAAGCCCTGGACCGCCTCCAATGTCGACAGGTCGGCCCCCAGAACGTTCTGGTAGACCTCCAACTTGGCGAAGGTGGCGTAGGCGGGTGCCGTGAAGTACAGCAGGAAGATGAAGAACAGGGCCCAGCCCACGGACTTGCGCGCGTCACGCACGCTCGGCGTGGTGAAGAACCGCATCAGGACGTGCGGCAGCGAGGCCGTGCCAATCATCAAACAGATGATGAGCGCGAAGAAGTTGAACCACTCGGTGCCGTTCGCGGGTGTCGCCATGAATGGCTTCACCCCTTCCAGCGCGGGTTTGGTGCGTTCGAGCTCCGCAACCTGCTGCAAAACCTCGCCATACATCAACTGCGGGATCGGCACGCCTGTCTTCTGCGCCGACAGGATCACCACCGGTATCAAGTAGGCGATGATCAGGACGATGTACTGCGCCACCTGTGTCCAGGTGACCGCGCGCATCCCTCCCATCATCGAGCAGACAAGAATCCCGACCAGGCCGACGAAGACCGCGACCTCGTAGGAGATGCCAAGGAAGCGCGAGGCGATGATTCCGGTGCCGGTCACCTGCCCAACGATGTAGGTGAAGGAGCAGCAGAACAGCACCACGATGCCGATGAAGCGGGCGAAGTTGCCTCCATAGCGGCTGCCCAGGAAGTCCGGCACCGTGTAGGCACCGAACTTGCGCAGGTAAGGCGCAATAAGAACCGCAACCAGCACGTAGCCGCCGGTCCACCCCAATACGAAGGCGAGGTAGCTATAGCCGCGTGCATAAAGGCCGCCCGCCATCGCGATGAAGGAGGCCGCGGACATCCAGTCCGCCGCCGTGGCCATGCCGTTGTAGAAGGCCGGCACCCGCCGCCCCGCCACGTAGTATTCCGACACCTGCATGGTGCGGGAAAGGATACCGATCCCGGCATAGACGGCGATGGTGAAGAAGACGAACAGATAGCCGATGATGCGGTCGGGCACGCCAACCTGCTCGAGAATCGCGAGCAAGACGACGAAGGCAACGAAGCCACCGGTGTAGGTTCCGTAGATCTTCCTGAGATTACTGACGAAATCCGTGCTCATGGCGCCGCCCTCACTCTATCTCGTCTTCGGCTAGGCCGAATTCCTCGTCGATCTTGTTTTGCCGGGCGGCAAACCAGAAGATCAGCACGACGAAGACGATCAGGGACCCCTGCGCGGCCATGTACCAGCCAAGCGGGAAGCCGATGATGACGATTTCGTTCAGGCTCGGCGCGAAGGCGTGCACGACGAACGAAAATATGAACCAGATGATGAGCGTGACGACCATGAGGGATTTCGTCTTCGCCCAGTGCCGTTCCGCCTGTTCCGGCGATATTTGGCTATCGGACATGTCTTTCGGGCCTCCTCCAGAATGAACTCAGCTGCCGCGGCCGGACTGTGTGTCCGAGCCTAGGCTGAACCGAGAACCATCAGGGCAGGCCGGATAGTTTCTCCCCTCCTTTGACTACACCGTATACGCGGCCGCCCCTCCGACACCGTCTCTGTCGCTTTCGTAAGAAAGCTATATGTATACGTGCGTAGTTGTTTAAATTAGCATAGGAAGGGCGGAGTCCAAAAGGCGAAAAATAAGACGGTCGGGTTAGGTGCTAAACTCTTTATTTAGAAGTGGAAAGCAGACCGAGAAAATTCGGGAGTGTCCCGGATTTGATGATTTCTTGGCGGCTCAAACTGCTTTCGTATCGCAAAAATGCACTCTTGAATATTGCCGGATTCGGGCCGGGTTCCACTGGGACAAACTACTTATGGAGCAGACCTTCCTCGACGCCCTCGACATTTGCCGCTGGGATGCCTACGCAGCGGTCGGCAGCGATGTCGCGATCATGTGCGAGGGGTTCTTGCGCCCCCACGTGGACGGCGACTTGCCCGGGCTCTCGAGTTATTTAACCGACAGCGTAGCCGCCGCCTTTCGGCTCTATCCGGCTCCCTCCCACTTTCCCGATGGCTGGGAGGGCGAGATCGAGGCTTGCAGGGACAGGCTGATTCGCGCGCAGCTCGCGGCGCCGATCCCCGTCCACGAAATCGGGCACACGGGCGGGGCACGGATCTTCAAGAGCTTGCCGATTCACCCGCGCTTGCGGCTTGATGACCAAGAGCTCATCGAGAACAACGTTCGCGCCAATCTTTGCCGCAGCTATGAAACGATGCTGGCCTCGGTCGACCCGGTGGCGGTCGCTTCAAGTGTGGCGGGCCGCGAGAGTACTGCGCGGGAGTCGGCGCCCAACGAGGGCTGACAGCCATGAAACGGCAGGGTATGCGGGGAGCGCGCGGGGCCTTGACCATCTGCCTCGTGGCGCTCGCCTCCGTTTTGGCCGTGATGGCGGTCTTTACCATCGTCCGGGTGGTCGAGAAGGGGGGGGGGCTAACCCTTCCACTGGTAATCTTGATCGGCCTTGCGTTTCTTGGTCTGGCGGCGACTTGGATCGCGTTCACGGTGCTCGACGGCCATTTCAGGGATATCGCGCGGTTGCGCGCCGATCTTCTGACGGCCGCGAGCATTGGGACGCCGCTGCCGAAGCGCTGGCTCGGCCCGAGCGACGCCGACGTGGAAATCTCCGGACTTGCGCGCGTCGCGGCCGAGGCTTTGCTGGACCGGACGGCCGCGCGCTCCCTGCCGGACGAACGCCTGTCGGCGGTCGTGGCGGCGGCGGCCGAAGGCCTGGTCGTGGTCACCAAGAATGGGCTGGTCAGCTTGGTGAACGCCGCGGCCTTGTCGCTGCTGGGCGCGGATAGGCTCGCGGTTGGCACCAGTGTCTATGCTGCCTTTGACCGCGAAAGCCTCGCCGCCTTGACCCGCCAAGCCTGCGAGCGCGGCGAGCCGGTACGGGGCATTGCGCGGACCGCGGGGGGCGAGGACCTGGAAGTTCGCGTTGCTGATCTGGGCCACCATGGCGGATCCGTCGTGTCCTTGCCTGGCGCCGGGGAGGCCGTTCATCCGGCTGTGTTGCACCACGACCTTGCCTTGCACGATCGCCCGCCGCCGGAGCGGCCGGCTGCTCCGGAAACCCTTTTGGAAGAGCTCAGTCTGGTCGTGATGGATAGCGAGACCACTGGCCTGGACGTCACGCGGGATCGCATCGTCTCCATCGGCGCGGTCCGCCTGCACGGACGAAGGATCTTCCCCGACATCAACATGGATGTTCTGGTCCACCCGAGAATGCCGATCCCGCCGCGCTCGACGGCCGTGCACGGCATCAGCGACGAGATGGTGGCGGATGCGCCGACGATCGGCACGCGCTTGGCGGCTCTGCGCGAGTTGGTCGGATCTGGGGCGGTCGTGGGCCACAATATCGGCTTCGACCTGACGATCCTGTCGCGGGAGGCCGAACGGGCCGGGGTCGCCTGGACCCCGCCGCTCTCGCTGGACACCGGGCATTTGATGGCCGTTCTGGAACCTGAATTGCGGGAACTCGACCTCGACGTGATCGCCGAGCGGCTCGGCGTGGATGTCGAGGGGCGCCACACCGCCTTGGGCGACGCGATCGTTACGGCCGAGATCTTCGTCCGGCTTCTGCCCCGCCTGAGGGACGCAGGCGTCTCGACCCTTGGCGAGGCGCAAGATTTCGCCGCCCGGGCGGAGCGGCTTCGCGCGCCCCAGAAGGCCGCTGGTTGGGAAATCTGACATGGGGCGTGTGATGTCCGAGACCCTTGCCGCGGCCGACCGGGTGGATTCCTTTCCCTATCGCCACCGGGTGCGAGATGTGATGAGCGCACCCCTCGTCATCGTCCCGCCGGATGTTTCCTTGACCCAAGCTGTCGAGCGGATGCGTGAAGCCAACTGCTCCTCCGTGATCGTGGAGTCCGAGCCCTTGGGCATCATCACCGAGCGTGATCTCGCGCGTCTCGTCGCGGAGCGCGGGGCAGCCGCGCTCGACCTGAAGGCGCAAGACGCCATGACCGCGCCGGTAGAGGGCGTTCCGGCTGCGGCATTCGTCTTCCTGGCACTTGGGCGTATGCAAAGGCTGGGGCTCCGCCATCTGCTCGCCTTGGACGAGTGGGGTGAGCCGGTCGGCATGGTCACCGCGCGGGGCTTGCTGAAGCAGCGCGCCGGGCACGCGCTCATGCTCGGCGACGAGATTGCCTTTGCCCGGACGGGCGCCGAGCTCGCGGCGGTGCAAGAACAGCTTCCCGCCCTGGCGCGGGCCCTGCTCGACGAGCAGGTTCCGGCCCTGGACGTGGCTGCGGTGATCTCGGCGGTGCTGCGCGACCTTTCAGCACGGGCCGTGACCCTGGCCGCCGAGGAACTTGGACCGGCCCCGGCGGCCTGGTGCTATCTGGTGTTGGGCTCCGGCGGGCGCGGGGAATCCCTTTTGGCGGCGGATCAGGACAACGCGCTGATCCACGCCGGCGAGGACGCCCGCGACGACGCCTGGTTCGAGCGCCTGGGCGCGCGCGCCTCCGATCTTCTCAACGAGGCGGGGATTCCCTTCTGCAAGGGCGGCATCATGGCCTCCAAGCCGGACTGGCGCCACGACCAGGCCGCTTGGCGCAAGCGGGTGGACCGCTGGGTTGCGATGGCGGAGGGCGAGGGCTTGCTCAACGTCGATATCTTCTACGACTTCGTGCCGGTCGCCGGTGACGCCGAACTGGCGGAGGACCTCAGGCGCTACGCGATGAGAGCGGCCGAAGCGCCCATCCTGCCCTTGAAGCTCGCCAAGCAGCTCGAGGGCTGGTCTTCGCCCATCGGTTTCCTGGGGGGCATCAAGACCGAGGAGGGGCGCGTGAACCTCAAGCTGCGCGGCATCTATCCCATCGTCGCGGGCGCGCGCGCCATAGCCTTGAAGAGGGGCTTCCCGCAGACCGCGACCGTTGAGCGCCTGCGCCAGGCCGGGGAAGCCGGCGTATTGAGCCCAGAGGATGCGGAAGGGCTTTGCCGCGCCTACGGCCTAATGCTCGACCTCATCCTCGATCAGCAACTCCGCGATATCGCCGCGGACCGGGCGCCGACCACCCTGGTGGAGGTAAAGGCACTCTCTCGAAGCCGCCTGCGGGACCTGAAGGACGCGCTCAAAGCCGCGGGCATCATGCCCCACGCAGCCATGGGGGCGGTGATGTGAAGAGTTTTCGGCGGGATCGCTATTTCGGACCGGCTAGCCCCTTGCATGCAAGCGCGGCTGTATATCCCGCCCACTTGAGGGTTGGCGATGCCGCGAGAGCTTGCCAAGCGTACCAGGCCGCGTCGCGCGGCCGACCGGCCTCGGCGAGCTCCTCGGCAATCTTCTTAAGCGTGAAGCCTTTATGCCGGCGCCCATAGGCGCGCAGGCTCGGGTGCTCGGCGAAAAGCGCGGCCTTATCCATGATACTAAGCTGAAAAAGGCGTTTTTCGAGCACTTCGACCGTCGTCGAGGCGCTACTCTTCGCGCCTGGATCCGGAATGTTGTGCCGAGCCACGATGGTAGGATCGTAGAGAATCTGACGCGCGCGATCTAGAAGTCGAAGATAAAGATCGCGATCCTCTTCCCATCGGATCGTTTCATCCATCCCTCCGACCGATTGATACAGGGTGCGGCGGACAATCATCGTATTCAAATGACAGAAGCCGCCACAACGGAGCAGCTGGTCCAGGGTCACCGCGATGGTGCCCGTTGGCTCGTTCGGCACACCGTCTTGACTCACGATCTCGGTTAACCGCTCGATCCAGACCGGCTCGGCAAGCGCGACATCACCCGCGAAGGGCGTTTGGTTCGATAGAAGCAAGTCGATAGTGTCTGAGCCCGAGATCTCGATGGATTGGGCCGCGCGGGCCAGATGGCCGGCATCCGTCCAGCTATCGTCGTCGTCGAGAAAGGCGAGGTAGGGGTTCTTTGCTTTTTCTGCGCCGACGTTTCGTGCGAATGCCGGGCCGTGGCCTCGCGGCCGAGAGGGGAGACTGAGCAAGCTTACCCGCGAATCCGCCAAGCCCTCAATCTCGCGGTAAGCTGCGGCCTGCTCGGGTCCCGAGCCATCGTTCACCACGATGACCTCGAACTGCGCACTCCGCTGCGCCAGGACGGAGTCGAGCGCCACCGCAAATTTGGACGGCCGGTCGCGGGTCGGGATGATGACGCTGAACATGCTCGGAACTTCTCGCTTCACCTCCGCGCCCGGACATGGTGAGGCTTGGCTCTTTAGCCGAACAAGGCTGGCATTGATTGCCCTCCCGACACCGTGTCACGCGCATTCGGATTGCATTGGAGTAATTTATTAATAGGGTTCTTACCGGATGCAAAATGGTTTGGTTCCAGTCAGACGTAGCCGCGTCGTGGGGCCAGCATTCTGAACTAAAGTCAAATTGGAGAGCAATGGTCCGAATCCTATCTCTGAGGGTCCCCTCGGAAGAGCATTTAGCTCTTGTGAAAGCCAAAGCCCAGGACATCGAGCCGGACTACGACCATTTGAGATCCTGGACGCGCAGCTACGTCTTAGGGCACTCCAAACGAATCGCCCTGGATGTTGATATCGTCTGTAGATACGCGACCAAGGACGACGCGATCTTGGAATGTGGCTCGATCCCACCTCTGCTAACGGCTTCGCTCAAGGATCTGGGGTATTGCGTTACGGGTGTCGACATCGATCCATCGCGCTTTTCCCAGTTTATCCAGTCTAGGGAATTAAATGTCGTTCGCTGCGATCTTGAAAGCGAGATTTTTCCATTCGCAGAAGGGCAGTATGATATTATTATATTTAATGAAATATTTGAACACCTAAGATTAAATATCATTAAAACAATGAAGGAAGTGCATCGTATTTTGAAAAAAGATGGAATTTTACTTCTTTCTACCCCGAATCTTCGTTCAGTGAATGGCATTATGAATTTTCTCTTCCGAAATAAATCCTATAGTTGCTGCCCGGATATCTATCAGGAATACGCGAAGTTAGAACAAATCGGGCATATGGGACATGTTCGGGAATATACGACCCGGGAGGTATCCGAGTTCCTGGCCAAGCTGGATTTCAAGGTTGAAACGCTTCTTTTCCGGGGCTCCGAGAACGGCCAACTTGCCAGAATCACGTCCATGTTCACGCCAAGGTTTCGGCCGTTTGTGACCTACGTGGCACGTGCGCAAAAGAGCGAACCAAAAGAAGACTCATTTAAACGCGCTGGCGAAATCGGTGCCCGCCATGGCAAGGAGCGCGAACCTAGACCCAAGAACTAGGGATTCATTTGCGGGCTTCCCACGCGCTCAGGCAATTTGCTAGACAATCGGCGCCGCACGCGCAGCTGATTTTTTTCTTTTCCTGGGCTTTTAGCGAGTTTTATCCAGATGGCGTCTTATCAATACATCTACTCCATGCAGGGCCTGTCCAAGACCT
>JARFRB010000098.1 GCA_029287455.1 Pelagibius litoralis | reverse complement strand
AGACTGCCCCATGATCTCCCAGGCGCCGCTCAACGCCATTCGCTGACGCGCCTGTCACCATGTTTTAATTGACGAGATGCGCGCAAGTGGCTCAAGAAGCCGCTCCTCGGGTTCTACGGGGTTGGGACGACAATGTTTCTGATCGGACGGACTATATGTGCCCTCGGGATCGTTTGGGCAGGCGTCGTGCACGCTGCGGCGGACGATCGCCCCGATACGGAAAACGCGGCCTCCACGCTGCTGTCCCTCTGCTGGAGCGAGGCGGCACTCGCGGGCACCGAGAAGGAGCGGCAATCCACCCGGAACAAGACACGGGTGGATCTCGACGTCCTTCGCAAGGTGACGAGGCCCAGCCGCTCTCCCGTTTCCGTAGCCCTGCGCGGTTCGATCCGTAGTGTGAAGCTCAACGAAGACCAAAAGCTGATCGCCCTCACCTTGGATTTTTGCGAGAGCAATGGCCATCGCACGGGCTATGACGGGCAGGTCATCGACTACCTGCGCGACGAAGACGTCAAGGCGACGCTGTTCGTGAGCGGCAAGTGGTTCGAGAGTCATCCCGAGCGCGGAGCGCAGCTCATCGCGGACCGGCGGTTCGAAATTGGCAGCCATGGTCTACGCCACCGTGATTTTTCGAGGGCCAGCAAGGCCACACTGCACGACGAGATCCATTTGGCAGAGTCCGCCTTCCTGCGTGCCCGCGGACGGCTGATGAGGAAGAGCTGCTCTTGGAATGTACAAGAGATCCTCTCCCTTCAAGACGAATTGACCTTGATGCGTTTTCCCTATGGCTGGTGCAACGCCCGAGCCTTGTCCGCGGTCGCTGACGCCGGGCAGCTCGCCATTCAATGGGACATCGTGACCGGAGATCCGGACCCGAATTTGTCGGTAAAGAGAATTGCGAAGGCCATTGTAGGCCAGGCCCATCCCGGTGCGATCGTGATCGGCCACGCGAACGGCCATGGCCACAACACGGCCGAGGCCCTAAAGCTGGCGATTCCTAAACTGAAGGAAGAGGGCTATCGCTTCGTGACTGTGAGCGAGTTGCTCGCCGCCGGCGAACCCGTGATTGCGCAGAGCTGCTACACGGAGCACCCCGGCGACCAACGCCGCGTGGCTCAGGTCAAGAAGCGCCGCCGCGGTCTAAAAAAGTGACACCGTCAGCACTCCCCCCAACAGCTGACCTCGGCGCCTTGCATTTGCGCCCTCTGGCACCCGACGCGCATCGGAGGCTGGCGGAAGCGCTCGCGGCGATCCCGCCCTGGTCGACCCTAGGGAGTTCGGCGGATATGCTGAAGGAATTTCTGCAAGCCGAGAAGCCAGGCACACAGCGCTACGCCATCGTCGTGGACAGCACTCTGGCCGGAGTCTTGTCCGTTCGTCTCCCGTGGCTCAAAGGCCCCTATATCCAACTCCTGGCCATCCTTCCGGGCTTTCAGAGACACGGGATTGGCACAGAGGTGCTCTCATTCGTGGAGGCTGAAGCAAAGCGGCTTGGCAAGCGCAACGTGTGGGTCTGCGGATCGCAGTTCAATAAGGATGCGCTGCACTTCTACAAGCGTAACGGCTTTTGCGAAGTCGCGAGCCTACCCGATCTCGTGACGGACGGTTTTGCCGAAACGCTTCTCAGAAAGACTCTGACATAGCGTAGAGGGAAGCGGCTTGGCGCATTGTCCATTTATGACGACGCGCAAGGCATCACTCCGCTGCGAACGCCAGACTTTTCCACATGCTGTGCTCCGGCGGCTGCGGAACGATGCCGCATCCCGATGGCATCAACACAGGCGTCAATCCGGGGCGGAAATCCAAAAAAAATGTTCTTTGTGCGAACGGAAATCCTCTTGACGCGTTGATTGCCAACGTGTGTCGCGTCCATTCGCTTGTGCGGCGCAACAAGAAAACAGCTTGGCACATAACAAGGGGAGTTTGTAAAATGGTAACATTGCAGAACGGGCACCCCTCCAGTCGGAAAGGAGAGCTTCCGATGGAATTCACAGCCAAACTGACCGTGGCTTCGGTCGTACTATCGTTCGGCTTCCTCGCTGCTGTCATTCTCGGAATGATCTAGGGCGAGTGCATTGGGCCTTTAGGCCGCCAACACCAAGTCAGCAGAGCAAAAACGCCGTAGACGGACGACCCCGTCTTGGCACTTCCTCTGCTGTGTTGGCTCTTACGCCGCGGCGTCGGTAGTCTGTTTGGGATCGTAGTTGAGGATAGGTCCGAGCCAACGCTCGGCTTCCTCAAGTTGCCAGCCTTTTCGCGCCGCGTAATCGGCTACCTGATCGCGTCCGACTTTGCCGATACCAAAATAGCGCGCATCGGGGTGCGAGAAATACAGACCTGACACGGCAGCGCCCGGCCACATGGCACAAGATTCGGTGAGCTTCACGCCGATCTCATTTTCCGCGTCCAGGAGACGGAACAGTGTGCGCTTCTCCGTATGGTCGGGCTGAGCAGGATAGCCAGGCGCGGGACGGATGCCCGCATACTCTTCGGCAATGAGCGCCTCATTCGACAGGGTCTCGTCCGGCGCGTAGCCCCAAAGTTGGCGGCGCACCTTCTGGTGCATCGCCTCGGCGAAGGCCTCAGCCAAACGATCCGCAAGCGACTTCACGAGAATTTTTGAATAGTCATCATTGGCGAGATCGAAGCGCCTTGCGATATCTTCTTCACCGATGCCCGTGGTGACCGCAAATCCACCCACATAGTCGGCAACACCCGACTCCCTGGGGGCAACGAAGTCGGCCAATGCCAGATTAGGCTTGCCGGTGCTACGCGCCATTTGTTGGCGCAGCGTGTGGTAGGTCGCAAACGCCACCTCGCGGGTTTCGTCCGTATAGAGCTCAATATCGTCGCCCACCGCGTTCGCGGGCCAAAAGCCGACCACCGCATTCGCCTTGAGCCAGTTCTCGCCGATGATCTGCTTCACCGTGGCTTGCGCATCTTTGAAGAGCGGCCGCGCGGCCGCGCCATATTTGTCGTCGTCGAGAATACGCGGGTAAGTCCCTTTGAGCTCCCAGGCGTGGAAGAACGGCGTCCAGTCGATATAGGGTGCGAGTTCGGCGAGATCGTAGGAGGTGAAGGTGCGTGTTCCTAGGAAAGCCGGTTTTGGCGGTGTGTAGGCTTTCCAATCCAGCTTGAGCGCATTGCCGCGGGCTTGTGCAATCGTCGCTCGTGCTTTGTCCACCTGACCACGTGCATAGGACTCGGCCATCTGCTTGTATTCGACGCGGACTTTCGCGATCTCGTCCTCGCGCTTCTCCTCCGAAATCAAACCCGAGACAACGCCGACCGCGCGGCTTGCATCGGTGACGTAGATCGCCTGGCTGCGCTGGTAATTGGGGCTGATCTTGACGGCGGTATGCACACGGCTTGTGGTCGCACCGCCAATCAGAAGCGGAATGTCGAACCCTTCCCGCTCCATCTCGGCGGCGACGTGGCACATTTCATCAAGGGACGGTGTGATCAGGCCCGACAGCCCGATAATGTCGACGTTGTTTTCCTTTGCGGCCTCGAGAATGACCTGCGAGTGCACCATAACGCCGAGGTCGATCACCTCGTAATTGTTGCACTGGAGCACGACGCCGACGATGTTCTTGCCTATGTCGTGCACATCGCCTTTCACCGTCGCGAGCAAGATCTTGCCGGCGGCCGCCTGTTCGACGAGACCGAGCTCCTCCTTCTCCTTCTCCATATAGGGCATGAGATAGGCCACGGCCTGCTTCATGACGCGCGCGGACTTGACCACCTGCGGCAGGAACATCTTGCCGGCGCCGAACAGATCGCCGACCACATTCATCCCCGCCATCAGCGGACCTTCGATAACATGCAGCGGCCGATCCGCACGCTGCCGAGCCTCTTCGGTGTCTTCTTCGACATAGGTGCCGATACCGTGCACCAGCGCATAGGTCAGCCGCTCCTCGACCGGCTTCTCGCGCCAGGA
>JARFRB010000030.1 GCA_029287455.1 Pelagibius litoralis | reverse complement strand
GAAGGCTGCCGACACGCTGTCTGACTTATAAGGAAAAATGCACCCCCCGATATGGGGAATGCCGACCGATTGGACCTCCAGAATCTCTAGGGGGTCGATCACCTCCTCGCCCAGAGTGAAGGGGCCCGAGACCAGTGGAATAATCTGATCATTCCCCTTCTTGGCCCGAGGGTGCTTCCGATCCTGAATAAGGATCGTCCGGTTTGGTCGATCCAAGTGACGCCATTCCAGTCGAACGATCTCTCCAAGTCGCATTGCTGTTGCCACCGCGAAGAGCACGATCCGGTCCATAGGGATCGACTGTCGAGCATTGCTCCGGAAGTAGCTGACCAGCTGCAGTATCTCTTCCTCTGTGCCCCGCCGGCTACGTTCCCTCGATTTGCTGGCCAAGTCCGAGTTCGCAAGGGTAGGGCGCGCCTGATCCAGCGCAGCCAAAGCTATCGTCGTGTCGACACCTACCAGCACTCCGCCATCGCGGATGATTTGGCGGAGATACGATAAATCTTGCCCTATCGTAGCGGCTCCAGCCCCATTTGCCCGCCGGTCCTCAGCGAAGCGAATGAAAGTTCGTGGCTCGACCCTCGACAGTGGTGTTGCACCCAATTGCTCTCGTATCGATTGGAGCGCATAGCGCTTGGATCGGCTCGGTGGCTTGGAACGGTGGAGATGGCGCTCAAGCGCGTCGATAAGGTCTGCGATCCTGACCCGGCCTGAAGGTAACCGTTTACCAAGGTCGATCTGTCTCTCGATTTCTGTTGTCCACCGCCGTGCGTCCGCCTTTGTATTGAAGATCCTATACTGCGGGGTAGATCCCGCCCGCCGGACTTGCGCCAGCCACCTATCCCCACGCTTGGTTATTGACGCCAATGCAATATTCTCCGATATCGACCGATCATGCTGGACTTGCCATTAGTTCAATCACAATTCTAGTCACAGTTCACTGTGAACGGCAAGGTATCGAGCATGATACAAGATGGCGAAAATGTGAAATAAGTGACTGATAAGCAGAAAAAATACACCGCGCATCAAGCGCGTAAATTTAGCGTCGCTCCGATGATGGACTGGACGGACCGGCATGAGCGCTATTTCTTGAGGTTGATCTCGAAGCGGGCCTTGCTCTACACGGAGATGATTCCCTGTGGCGCCATTCTGCGGGGCGACCGGGAGCGGTTCTTGGGCTTCGACGAGGGCGAGCATCCGGTGGCTTTACAGCTCGGTGGATCCGATCCCGCGGAGCTTGCGGAATGTGCTGCCATCGCGGAGGCCTACGGCTACGACGAGGTCAACCTCAACGTGGGATGCCCCAGCGACCGGGTCCAGAACGCCCGGTTCGGTGCCTGCTTGATGGCCGAGCCGGCCTTGGTCGGCCGCTGCTTTTCCGCAATGCGGGCGGCCACGCGGCTGCCCGTCACGGTGAAATGCCGGATCGGGATCGACGAAAAAGACTCCTATGACGACCTTGCGGGCTTTGTCTCCACGGTCGCCGGGGCCGGCTGTGAAAGCTTCACCGTTCATGCGCGCAAGGCCTGGCTGTCCGGACTGAGCCCAAAGCAAAACCGCGAAATTCCACCCTTGCGGCCAGAGGATGTCTACCGCCTGAAGCGGGAATTCCCGGACCTCGAGGTGATCATGAACGGCGGGATCGCGAGCTTGGATGAAGCCGCTGCCCACTTGATCCGGGTCGATGGCGTCATGCTGGGCCGGGCGGTCTATCAATCGCCTTATCTGCTGGCCGAGGTCGACCGCCGCTTCTTTGGCGAGATTGCACCCGCGCCAGCCCGAGAGGCGGTGGTGGAGGGGCTGATCGACTATGCGGCGCGGCGGTGCGCAGAGGGCGTCCCCATCAAGGCGATCACGCGACATGTGCTGGGGCTTTTCAACGGCTTGCCGGGAGCGCGGGCCTGGCGCCGGCACTTGAGCGAAGCGGCGCATCGCCCAGGTGCAGGCATTGAGGTTCTGCGCGACGCCCTCGCGCTTAGGGCGCGCGCGGAGCAGGAGCGGCGGGCGGCATGAGGGCTTCAGGCTTGATCCGCTTAACGGCCCGGTTGGGCCCCTTTGCCATCTTGGTGCCGCAATGCCATGTTTTTTTTGCCGTACGATGAGTTGTAGAACGACATCGGCGCTCTGGCTGTGCGTCACCTGTATCGTGGCGACTTCGCCCTCTTTGCTCTTCGCGCAGGACGATGGCACCTGCGAAAGGCTTATCGGCCGCCCGCAGGCGACGCCGATGGTGATCCAATTCGACGCGGATTCCCATGAACTGCGGCCCCTGGAGCGCCAGCGCATCCAGGGCCTTGGCGAGCGCGTGCGCGGCGACCCGTCAGGCAAGGTCTGCGTTCTCGGCCACCCCGATATTCTCGGTGACGCCGATTACAATTCGAGGCTCGCCAGGCTGAGGGCCGAAGCGGTGGCCAAGGAGATCGAGAATGCGGGCGTGGACCGGGAAAACCTCATTGTCGAGGTCCCTGACACAGCCTTCAGTGGCTTGTCGGTCTTCGAGAGCATATCGGCCTTGGACTCCGATCGGCGGGTCGAGGTCATTTTGATGGGTCGTGAAACCGACCCCTGAGCCCTCCGCCAGGTTTCCAAACTGGCCGGGCCGCGGTCGTCATGCATTCTGCCCGGCAATATTTCCACAAACGGCGGCCGTCACCTCGGCCGTGCTTGCTGTGCCGCCGAGGTCTGGCGTTTGGGTTCCGCTCGCCATCACCCGTTCGATTGCGGCCATCAGCGTTCCCGAGGCCTTATCCTCGCCAAGATGCTCGAGCATCATCGCAGCCGACCAGAAGGTAGCGATGGGATTGGCAATGCCCTTTCCGGTGATGTCGAAACCCGAACCGTGGATTGGCTCGAACATTGAAGGGGATCGCCGCTCCGGATCCAGATTCGCGGTAGGCGCAGTGCCAAGGCTGCCCGAAAGGGCCGCTGCAAGGTCGCTTAAAATGTCCGCGTGCAGATTCGTTGCGACCACGGTATCGACGCTTCCGGGCTGCAAGACCATGCGGGTGGTCATGGCGTCGACCAGAATCTTCTCGGTGCGGACGTCGGGATACCCTTCGGCGGTCGCCGCGAAGACCTCGTCCCACAGCACCATACCATAGCGTTGAGCGTTCGATTTCGTCACACAAATCAGATGTTTGCGGGGCCTATTTCGAGCAAGATCAAAGGCAAAACGCATGATGCGCTCGACCCCGGCGCGCGTGAAGACCGCGACCTCCATCCCGACCTCCTCGGGCAAGCCGCGATGCACCCGCCCGCCGGCGCCGGCGTATTCACCTTCGCTATTTTCACGGACGATGACCCAATCGAGTTCCTCGGGCCCCACGCCCGCTAGGGGACTGCGTACCCCAGGCAGCAGGCGGGCCGGCCGGACATTGGCATATTGGTCCAATCCCTGGCAGAGAGCCAACCGCAGCCCCCAGAGCGTGAGATCGTCCGGCAGCTCGGGGTCGCCGACCGCGCCAAAAAGGATGGCATCGAAGCCGCGAACCTGATCCACCCCGTCTTCGGGCATCATGCGACCGTGGGCTCGAAAGTAGTCGCTGCCCCAGTCGAATTGCGTCACCTCAAGTGTCAAATCCGGATCACGCGCCTGCAGGGCTTCAAGAACCTCCAAGCCAGCCGCCACCACTTCTCCGCCAATCCCGTCGCCCGGAATCACTGCAACACGATGAATTGCCATCGCTCTTGCTCTCCCTTTGAAGCCCTGATGCCCGCCATTGGTTAGATGGGAGTTTAGCCGCTCTCTCGCGCCTGCGAATCGAAGATTCGGGCGGAAGGTGCGATTTCTGCCCCATCTTTGTCACGAATCGGGAAAGATAGCAGGTGTAAGTCTCTGTGAGTTTTCGGGGAATTCAACAACTGTTGTGCTCGCGTATGTCGCCTTGGCGGGTTAGACTTCATCAACCGGGTGCGGGAGCCGCTTGGCGGCCGCGAAAGGTTTGACGAAGCGCCCGGTGCGCAGCGATGCCGTAGCGTTGGACAAGGAACTGGCAATGCTTCGCCCTCTGGGGCTGTTCGGAGTGGTCTTGATGGGCCTTGCGGGCTGCGCGGAAGTTCCTTTCGAGCGCGGGCCGGAGCCGACGCCGATTCCTTCAGCGGCGGGGGACGTCGATCCGCAGATCGCCGAACTTCCCTTGGCCGAGAAAAACGAAGAGAAGTCACCGGCACCGGCCGAGCGCAAACCATCGGAAAAGGCCGAGACTCCGGAGCAGGACACCGTGGCCGCGGGCAAACGGGACTTGGACGAGCTGGTGGGCCTGGAATTCTGGCAGGTCGAGTCGATGATTGGCCGGCCGACTTTCGATGAAGTGAAGCCGCCCGCGCGGGTTTGGACATACAATAGTAAAAGCTGTATCCTGACGATCCTATTCTACCCGCAGGTTGGCGGCGAGACATTTCGAGCGCTGACCTATGAGGTGATGGCGACGGAGGGCAGTTCGCCCGAATCGGCCGAGGGGTGCTTCGAGCAATTGCTGACCGCTTCCAACGACGTTCAGGCGGGGCAGACGAAAGGGACGCAGTAGGGAGGGTGTGGAAAGAGGTATGATCGCACAGCCGTCAATCGTGGAATCCGCGCAGAAGCGAGTCGTCATCGTCGATGACGACGACCTTTTTCGCGAATCCCTGGGGCTCAACCTTTCCGAGGAGGGCTACCAGGTCATTGATTTCGACAATGGAGAGGATGCGCTAACGTTCTTGCTGGGCGGGCAGCAGACCGATGTGGTCTTGTTGGATTGGCGCATGCCCGTGATGGACGGGCTGGGTGTTTTGCGCAGGCTGCGCGAAGCGCGCTGCGATGCTCCGGTCATCTTCCTGACCGTGCTCAGCGACCAGATTTACGAGGAGGCGGCGCTCAAGTTCGGGGCCGTGGATTTCATCGAGAAATCGCGGCGCCTCTCGATCATCCTGCAACGCTTGAAGCTCATCATCGAAGGGCCCAAGGCGGTGTCCGGCCCTGGCGGCCAAACCGAGCAGCCCAGCACCGTGCACCATGGCCAGCTTGAGCTACGCGTGGACATAAAGCGGGCTTTCTGGGCGGGTGAGCAGGTCGACTTGACCCTGACCGAGTTCAGTATCGTGCAATACATGGCGGCAAGGGCCGGCCACGATGTGACCTACCGTCAGATTTATGACCTGGTCCGCGGCAAGGATTTCATCGCTGGTTATGGGACTGAAGGCTACCGGGCGAATGTCCGCGCCTTTATCAAGCGCATCCGCAAGAAGTTCCGGGATGTCGATGACAATTTCTCGGAGATCGAGAACTATCCCGGCTTCGGTTATCGCTGGCGGCCGCGGCCGGAGGAAGGCCAGACCTAATGGCGCTTGCCGCGGCGAAGGATACGGGCCTCGCCGCCGCGCGGGGCAAGACGGACGCGAAGCCGGCGGGTGCAGGCATTATGCGCTCCCTGGTCAGCAAACTGATCCTTCTTCTCGTGGTGTTTTGCGCCGTGCCGGTCATGCTTTATGGCGAGTTCAAGCAGGCCGATAAGGAAAAACAAAGCCTGCTTCTGGAGTCCGTGCGGGAGCAGGGCCGCCTGATCGCCGAGACGCTGCGCCCGCTTCTGATGCGCGAGGAGCCTTCGCCGCTGCTGGATGTCCAGAGCGTGGTCAGCCGGCTGGCGACGCCGCACACTGGCGTGAAAGTTCTCTTCCTGCCGGCCGGGGAGCACGGAGTGGAGGGTTTCTACTACGTCGCTTCGGAACCGGAGGTGCCTCCAGCAACATTGCAGCTCGAGCGCGACCGTCTGGTCGAACGGGGCGTGCTTGATAATCTCGTGGGCACCTGTGCCGGCGAGGTGCCCATCGCGCTTCGCCACAGCAACCCTTTGGGCAATGACGAGCTGCTCACCTCGATCACGCCGATCACGACAAAAGCCGGATGTTGGGCAGTGATCACCGCGCATGCCGGCGGCGCGTTTCTTGGCACCTCCATCGGTCAGCCTTATTGGCAGACGCTCGAGGTGCGTATTGCGATCATCATCTACCTCACCATGGCTTTGCTCACCATCGGTGTGTTCTTGACCATCTGGCGCAGTTTGATGCGCTTCCGGAACACGGCGCGCCAGGTGCGCACCGGCAATGCCCCGGCGGGCAGCTTCGCCAAGCAAAATGGCGTGCCGGAGCTTGCCGTCGTCGCGGAGGAGTTCGACCGGATGACCAGGTCGCTCCAGGAATCCGCGGACGATATTCGGCTCGCCGCCGAGGACAACGCCCATGCCTTCAAGACGCCCATCGCGATCATGCGTCAATCCCTGGAGCCCCTGCAGCGCATCGTTCCGGAAGACTCCGCCAGGGGGCGGCGGGCCCTCGATGTGATCGAGGAGTCGATCGATCGTTTGGACCATCTTGTGACCTGTGCGCGCCAGCTTGAGGAAACGACGGCCGAGCTGCTGGATCCGCCGCGCCAAGAGGTGAATCTGTCCCATCTCCTCGAGCGCATGCTGGGTGCCTATGACGAGGCGTTCACGAGCCGAGGCCTGCATTTCCGCGCGAACATCAAGTCGAACGTCATCGTGCGCGCCGGCGAGGACCTGATCGAGACGGTGATCGAGAACCTGGTGGATAACGCCATGGGCGTTTCCCAGCCCGGCGGGGCGATCGCCGTGCAGCTTTCCACCAGCGGAAGCAATGCGCTGGTCGTTGTGCGCGACCATGGTCCAGGCGTGCCGGAGAACCAGCTTGAGCGCATCTTCGAGCGCTACGTATCCCTGCGCGGCCTTTCGAGCCAGGAAGGTGGGACCCCGCAAGAGCCGGTGGCGGGCACCCCGGTCAACCAGCATCTGGGCATTGGCCTTTGGATCGTGCGCCGCAACCTGGAGGCCGTGGGCGGCGGCGTCCGCGCCGAGAACGCACCGGGCGGCGGTTTGGCCATGGTGTTCTGGCTGCCGCTTGCGAGCTAGCGGGTTTGCGTGAGCTAACTATTTCCGGCGAATTGTAAGAGGGCTAACGAAACAGGCCGCGCAGGGCTGCCGGAGTCGCGCGTTTCGGTGCGATTCCAAGAGAAGCCTCTGAAAGCTTTACGTTTCTTAACGTCACCCCAATCACAACCTTGACACAACATGGCCGTTTCCTCGCGGCGTAATTTCTTCTTGCACCTGCGACGGGAGGTAGATCGAAACGCCGGGGTTTCCGGCCCGCCACCGGAAGACCCGTAGCCGTCACCCCACCAGCCAACGTGACCGTTTCGATCTATTTTCGCCTCTCGACGCCGCCGCCGGCCGGACGACCCCCTCGTCCGGCCGGCATTCTTTTTGGCCTTCCGAGTCGTCACCGAGCGATGGCGTAGCCTTGCATGAAACGAGGATTGGCGGCGGCTTTCAGGGCGCCGTCAGCATCGCGCGCAACCGCCGAGACGCGGCCGAGCGACCAAGCGTCGGAGACTTCGAGGCGATGGCCGCGGCGCCGCAGTTCCTCAAGCGTGGCGGCGGGGAAGCGGTCCTCGGTCTTCAAGCTGCCCAGTTTGGCGCTGCGCGGCCAGAAGGAGCTTGGCATGTGGTCCGTCTGAAAGGCGGGGGCGTCGATGGCTTCTTGCAGGTTCATTCCGTGCACGGCGTGACGCAGGAAGACGCCAAGCGACCACTGATCCTGATAGTCGCCCCCAGGTGTGCCGAAAACCATGTAGGGCTCTTGGTCCTTGAGCACCAGGTTGACGGAAAGTGTTGAGCGTGGCCGCTTGCCGGGCGCGAGGCTCGCGGGCAAGCCCTCTTCCAGCCAGAACATCTGTCCTCGGCTGTTCAAGCAGAACCCGAGCGAAGGGATCACCGGGGAAGATTGCAGCCAGCCGCCGGAGGGTGTGGCGCCCACCATGTTTCCCCAGCGATCGATTACGTCGATGTGGCAGGTATCGCCGCGCGCCGCGCCGCTCGTTTGGACCGTGGGTTCTCCGCCGCCGAGCGCGTCCGCCGTCTCCGGGGTCTCTGTTGCAACCGATTCCAGCATGGCGTCCACCTGGGATTCGAATCCCGGAATGCGGCCGGGCCTCAGTTCCAGGGAGGCTGTCTTGCCGACCAGCTCTCGACGCTCCTTCGCGTAGTCGGCGGAAAGCAGCGTGTCGATCGGCACTGGAACGAAGTCCGGGTCGCCGTAATAGGCCTCGCGGTCGGCGAAGGCCAGCTTCGCGCATTCCACGATGGTGTGGACGAAGTCAGGGCCGGTGGGGGGCATGGCGTCAAGCGCGAAGCCGTCGAGCAGGGCGAGTTGCTGCAGCAGAACCGGCCCTTGGCTCCAGGGGCCGCCCTTGCACAGAGTGTAGCCACGGAAATCCAGCGTCAGCGGGTCTTCGTAGGTGGCTTCCCAGCGCGTGAGGTCGTCGGCGCGGATGACGCCGCGATGCCGCTCGCCGGAGGTGTCCATTAGCTCTTGCCCGGTGGCGAAGCGTTCGATCTCCTCGGCGATAAAGCCTTGGGACCAGGCGCGGCGCATGGCTTCGATCTGGGCCTCCCGGTTCGCGCCGGCCGCCTCGCCCTCGTCCAGAAGCCGACGGTAGGTGGCTCCGAGGGCCGGGTTTCGGAAGAGCTGACCGGGTATCGGCAGGTTGCCTCCGGGAAGGTAGACCTCCGCCGAGGTCGGCCATTCGTCGCGGAGGAGTTCGGCGACCCGCTCAATCGTGGCGGCAATCATGGCGACCAGGGGATAGCCATCCTCCGCATAGCTGATCGCGTAGCTCAGAACCTCCCGGGGTGGCAGGCTGCCATGGTCGCGCAAGAGCCGCATCCATGCATCGAAGGCGCCCGGAACCACGGTCGCGAGCAAGCCGGCCCCCGGCACCATGTCCAAGCCTTCGCCCCGATAGTGGGCGATGGTGGCGCCGGCCGGCGCTACGCCTTGGCCGCAGAGGATCCGGGTCTTTCCTTGTTCAGCGCTGCGCAGGACGATGGGGACTTCGCCGCCGAGGCCGTTGAGATGAGGCTCCACAACTTGCAAGGTGAATCCCATGGCGACGGCCGCATCGAAGGCGTTGCCGCCCTTTTCCAAGACCGCCATGCCCACGCCGGAGGCCAGCCAATGGGTGGAGGCGACGGCGCCGAAGGTGCCCCGCAATTCTGGGCGCGTGGTGAAGCTCATGAGAGGGTCCGCGGCAATTGAAGGGAATGGATTTCAAGTTGCGATCCAAGTATAGCGAGGCGTTCGATAAACCGGCAAGGCAAGCGGCTTTGCGCTATAAAGCCGGGGCAGCGACGTCAAATTCAGCAGGAAGGGTCTCACGGCAATGGGAATCGCGCATCCGTATCTCATGTTTCTCGGCGACGCGCCGGATCAGCTTGCCGCGAAGACCGCGGCGGGTGTCGCTTACTGGCGCCCTGAGTGGTGTCTCGGGCAATTGCGCTTGCCCGGCTGCCAGGCGGATCTGGGCCTGCCGGACATGACCTTGGAAGAAGCCGCCGAGGCGGGGGTGAAGACCCTCATCGTCGGTGTTGCCAACCGGGGTGGCCGCATCTCCGAGAGCTGGATCGCCCTCTTGGAGCAGGCCTTGACGCTGGGCATGGATATCGCGTCGGGCTTGCACCGCAAGGTCGTCGAGGTGCCCGTTCTGGCGGAGACGGCCGCCCGCGAGGGCCGGCAGCTTTTCGATGTGCGTCATCCCACTCGGGAGTTCGACGTGGCCAATGGGCGGAAGCGGCAGGGACAGCGCCTGCTGGCCGTGGGCACCGATTGCTCGATCGGCAAGATGTACACCACGCTTGCGCTGGAGCGCGAAATGCGCGCGCGCTCCATGAAGGCGGATTTCCGGGCCACCGGTCAGACTGGCATCTTCATCGCCGGCGATGGCGTCTCGGTCGACGCGGTGGTGGCGGACTTCATTTCCGGCGCGGTCGAGTGGCTCACACCCGAGAACGACGCGGACCATTGGGACGTGGTCGAGGGGCAGGGTTCGCTGTTTCACGCCTCTTTCGCCGGCGTTACCACCGGCTTGATTCATGGCAGTCAGCCCGACGCGCTGGTGCTCTGTCATGAGCCTGACCGCCCGCACATGCGCGGCTTACCCGACTTTCCGCTACCCGATCCCGGCCTGTGCATGGAGCGCAATTTGGAGTGCGCGCTGCTCACCAATCCCGCAGCCAAGTTCGTGGGAATCGCGCTCAACACCTCCGCCCTTGACCAAGCTGCGACCGACCGTGTGGTGAAGGAGATGGCGGACCGCTTCTCCCTGCCCACAGTCGATCCTGTGAAACATGGCGTCGGCGCGATCGTGGACAATTTGGGATAGCGCCATGACAGGCCTTTCCGTGACCCAAGAATCTTGGTCGGTGCGGGGCAGCTTCACGATCTCCCGTGGCACCCGCACCCACGCCGAGGTGGTGGTCTGCGCCTTGAGCCGGGAGGGCCGCGTTGGGCGCGGCGAGTGCCTCCCTTATCCGCGCTACGGGGAATCCGTCGAGGGCGTGGTGGCCGAGATTGAGGGCCTGCGGGACGAACTCGCGCGAGGCCTGGACCGGGAGGCCTTGCAGGCACGCCTGCCGGCCGGGGCGGCGCGCAACGGGCTCGATTGCGCTTTTTGGGACCTGGAGGCCAAGAGTGCTGGGAAACGGGTCTGGGATTTGGCGGGCATTCCGGCTCCCGAACCGACAGTGACCGCTTTCACGCTCTCTCTCGACACGCCGGAGAAGATGGCCGCCGCCGCCGCCGACAATGCCGATAGGCCGCTGCTGAAATTGAAGCTGGCGGGGGCGGAGGATCTGGAGCGCGTGCGCGCCGTCCGGGCCTCGGCCCCCGATAGCCGCTTGGTCATCGATGCGAACGAAGGCTGGAGCGTGGAGGACTACCGGACCCTGGCCCCACAGCTTGCGGAGCTAGGGGTCGCCTTGATCGAACAGCCCTTGCCGGCGGGCGAGGACGAGGGATTGCGCGGCTTGGACCGGCCCGTGCCCCTATGCGCCGACGAGTCTTGCCATGACCGCCGAAGCCTGCCGGGACTGCTCGGCCTCTACGAGGTCATCAACATCAAGCTCGACAAAACCGGCGGCTTGACCGAGGCCTTGGCCCTGAAGGCGGCTGCCCAGGATGCCGGCTTGGGCATTATGGTGGGGTGCATGCTCACGACCTCGCTCGCCATGGCTCCGGCCATGCTTTTGACGGCCGGAGCGGTGGTGGTCGATCTGGATGGCCCCTTGCTCCTCGCCGGAGACCGGGAGAACGGCCTGGTCTATGAGGGCAGTGTGGTGCACCCGCCGAGTACGGCTCTTTGGGGTTGATCCGCGCCCGGATCAATCCACCCACTCGGCGGCAACCTCCGGATCGTCCTCACCAGTCAAGCGCCGCTTGCGCTCCTGCTCAATCTCTTCGAGTTCCGCGAGTTGGCGGAAGGCCCAGACAGCCATGGCGCGGACCAGGGGTGAGCCGTCGTCCAAACGCGGCCGCACGCTGTCCAGCAATGCACGGTCCCTAGAGTTTCCGATTGCGATCAAGACATTCCGCACAAATCGGTCCCGTCCTGTCCGCTTGATCGGGCTGCCGGTGAAGACGCGGCGGAAGCTCGGCTCGTCCAGGTCGGCTAGATCAGCGAGGCGCGGCGCGGTCAATTCCGCGCGGGGCAGGAAATCCGGCTCCACGGTCCGGTGGGCGAACTTGTTCCAGGGGCAGACCGCCAAGCAGTCGTCGCAGCCGTAAATGCGGTTGCCCATGCCCTTGCGGAACTCCCGGCCAATATGCCCCTTGTGCTCGATCGTCAGGTAGGAGATGCAGCGCCTGGCATCCAAGCGATAGGGGGCGGGGAAGGCGTTCGTGGGGCAGATGTCCAGACACGCGCGGCAGGACCCGCAGTGGTCGGTCTCCGCTTTGCTGGGCGCGAGGTCGAGTGTGGTGAAGACTTCGCCGATAAAGAACCAGTTTCCAAGCGCGCGCGACAGAAGGTTGCTGTGCTTGCCTTGCCAGCCGAGCCCGGCCGCCTGCGCCAGGGGCTTTTCCATCACCGGCGCAGTGTCGACGAAGACTTTGACCTCCGCCTGGAAGCTTTCGTGTATCCAGCGCGCCAGGGCTTTGAGGCGCTTTTTCATTGTGTCGTGGTAATCCCGGTTGCGGGCATAGACCGAGATGTTGCCAAGCCGTGGCTGCCGCAGGAGCTTGAGCGGATCCTCCACAGGTCCGTAGTTGAGCGCGAGCGCGATCACGCTGCGCGCCTCGGGCCAGAGGGCCTTGGGGTCGGCGCGCCGCTCCGCGGTTGTCGCCAGCCAGACCATATCGCCGTGATGCCCGGCGTCGAGGAATTCTCTCAGACGCTTGCCGGAGGCCTTGGCCAAGCTGGCCGGCGCGAAGCCCACGGCATCGAAACCCGCAGCCAGCGCTCGCTCGCGGATCGCGTCCCGTGCCTGTGATGGGCGCTCGCCTGTCACCTAGGCGTTCCTCCATTTATGGGCTCGATATCGCCCATGGCGAGCTTTTCCTCCGCCTCCTGCGCGAAGGCCGCTAGGCGCTCTTCCACGATGGCGGCGCGGAGTCCGGCCATGAGGTCTTGATAGTAATGCAGATTGTGAAGCGTCAGAAGGATCGGTCCCAGCATCTCGCCTGAGCGGAAAAGGTGGTGCAGGTAAGCCCGCGAATAGTTAGCGCAGGCTGGGCAGGCGCACTCGGCGTCGAGGGGGCGGGGGTCGTCTTGATGGCGGGCGTTGCGCAGGTTGACTCCGCCCCGCCGGGTAAAGCCATGTGCCGTGCGCCCGCTGCGGGTGGGTAGCACACAATCGAACATATCGATGCCGCGCAGCACCGACCGGATGAGATCGCTGGGTTTGCCCACACCCATCAGATAGCGGGGCCGCTCTTTGGGCATGGCCGGGACCGTAACTTCCAAGACCTGCAGCATGACATCTTGGCCCTCGCCCACGGCCAGGCCGCCCACCGCGTAGCCGTCGAAACCGATCTCGGTGAGCTCGGCGACCGACCTTTGCCGGAGATCGGGATAGACGCCGCCCTGCACGATGCCGAAAAGCCCGTAGCCGGGGCGCTCCCGAAACGCCGTCTTGCAGCGCGCTGCCCAGTCCATGGACAGGTCGAGCGATCTGGCCGCCTCGCTTTCGGTGGCCGGATAGGGCTTGCATTCGTCAAGGACCATGGTGATGTCCGCGCCCAGTTGCCGTTGGATCTCCACGGCGCGCTCCGGCGTTAGCCGATGCTCGCTGCCGTCCAGATGGGATTTGAAGGTGACGCCGTCCGCGTCGAGGTTGCGCAGTTTCGCCAGACTCATGACCTGGAACCCGCCGGAATCCGTCAAAATCGGCTTGGGCCAGTTCATGAAGCGGTGCAGGCCACCCAGCCGCTCGACCCGCTCAGCGCCAGGCCGGAGCATCAGGTGATAGGTGTTACCGAGCAGGATTTCCGCGCCGCTCGCCGCCACCTGCTCGGGCAGGATGCCCTTCACCGTGCCCAGGGTGCCTACCGGCATGAAGGCGGGTGTCTCGATCGATCCGTGGGCGGTGGACAGGCGCCCGCGCCGGGCCGCGCCCTCCGTCGCTAAAAGCTCGAAGCCCACGCCTGTCATGCCCGCTCCAGCAAGCTCGAGTCGCCGTAGGAGTAAAAGCGATAGCCCTCCGCGATGGCGTGGGCATACGCGCGCTTCATAAGGTCCGTCCCGGCGAAGGCGCAGACCAGCATGAAGAGCGTGGATTTCGGCAAGTGGAAGTTTGTCATCAAGAGGTCGACAATTTTGAAGTGATGGCCGGGAAGAATGAAAAGCTTGGTCTCGCCAGCGAAGGGCGCCAGCGCGCCGTCGTTTGCGCTTGCGGTTTCCAGAAGGCGCAGGGAGGTGGTTCCCACCGCGACCACCCGGCCGCCCTTGGCCTTTGCTTCGTTGATGCTGGCGGCAGCCTCCGCGCTCACGACCCCGCTCTCCCCATGCATGGGATGATCCTCGACCCGCTCCGTCTTCACGGGCAGAAAGGTCCCGGCGCCGACGTGAAGCGTTAGTGTTGCCCGCGTCACACCGCGGGCGTCCAAGGCGGCGAGGAGCTCGTCGGTGAAGTGCAGTCCTGCGGTGGGGGCCGCGACGGCGCCCTCGCTGCGCGCGTAGACGGTCTGATAGTCGGACCGGTCGCGCGAATCGGCACCGCCCTCGCGCCTTATATAGGGGGGCAGGGGCATGGCGCCGTGGCGCTGCAACGCCGACATCAGATCCGGCCCGGACTCTGAGAAGCTGAGGGTCAGCTCCCCGCCGTCGAGCTTTTCGGCGATCTCCGCCGAGAAATTTTCCGCGAAGTCGATCCGGTCGCCGGGCTGCAGGCGCTTCGCGGGGCGGGCGAAGGCGCGCCAACGCTCCGGCCCAAGGCATTGGTGCAGGGTTACCTCCACCTTGCCGAGCCCGCGCCGCCCGAATAGCCGGGCTGGGATGACCTTGGTGTCGTTGAACACCATCACATCGCCCGGGCGTAGCAAGGCGGGCAGGTCGCGCACCATTCGGTCGCGGATGGCGCCGCCTGCCACCTGCAGCAGCCGTGCTGTGTCGCGCGGCGTGACAGGGCGTTGAGCAACCAGCTCTGGCGGCAGGGGAAAATCGAAATCGTCGAGCTTCATCGCGCCCGGTATAGACCCGAAAGGGGTTCGGGGCTAGCTCCGCTCCTCGTCTCCCGCCCAGGTATCGTGGCGCAGGCCAAGGCTGATGCGCGTGCGGGTGACGTCCTTGAGAAAGTGAAACGGGCGGTCGCCGCGCTGGGCGAATCCGGGTGCGGGCATGAGGACGAGGCGGCCGGGTGAGATATCGACTTCTTCGGCGGCGGTGCCGGCGCGGTCTTCGCAGGTGAACAAGCGGGCGCGGCCGCTGACGGTCATCAGCGCCACCAATCCCGTGTAGCGCAGGTGGTCGCGGTGTGGCGTGATCCCGCGCGAGCCCTTCGGATACCTCTGCACGATGAGATCGTCGAAGAGAGGAGGGCTATCAAGCAGTGGGGTGGAGAGCCGCTCCACGGCCCGGGCGGCTAAGCCTTCCAACTGCCGCGCCAGATCGCGCACCAGGCAGTTGGCCGGGATAATGTTCGTGAGATCAAAGTCCTGCATGACCGCCCGCTCGCCGGACCCGACCACCGGCCGCGCCTCCCTGTACGTCAGCCTGCTGCAAGAGCGGTGCAGGCGCTGAAGATCGTCCGCCTCCAGGCAGGGCAGGGAGATGGTCGGCAGGCGCTCCCTCGCCATAGTGGCAAGGGCTTCCGCCAAGTTCTCTGGCGAGAGCGAGAAGCGAAAGGGCGCGCGCCCCACGGCCTTGGCGGGCGCTAGGTGGCGCCCCTCGCTTCCGGGCATCGGAGATGTCTCGCTCGGCCTTTCGGTCATTGGGCCCTTTTTCGAGGCATTGGTCCCGGCGGCCTTGTGAAGGTGGAGCCGGGCACACTCAAGGTGGCTTTCGGGTAGCATTTTCTCCTCATCGCCATCAACCTAATGCGAGCGGACCCAGGGGAAAGAGTGGAGTTCCATGGAAGCGATGCGGTTTTGGCTCATGGCGGCGGCGGCGAGCGGGTTTCTGGCAGTGGCCTTGGGCGCGTTCGCGGCGCATGGCCTGCAGGGGCGGATGAGCGCGGAGCAAGCGGGCTGGTTCGCGACGGGCCTGCGCTACCATATGTTCCACGTCGCGGGCTTGCTGGCGGTGGCCCTTCTGTTTCGCTCCGCAGTGGGATCCTCGTTGGCGCTTACGGTGGCCGGCTGGGGATTCTTGCTTGGCAGCGCGGTGTTCTGCGGACTGCTTTATGTCATGGCGCTTGGGGGTGCGCGCTGGCTTGGTGCTGTGGTTCCGCTGGGTGGTTTGGCCTTTCTGGCGGGCTGGGCAAGCCTTTTCTTTTATGCCTTCAGAAGGATTGGGACGGGATGAGCGATACGCTTTTGGATGCCAAGGGCCTGAAGTGCCCTCTGCCGGTTCTGCGGGCGCGCAAGGCGATGAAACCTTTGGCGCCTGGAGAGGTGCTGCAAGTCTTGGCGACCGATCCCAGCGCCGTGGAGGATTTCAAGAACTTCTGCGAAACAACTGGCGATGACCTGTTGGAGAGCCGCGCGGAGGGCGAGGTTTTCGTCTTCCGAATTCGTAAAGCGGGGTAGGGCGCTACTCAGCCGCTTTCGGTGTGCCGCGCGGGCCACCGAACTCCTCGGGCTCCGGCAGGGGCCGCGGCCCTTTTGGTTCCTCGGCCTCGACGCCGCGCCCTTCGAGGAGGCTGATGAAGAGGCTGAGCATTGGCGGAACGATCAGCAAGGTCAGAACGGCCGAGAGCGACAGCCCGCCCACCACGACGGACCCCAAGCCGCGATAAAGCTCCGAGCCCGCGCCGGGGAACAGCACCAGCGGCAGCATCCCGAATACTGAGGTCAGGGTAGACATGAAAATCGGTCGGATACGGTTGCGCGTAGCTTCCAGAATCGCGGCCTCCGGAGCCATGCCCTCCTCGCGCAGATGGAAAAGGGTTTGGTGCACCAGAAGGATCGCGTTGTTCACCACGATGCCGATCAGGATGACGAAACCCAGTAGGGTGAGCATGTCCAGAGGCTGATAGACATAGAGGTTGAGCACAGAGAGCCCGCCGACCCCACCCGCGGCGGCCAGCGGGACGGAGAGCATGATAATCAGCGGATAAATGAAGCTCTCGAAAAGGACCGCCATCACCAGGTAAACGATGGCCAGCGCCAACGCCAAATCCCAGACCATGGCCCCCCAGGTCTCAGTGAGCTTGTCCGCGGTGCCGGAGATGGTCAGGCGCGTGCCGGGCGGCAGGCCTTCGGCCTGCATGGGTTCGATCACCTCTGTCTGTAGCAGTTCTACCGCCGCCTCCAAAGGAATGCCCGGCTTGGGCCGGATCGCCAAGGTGATCGTACGCAGGCGGTCCCGGTGCCGAATCGCCGTTGGCCCGGCAGTCAGCACGATATCCGCGAGAGAGCTTGCCGGCAGGATTTGCCCGGACTCGGTCACCACCGGAAGGCTGCCGATCCCCTGCGTTTCCTGAACGTTGGCCTCGGGTCCCTTGAGCACAAGGTCCATGCGTTGGGTGCCGATGGTGACTTCCATGGCGCGCACGCCGTCATTGAAGGCGTCGACGGCTTCGGCGAGTTCGCGTGCCGAAACGCCGGCGTCGGCCAGGGCGGTTCGATTCGGAATCAAGCGAATCTCCGGCGCGCCGAGTTCAAGTCCGGGATTGGGCCGAAGCTGGTTGCCCTCCGAGCGCGGGAACACGCGTGAGATTCTGCCCGCCGCCGCTTGAGCGAGCGGCACGATTTCCTCGAGGTTTTGACCAGAGATGTCCAGGTCGATCCGCCGCCCCGACCCTATACCGCGGCCGAAGATCGATGGTTGGTTGACGAACCCGAAAGTGCCGGGCTCGCGGAAAACCGGTTCCGTCATGACCGGCACGAGTTCAGATGCATTCTCCGGCTCGGCGGAAATCGCGCCCAGGAAGGTCCGCGAGCGCGTGGCGACGAAGAAAAAGCGCTCGATCTGCGGCGGCTTGCCTTCCCGCCGCTCGTTGCCACGCTTCCAGCCGAAGAAGGGTTCGAGTTCGGACTCGATGCGCGCGGCGATTTCCGCGGTGGTGTCCAGGTTGTATCCAGGCGGCGGGATGATGACGCCGAAAACGAGGTTCCGGTTCCCTTCGGGAAGGTATTCCAGCTTTGGCAAGGCCACCCATGCGAATACCCCGGCCCCCACGCTGATTGCTGCCACCAAGCTGAAGGCAACCGCTTTGTTTCTCACCACGAGGCCTTGAAAACCCATGACAGCCTTGACGAAGCCTGCGGCGAAGTCGTCGACCACCGGGATCCGGGCCATGGTCTTGGAGGCTGCGGCCTTCTGCGGTGAGTTGAAGCCGAGCAAGCGGCTCGACAGGGCCGGAATGACCGTGATCGAGACCAGCAGGGACAACAGCACGGATACCGAGATCGCCACCGCGATGTCGCGGAAGAGCTGGCCGACCTCCAGCTCCATGATGAGGATCGGGATAAAAACCATGACGGTGGTCAAGGCGGAAACCATGACCGCGCCCCAGACTTGGTTTGCCCCCTGAAAAGCCGCTTCGCGGGTCGACATGCCGCGCTCGCGCAGCCGGTAGATGTTCTCCAGGACAACGATAGCCGCATCGACCACCATGCCGATCGCGAAGGCCAGCCCCGCGAGAGAAATCACGTTGATCGACCGGCCAAGCGCCGCCATGGCCACGAAGGCGCCGATGACCGAGACCGGAATGGCCAGGGAGATCACCAAGGTGGCGCGCCCGGAGCGCAAGAAAAGCAGCAGGATTAGGGCCGCCAGCGTTCCGCCGATATAGATGTTCTGGGTCACCAAGTTGATCGAAGAATCGATGTAGTCGGTCTCATCGTAAACCTGGACGGCGATCAGGCCCGCTTCTGGCAAGATGGTTGCGTTCAACTCAGCCAGGGTTTCGCGCAGACCCTGCATGGTTTCGATGACGTTCGCCCCGGTCTCGCGCACCGCGTTCATCGCCAGGCCGGGTTCTTGATTGATGCGAATGCGCGAGCCCGGTTCCGTATAGCCGAACCGCACCTCGGCGATATCGCCCACGGTCACCCGGCCCAGACGCCCGCTTTCTTCATCGCTGCGGCTGCGCAGCACCACGTCGCGTACCGCCTCGACGGTATCGAGCTCACCTTCGGCCCGCACCACGTAGCGCCGCTTGCCTTCCTCGACATCGCCCGCCGAAAGGCTGATGTTCGCGGCGCGCAGCTCCCGCAGGACCTCGCTGACGGTCAGGCCGTAGCGGGCCAAGAGATCGGGTTCGACGATCACCTCGATCTGCCGCTCGCTGGCGCCGTAATAGTTGATGCCGCCCACGCCCGGCACTTGTTCCATCGCGGCGGCCACGAAATCTTCCATGAAGTCGCCGTACTGCTCGATTGGCCGCTCGTTCCCGGGGGCGCGGTAGAAGCGGAACCAGGCGATCGGGTTATCTTCCGATCCCGATGTATCAAGCCTCGGTTCGTCGACTTCATCGGGGTAACCGCTAACCCGGTCCAAACGGTTCGCCGTCAAGAGCAGCGCCTTGTCCATGTCGGTGCCGACCTGGAACTCCAAGGTCACGCTCGCGCTGCCGGTATTCGCCGTGGCGGTCATGTTGTCCAGGCCGTCCAGGCCCTTCAGCACGTCCTCTTGCCGATTGATGATCTCCCGCTCCACCTCGGCGGGGGCCGCTCCGGGCCAGTCCGTCCGCACGGAAATGACCGGACGATCGACGTCCGGCGCAAGCTGGATGGGAATGGCGTTGAGCGCCACGAGGCCGAACATAATGATCATGGTGACAGCGGCCACCACCGCGATCGGCCGCTCTATCGAGGCTCTGATCGGGTTCATGAGGCGCCGCCTTCAACGTTGAGGTCCTGGCCCGGGCGCAGTCGCTCGTTGCCGCGGGTCACCGCCTGCTCGCCAACCGCCAGCCCGTCCACGACCTCCAATCGCTCCCCGACGCCTTCGCCAAGGATAACCGGCCGTGGCTCGGCCTTGCCATCGACGACCACGAAGACGATCGCGCCCGACGCCTGGGGGATCACCGCATCCTTGTGCACGGTCACCACTTGCCGGGCCTCGCCAAGGGGTACGCGTACGGTCACGCTTTCACCGGGTGTGTAGCTGCGCCCGCCGCTCCCAGCAGCCGGAGTCAGGCGGACAGCGCGCGTGCGTGTCAGGGGGTTCTCGTCCGGCACCACGGCGCGCAGCGTCGCGGCGCTGGTGTAGCCATCGGCAAAGCTGACCTGGCTTGGGGTGCCAAAGGCCGGGTCGGTCGGCCGGTCCGAGAGATCATCCATGATGACGAGCTCCACTGGCTCGCCGAGAAAGGCTGACAAAGCCGCGTTCACCGCGCCGTCAGCAACCCGCGCGG
>JARFRB010000128.1 GCA_029287455.1 Pelagibius litoralis | reverse complement strand
GTTTGCGCGGTGGGGTTCTGGAGCTATGCCAGGACGATCGAACCTGGGATCGAAGCCTCGGCTTGAGATCTTTTCGGTTCGTCATCGCAAGGGGATCGAAGGACTATTTGGGCAAACCGGCCCGATGCGTCGGAGCGTTCGACGGGCTGTTTTGGGTCCGCGCGAGGCCGCAAGGCCAGCGGGCGGGGTCTGAATAGCGGAAATCGGGCGCAGGTGATTTTTGAGGAACTCCGCGGGGGACGCCAGGCCCCCGCCGAGTTGAGGCGAAAGTCGCTTCCGGCGCACTCGCTGTCGCGCGGGAGCCCCTGCCCGGGCTCCGAACGAGGCGTCGGGGTACGTGTTCGCCAGGATTCGCGTCCCACGCGGCACGGCTGTGGAAGGTTTAACCTCTCCACCCCCGGCGCCTCTCGCATTACCAACAGTGCTCCGCGTCGCGCAAGCGGGAAATCGCTGTCGCGGGATTTATTGCATGTGTAGAGAGGTCATTTGCCCCGGAATGACCAGCCCCCTCGCGGCTCGCCGGTGAGGGCGATCGGGGCCTCTAAGCGTCTTTGGCGGCGCCCAAGGCGCTCTCGAAATGGCGGGTCGCGGCTTCGAACTTGTCGCGGCAGCCCGTGTTGCAGAAACCCACGACCCGCCCCTTGTAGATCGTTAGGGAGTCGGCACTGACCGGTTTTCCCGACCAGGGGCAAGACTCGTTCACGCAGTCCTCCAATTTGAGATCCGGCATGGGCTCTCTCCTTCAGCAGTGGCGGGGCATTAGGACGGTGTAATCGAGGTCAAGTACAACCGAGGGGTCGGGCTTGCCCTCCGCGTCGGTGTCGGGAAAGTCATTACAGCGCCGGTCCTTGACCGCCAAGCTGCGCAGGCGCAGGACGCCAAGGTCGCGACGGCCCCTAACCTCGTGACGCTCCAAGACTTCGGACCAAGCCGAGATCGTGTGCCCCGCGAAGGTGGGACTAACGTGTCGCCCGCTATTGATTCCCAGGATCTTGACCGCCCCGGCGAGCCCGTTGAAGCTCAAGGCGCGCGCGATGGAGATCACGTGTCCCCCGTACACGATCCGCCGGCCGAAGCGGTTTTCGTTCGCGGCAAGCTGATCGAAATGGACCTTCGCGGTGTTTTGATAGAGCCGGGTCGCGAGCTGATGCTCCGCCTCTTCCAGGGTCATGGCATCCAGGTGATCGATACGCTCGCCGTCGCTGTAGTCGTCCCATAGATAAGGGCTGCCAGCGAGCTCGGGATCATAGCCGCAGAACTGCAGCCCTTCGGGAATGCGCAAGGAATCCGCCGGTACCGAGCCCGGTAGGTCGGGGACCACGGCCTCAGGCGCCGGCGCGGAGGGATCGCGCTTGTTGACCATCACCCAGCGCACGTAGTCGAGCACCACCGCGTCGTCTTGGCGCCGCCCCACGGTGCGCACCCAGACGACGCCGGTCTTTCCGTTTGAATTCTCTCTCAGCCCGATCACCTCGCTGACGGCGGACAGGCTGTCGCCTGGATAGACCGGAACGCCGAAGCGGCAGAGCGCGTAGCCAAGGTTGGCGACGGCGTTCAAGGAGATATCCGGCACCGATTTGCCGAAGACGATGTGGAAGACCAAGAGATCGTCCAGCGGTGCCGCGTGCAAGCCGCAGTTCTGAGCGAAACTGTCGGCGGACTGCAGGGCGAAGCGACTTCCGGTCAGCGCGGTGTAGAGCGCCCGGTCACCCTCGGTCACCGTGCGCGGGGTGGCATGGCGCAGTTTCTGGCCCAGGCGGAAATCCTCGAAGAAATTCCCCGTCTCGGTCTTCGACATCGCCTGGCTCAGCCCTCCGCGCTCATGGCCGCGATTGCTTCCGCCAAGGCGACGCTGCGCTCGGCCGTCTCGACATGCAGGTTCTCGATCAGCTTGCCGTCCAGCACGACGACCCCTTGGCCCTGGCGGGTCGCTTCCGCGTGGGCTTCGATGATGCGCCGGGCCTGGGCGATGTCTGCCTCGGAGGGCGCGAAGACCTCGTTCGCCACGGCGATGGTCTTGGGATGGATCAGCGTCTTGCCATCGAATCCCAGGTCCTTGCCCTGGCGGCAATGTGCGGCGAAGCCTTCGTCGTCGGAAAGGTCGAGGTGCACGCCGTCGACAATCGCCACGCCGTGGGCCCGCGCAGCCAGCACGCAGAGCGACAGCGAGGTCAGAACCGGCAGGCGCTCCGGCGTGTGCGCCGCGTTCAGCTCCTTAACCAGATCCGAGGTGCCCATGACCAGGCAGGTCAGGCGCTGGCTGGCGCCCGCGATCTCGTCGGCGTTCAGGATCCCGCGCGGGGTCTCCATCATGCACATGATGGCTAGCCCGTCCGGCGCCCCGGCGTCGCGCATCAAGCCCTCGAGCTCGCTCACCATGGCAGCGCTTTCCACCTTGGGCAGCAGCAGCGCGTCCGCGCCGCTGGTCGCCAGGGCCGCGACGTCATCCTTGCCCCAAGGCGTGTCCAGGGCGTTGACCCGCACGATGATCTCGCGCTTGCCGTAACCGCCGGCCTTCAGCGCCTCGGCGATGTTGCCGCGGGCCTCCAACTTGGCGTCTGGGGCCACGGCGTCCTCCAAGTCGAGGATCAGGGCGTCGGCGGGCAGGCCGCGGCCCTTCTCCAGCGCGCGGGTGTTTGATCCGGGCATGTAGAGCACGCTGCGGCGCGGGCGCGCGGTGGCAAGGGTCATCTCGCGAGTCCTCCATCTTCCATTCGGTCGGGCGGGACTATAGGCGGGCGGGTGGGGCCGCACCAGACCCCCAAAGACGAAATGGCGCCGAAGGCGGAAGGGACCCAAAGGCGAAATCACCGTTGCGAAGACCAAGGGCTAAACGCCATAAGGGCGGGATGAACGTTCTCTCGATCCAATCCCACGTCGCTTACGGTTACGTGGGCAACCGCGCGGCTGCCTTTCCCTTGCAGCGGCTGGGCTTCGACGTTTGGGCAGTGAACACGGTGCAGTTCTCCAATCACACCGGCTACGGCGCCTGGACCGGCGAGGTGCTATCCGCCGGCCAGATCGAGACGCTGCTCGACGGCATCTTCGAGCGCGTCTC
>JARFRB010000021.1 GCA_029287455.1 Pelagibius litoralis | reverse complement strand
TAGAACAGGGAGGAAATCGATGCCCAAGAAAATGTTTCTGGCGGCGCTCGCCGCCGCGTCCCTCGCGCTTGGCGCCGGCTCGGCCTCGGCGGAGACGATTCGAGTCACTCTTCAGCTTCCCGAAACTCATCCGCTCGGCGTGAACCTGAACGCTTGGAAAACCTGCGTCGAAGCTAAGACCGACGACCTGGAGATCCAGATTTTCCCCTCCGCGCAGCTCTACACCGACAAGCAGGTGCCGGAAGCCGTTGGATCGGGCGCCGTGGAAATGGGAACTGCCTCTCTAACCCGCTTTGCGGGCACGGTTCCGGCGGTGGACGCCATCTATGTGCCCTTCCTTTTCGACTCCGAGGAGAAGGTGAAGGCAGCCACCGCGCCCGGATCGGAGGTGCGCGCGATCCTCGATAGCGCGGTTTTGGAAGAGACCGGTGCGCGCATTCTGTGGTGGCAGGCCTTCGGCCGCACGATCTACCTCTCGAAGGACCCGATCCGCGTACCCGCGGACATTCAGGACAAGAAAGTCCGCACCTTCGGCAAGCTGCTTGGCTGGACGGTCGAAGCCCTTGGCGGCGCTCCCACCTTGATGTCCGGCTCGAAGCAGTTTCTTGCCTACCAGCAAGGGGCGGTGGACGCGGGCATCACCGGTTTGACCGGCGTCAAGTCCCGCAAGCTTTACGAAGTCATGCCGAACATGACCTTGACCTTCGATGCGGACATTGAATTCGTGGCCGTCATCAACGAGGAGTTCTATCAGAGCCTCTCGCCGGAAAAGCGGGAAATCATCGACGCTTGCGGCCTTGAGGTCGAGGCGCAACTGCGCGATCAGATCCTTCAAATCGAGGCCGAGACGCTTGAGGAACTGCGCACCAAGATGAACGTGATCGACTTGACCGATGACGAACGCGCCCAGTGGCGTGAAGCTACCGCCTCGGTGATCGACCTCTTTGTCGAGGAAGGCGGGCCCACCGCGGCCGCCGTCATCGAGGCCGCTCAGTAGCGCGAGCGAGGCCAAGCAGCCCGCCCCATCCTCACGACCAGCGAGGAAAGGGCGGGCGAGCGGGCCGGCGAGATTGGTCATGTGGCGCCTCTTCGACAAGTTCACGGATTTGACCGGTAGCCTGGCCGCCCTGATGTTCTTCTTGGTTGGCCTCTTCGTGACCTGGGAAGTGGTCATGCGCTACGTCTTCGTGGCGCCGACTATCTGGGTTGACGAGGTTTCCCGCATCCTGCAAATCTGGGCCACCTTCCTCGCAGCCGCCTATGTGCTGCGGCACCGGGAACTGATCGTCATCGACGCGCTGTTCAAGGACAAGGACTCCCTGGCGCGCAAAGTCTCCGAAACCTTCTCGATTTTCGTCATCGCGGTGTTCTCGCTGGTCACGGCGAAGTACGGCTTCGACCTCTGGCTCAAGGCGACCTTGGCGGGGCACACCACCGATTCCTTCCTGGCCCCGCCGAAGTGGCTTACCCACGCTTCCGTTTGGGTCGGCTTCGGCTTGCTCGCCCTCCAATGCGTCGTGGAGCTGCGCCGGCTTTGGACCGAGGGCGTGCCCGAATCCGGCGAGCACGGGGAGTCCAGCGAGCACGGGGAGTCCTGACTCTTGGAAGGGCTGCTCATCCTCAGCGGGCTGGTCGCCCTCTTGCTGGTGCGGGTGCCGGTGGCCTTCGCGCTCGGCGGCCTTGGCATGCTGCTGCTCTTCTTGAAGGGCTTCCCGCTGGTCGGCGTGCCGCAGCGCCTCTACGGCACCATGGACAGCTTCGAGCTGCTGGCCGTGCCGATGTTCATGCTGATGTCGAACGTCCTGTTGCGCGGCGGGGTCGGACGCGATCTCTTCGCGGTGGTGCAAAGCTGGGTGGGTCACTGGCCAGGCGGCCTGGGGGTGGCGACCATCATTAGCTGCTCGCTTTTCGCGGCGATCTCCGGCTCCTCGGTGGCGACCGCCGCCACCATAGGCACTGTGGCGATCCCCGAGATGGAAAAGCGCGGCTACGACCGCCCGTTCACCCTGGGCATGCTGGCGGCCGGTGGCACGCTCGGGATTCTCATTCCCCCTTCGATTCCCCTTATCATCTACGGGGTGATCACGGAGGAATCGATCCCGACACTCTTCATGGCCGGCATCGGTCCGGGATTGTTTCTGGCATCGGTCTTCGTCATCTACAGCATCGCCTACGCCACCCTTGGCGGAGGCTATCAGCCCATCCCCAAGGCCGACTGGGACGAGCGCTGGCGCAACACCCTGCGCGCCTTGCCGACGGTGCTGCTGGCGGTCGCCATCGTGGGATCGATCTACGCCGGCATCGCCACACCCTCGGAAAGCGCGGGCGTGGGCTTCGTCCTCTCGCTCATCATCACCTTCGCGATGGGGCGTATGACGCTTGCGAAGGTCAAGGAAGCCGCCCATAGCGCAATGGTGACCACCGTGATGATCTTCCTCATCATCGTCGGCGCGAAGGTGTTTTCCTACGCGATCACGCTTTATCTCATTCCGCAGAATATCAGCAATCTGATCACCTCGAACATCACCGAGCCCGGCTTCTTTATGCTGGCGGTCGGCGTGGTCTTGCTGTTCATCGGCTTCTTCCTGGAGGCCTTGGCGATGCTGCTGATCATGGTGCCGGTTCTCTTCCCGTCCCTGGGTGCGATGGGGATCGATCCCATCTGGTTCGGAATCTTCTTTGTCGTCCTGATCGAGACGGCCCTGATCACGCCGCCGGTGGGCCTCAATCTCTTCGTCATCCAGGCGGTGGCCAAGGCACGGCTGCAAGAGGTCGTCAAGGGCGCCTTGCCTTTCGCGATCATCATGCTCTGCACGGCGGTCCTGCTGTGGTTCTGGCAAGACCTGGCGCTGGCGATTCCGAGGATGCTGCTATGAGCCGCGGAACACCGCTAACCGGGATCCGGGTGCTCGACCTTACGAACGTGCTGGCCGGCCCCTTCTGCTGCCATCAGCTGGCCCACCTGGGCGCGGATGTCATCAAGGTGGAGATTCCCGGCAGCGGCGATCTCGCCCGGCAACTGGGCGCCGACCCGGAGCTGAACGAGAAGTTGATGGGCGTGTCTTTCCTGGCCCAAAATACCGGCAAACGCTCCATCACCGTCAACATGAAGTCGGCCAAAGGCAAGGCGGTCTTCAAGCGTTTGGTGGCAACCGCCGACGTCCTGGTCGAGAACTTCCGCCCGGGCGTGATGGATCGCTTGGGCCTGGGTTACGAAGTCCTTCGCGAAGGGCAGCCCTCTCTCGTCTACTGCGCGATCTCCGGCTTCGGCCAGGAAGGGCCGCTGCGCGACCTGCCCGCTTACGATCAGATCATCCAGGGCATGTCCGGGGTCATGAGCATCACCGGCGACCAGGAGAGTGCCCCCTTGCGGGTCGGCTATCCCATCGCCGACACCATCGGCGGCATAACCGCCGCCTTCGCGATTGCTTCGGCGCTTGCCGCCCCCAAGGAGCGGAGGGGCGCTTTCATCGACATATCCATGCTGGAGGCCACCATCGCCACCATGGGCTGGGTGGTCTCCAATTACCTCGTTGCCGGTAAGACGCCAGCCCCCATGGGAAACAGCAACTTCACCGCCAGCCCTTCGGGCACCTTCCAAACGGGCGAGGGGCCGATCAACATCGCCGCCAACAAGCAAGAGCAGTTCGAGGCGGTGTGCCGGGTCGTGGGCCGACCGGAGCTTGCGTCCGATCCGCGCTTCGCCCGCCGCCAGGACCGGTTGGAGAACCGCGACGCCTTGACGGCGGAGCTTGAAGACGCGCTGAGGTCGAAGCCAGCCGCCGCCTGGGTCTCGGCCTTGAACGCCGCGGACGTGCCCGCGGGCAGCGTGCTATCCTTGCCCGAGGCGCTGACCCACCCACAGATCGCCGAGCGCGGGCTGATCGGGCGCTTCGAACGAGTTCCCGGCATCGAGCGCGATATCGCTGTGGCCCGGACCGGCATGAAGATCGATGGCGAAGCGCCCAGGACAGCCGCGCCCCCGCCCGAACTGGGGCAAGATACCGAGGCCCTCTTGACCGAACTCGGCCTGTCGCGCGCCGAGATCGACGAGTTGAGACAGGATCGAGCCATATGACCGATGACGGCATGACCGATGACGGCCTGACCGATAACGGGGCGGAAGCAGTCGAGCGAGAGGCCAGCGACTGGTGGCGAAGCTCGATCATCGAGATGGAGCCTGGAGTCATCCGCTACCGGGGCTATGCCATCGAGGAGCTGATCGGAAACATCGACTTCGCGGAGATGATCTGGCTGATGCTGCGCGGCGAGCTTCCCGGCAAGGGCCAGGCGGACTTGCTGGAAGCCGCCCTGGTGGCCAGCGTGGATCACGGGCCTCAGGCGCCCAGCATCGCCATCGCGCGCATGGCGGCGACCTGCGGCGTTGGGCTCAACTCGGCCATGGCTTCGGCGCTCAACGTCTTGGGCGACGTGCACGGCGGGGCCGGCGAACAAGCGGTAGAACTCTACCAAGCAATCCAAGCAGGCGTGGAAAGCGGCACCCCCCTCGTGCGCGCGGTGGAGGACGGGCTCGACGCTTTTCAGGCCGAGCACGGCAAGTTCGTGCCGGGCTTCGGGCACCGCTTCCACCCCATCGATCCCCGCGCGCCGCGCCTGCTCCAGCTTGTGGACGAGGCGGCGGCGAGGGGTCAAGTCTCCGGTGCCTATGCGGCCGTGGCGCGGCAAATCGAGGCGACCCTGAAGGCACGCAAGGAAAAGGCGATTCCGCTGAATATTGACGGGGCCACGGCGGTGATCTACGCGGAGCTAGGCTTCCCCGCCCCCTTGGCCCGAGGCTTGTTCTGCCTGTCGCGCTCGGTCGGGATCCTAGCCCATGCTTGGGAGCAAAGCGGGCGGGGCGAACGCAACAAAGGCCCGATCCCCCGCCGCATGCTCTGGACCCATGACGGCCCCGCGCCGAGGTCCGTGCCAAGGCCCGTCCCATCCGAAGGAGACCGCGAGGCGTGAGTCTTTACCCGCCACCACAGGACCTGGAAACAAAGGTCTTCGCCCGGCTCCCCGACGCCTTCAGGGATCCGGAAAGGGCCTCCGGCTGGATCGACGCCAACAAGCCCGGCGCCAAGATGGACAGCTTTCTGGAAGGCCCGACATTCGATCTGGAGGGAAACCTCTACGTCACGGACATTCCCCACGGCCGGATCTTCAAGGTGACACGGGACGCCGAGTGGCAGTTGGTTGCCGAATACGACGGCTGGCCCAATGGACTGGTCCGGCACAGAGATGGCCGCTTCCTGATCGCGGACTACAGACACGGCATTCTGGAGTTGTTTCCCGAAAGCGGCCGGGTGGAACCCTTTCTCACCCACATCAGCAGTGAAGGCTTCAAGGGCGTCAACGACCTGACCTTCGATATGGCGGGGCGGCTTTATTTCACCGACCAAGGCCAAACCGGCATGCATGACCCCAGCGGCCGGGTCTTCCGCTACGACCTGGAGGCCAGACGCCTCGACTGCCTGCTCGACAACGGCCCCAGCCCGAACGGCTTGGTGCTGAACCCCGAGGAGACAGCCCTCTATGTCGCCATGACCCGCGGCAACGCGGTTTGGCGCCTGCCGCTGCTGCCGGACGGCTCGACGTCCAAGGTGGGCATCTTCGCGGCCCTTGCCGGCGGGGTAAGTGGCGCGGACGGCCTGGCGGTTGACCGGGAGGGCAATCTTTCGGTTTGCGACGCGGGAAACGGCTGTGCGTGGACCTTCTCGAAATGGGGCGAGCCGCGCTACCGCATCAAGGCCTGCACGGGCGGGCGGACCACCACGAACCTGGCCTATGGCGGACCGGACAATACGCAGGTATTTATCACCGAAAGCCAAACCGGCCAGATCCTGACAGCCGAGTTGGACGTGCCGGGCCAGCCGCTCTTCGGGCTGACCTAGGGGTCGGACTGGGGCGGGCAATTCGACGGCGGAACACGCACCTGCAGGTCGCGCTCGTTTCGTTCGAAGCAGACGCCGTTCTGCCAGTATGCGCCTCCTTGAAAGCCCTTCGTGTCCTCCACCACGCCGCCCTCACAGGCCGAAAGCATGAAGCATCCAAGAAGAGCGGCCGAGGCAACAAGGTGTTTTCCGGGCTTAAGCATTCCCCGCAATCCCTTTTCGTGAAGAGCCGATAAGACTCTCTTCGCCGATCCGGCGGGCGTCAACCGGCGGATCGGTTTCCGGGCCTATTTTTGGGGCGTCGGGCCGGCGCCGCCGAAACGCCCACCAATCCTGCGCGCGATCAGGGCCGCGCTCACGAAGAGGCCAAGGAACGCAAGGGCGCTAACGAAGGCGGTGGCGAGGATCAAGGCGATCGCCGTGGCGAGATTGACCTCGGTGCCAAGCTGAATCGCCATCCAGAAGGCGATTGGATCGAGCGGCGACCAAAACCAGGCGGCCGGATGAATCGCCAAGACAAAGGCGAGGACAAAGGCCGGCAACGGCACCAGTGCCAGAAAAATGAGCTTGCCCGCAACTCTTTGCGGCATTGGGCGGTTTCCTTCCCCGAATCTTGTTTCTTTTTTGGCCTCAAGCCTTGGAAGTCAGGGTTTAACCGACATTCCCGCGTCCTTTGAATGCTGACCGGGCCCGACACGGGTAGAAACCCCCCAAAAGGGGATAATCGGCCCTCATTGGCGGATAGTCCGATAGAGCCACCGCCGTCCTCCCCGGCCGGCCTGCGCCTCCCGCGTCCCTTGCCAGCCCCCAATCCCCAGGCGGCTTCAGGAAGGTCTGGCCCCCAGAAGCTCTCCACGTTCGCCACCGACCACGCGGGTCTGACGCATGCGCCGTCGCCAGCGGTCGGCATCGTAACCGGCGCCACGGTGCAACATGCAGCGGTTGTCCCAAATCACCGTGTCACCGGCCTGCCAGGCATGGGCGTAGACGTTCTCGGGCCGGGTCGCGCGGTCAAGCAATTCGTCCAGCACGCGGCGGCTTTCCATGCCCGAATAGCCGGGAATCGAGCGGGCGTGGGAGCCGACGTAGTAGTTCTTCAGACCGGTTCCGAGGTTCTCGCGCACCAGCCGGTGCATAACCGGCGGCAGGGAGGCCGCGTGATTGGGATCGACCGGGGCCACCTGGCTACGCGAAAAAACATAGTCATGCACAACGTAAAGAGGATCGATTTCCACGCGCAGGCTCTCGGGCAGGTCGGCGTAGGCCGAGCGCATGCTGGCGAAGAGCGTCTCGCCGCCTTCGCCGGGAACCTCGTAGGCGTGAAGGATGGAGACATAGGAGGGAACCTCGCGAAACGAGGAATCGGAGTGCCACATCTCGTTGCCCCGCTGGTAGCGGGTATTGGCGGCACTATTGCCGAGATGCGACCCATCAGCCTGGGCATTACCGACCGTGCCGAAATAGGTGACCTCGCCGGTATTGCCGAAGGCCACGTGCTCCACTTCCGGCGCACCTAGCTGTTCCGTGAAGGCAAGATGCCGCGCGTCGGTCATTTCTTGCTCGGGAAAGCACAGAACGGAATAGCGGTCGATTGCGTCGCGAATTTCCGCCAAGACCTCTTGGGATAGAGGCTCTGTGAGCTTTGCGCCGGTAACCCGCGCGCCAAAGGCTTTGTGAAGAGGCTCGATCCGCAATCGCTCGCTCATGCTCTCGTTCCGCGTTCCAAGTGAATATAGACACCGGCCATTCGCGTTTCGAACCCGCCCGGGCGAACGAGGGGGTTGGGGGACTAGGCGAGCGCCGGATATTGCATCACTCTAGCGCCAAAGGGCCAAGGCATGCCATTGTAACGGCACGCCCAAGCCCCGTCATGGACTCCCTCGAACCGGAGGGCGAAGGAGACATGCCGTCGGACCTGCCCGATACGCCACCTGCCCCGCCCCTAGACCTGGCAGCGCTTCCCCTTTGGATCGTGGAGCGCGGCATGCGGGGCTTGCGGCTGGACGAGCAATTCTCCGCCTGCTGCCAAAGGGTGTACGACGCCGGCTTTCCCATAAAGCGCGTTCAGATGGGCATGGATATGCTTCATCCGAAGTATGGCTCCCATACCTTCGTCTGACGCCCCGGATCCCAGGGCGTCGAGTACGCCGCCCATGACCGCGCGGTCTCGACCACCGACCTCTACCTTCGCAGCCCGGTGCATTACATGCGCACCCGCCGCGTTCTGGAGCTTCGCCGAAGGCTCGATCTCGAAGAGGGCCAAGAGTTTCCGTTGCTCGCCGAGTTGCGCGCCGAGGGCTCAACAGAGTACGGGGCCTGCCTGGTGCCCTATGACCCGGAGGAATTCGGCCCACCGATCGACCCCGCCGAACAAGTCGACGAGCGGCCTGTCTCCTTGCGGGAACTCAACGGCATTTTCTTCTCTTGCACCACCGACCGCCCTGGCGGTTTCGACGATGATCAGCTCGGCCAGGTCCTGGGCATCTTGCCCTACCTGGCGCTGGCGATGAAATCGCGGTTGACCTACGACGTCGCGACCACGGTTCTGGGCACCTATCTCGGCGACGATGCCGGGCACCGGGTCTTAACCGGCGCAATCCAGCGCGGCTCGGCCGAGGTCATCCGCGCTGTTATCTGGTTCTGCGATCTCAGGGGTTTCACACAGCTCACCGACAGCCTACCGCGCGGCCTGCTGATCGAAATCCTTGACGATTACCTGGAAGCCATGGCCGGGCCGGTGCACGAAAATGAAGGGCAGATCCTGAAGTTCATGGGCGATGGCCTGCTCGCCATCTTCGCGCTCACCAACCGCGACGAAGCGGCGGTTTGCCAAAGCGCGCTGAAGGCAGCCGCCCAATTGCGCGATCTTTTTCCCCGCTTCAACGCGGAGCGCCAGGAAGCGGGCAAGCCGGTCATGGACTTCGGCCTGGCGTTGCATCTGGGGAAAGTTCTCTACGGCAACATTGGCGCCAGCGACCGGCTCGACTTCACGGTGGTCGGGCCTGCCGTGAACGAAGCCAGTCGCATCCAATCCCTGTGCCGGACCTTGCGGCGCGAGGTCTTAATCTCCAGCAGCTTCCGCGCAGTCGCCAAGGATGGCTCCCCGGCGCTCGACTCGCTGGGTAGCCATTCCCTGCGCGGCGTCCGTCAGCCGCAAGAGCTTTTTACGCTCGGCGCTTGATCACAGCCGCCTTCCAACTCGATCCATGATTACATGGACAGGCGGTCCTTGGCGTCGGCCACACTCACCATGCCGCGCGACTTCAAATTCTCCTCGGCAAGCGGGCTGACACTGCTCAGGAACCAGAGCTCGATCCCGGAAACCTCGGCGCCCCCGGAAGCAGCCACCGCGTCCGCGATAACCTGCTCGCTGGCGGTTCGGGTGGTCAGCGCCTCGTTACGCTCCGTCCAAGCCACATGATCGGTGGGCACCATGGCGACGAGCAAGCCGTCTGGGGTGAGCAGGGCAACATCGGTCGCGACTCTGATCATACGCCCGGACGGCGCGACATTGGCGTGGTAGCCGGCGAACATCTCCGCCTTCTGCTGCCAAAGGAAGGCATCGCCCGCGGATTCGGCCAGCAGCGCCACCTCGATAAGCGCCCCCCGGTTTTCCACGTCGGACATTTGCTCCAGGGCACCGACGATGAAGGTCTTGCGGGTCGGGGAATACTTGGGATGCTCCAAGAAGAGGCCCGCCGTCTCGCTGTCGACACCCATGGCGGCCAGCTTATCGCGGTTGAGATCCTTCAAAGCCGCGGGCGTATTGGTGTAGACCAGCTCGCTCATGCTGTCGGAGAAGGACGTCGCCTGGACAGCCACGCCCACGCCGCTTGGAACCGGGCTGAAAGCGGCGCGTGGCCCGATCCCGCCAGCGAAGCCCGTCCAGGACACCGAGTTGAGCTCGTCTTGAAGAATGGGGTTCGTCGCGTAGGGATCCACCCCGAATTCCTTGGCATAGCCCCGTTTGATCTCGTCGAAGCCAAGGATCGATTTCACCACACTTTCTTCATCTTCGCTGCCGCCGCCGAACATCGAATGGCCGATGTTCTCGAAGAAGCTGCCCACCCCGCTGGCCACCGCACCCGTCGTGTCCACCGGCGACAGGACCATGTTCTTCGCGAAGTCCAAGGGTCCCGTCGCGGCCGATTCCGCCGCTTCCAGAAACTCGTCGGTCCCCTCAAGCTGCTTTAAGGCATGCAGTGCGTACATTTCGTGCGCACGCAATTCGAGCATTTCGGTCCCGTCGACTTCCAGCGAGCCGTCCGGCGTCGTGATCGTGTAACGGTTCAGCCAGCCGTCGTTGGGAGCCTGCGGCGCAACCTCGAAACCTGGGCCGCTCATCAGGTCCGCCGGCACCCAATCCGAGGCCTCGAAGACTGGAGGGGCTTCGAAGTCCTGCGCCGTTGCGGCTCCTGTCCACGGGAGGAACACGGCAAGGCAGAAAACGCGGCGCGCCATGGAAAGCCTGATGCGCATCTCAATCTCCTTGGCTGTTTGGATCACCACCGACAAACACCGCTTACGCGGGCGGCGATTTCCGCCCGCGTTTATCGACGACTCTTGAAATAGGTAAAGATTTCAACACGTTTGGTTCCCTGAGGACGGGAACAAAACGTCTCGGGGAAGAAGGTGGCCCTAGTGGGGCCGGACGATCAGGCCATCTCGTGCCTGGCGCTCGCAGGCCCTTTTAGCCAAGCAGGAAGCTTGCGGGCATCCGGGGCGAGAGGCTCTGTTGCGAAATGGTGCAGGATGATGTCGAAGATGTTTCGCAGCGGGAAACTCTCCGGAAGTTCGCCACTAAGATAGTCGGTATCGGTGTAGTATCCCGTGCCTTCGTGATGGGTGTTCTTGACCTGCGCGAGCGCCACCAGGTCGGCGAAGTTCTCCACGACGGTATTGCCGCAAGACACGCGGGTGTCCGGGCGGAGCAGTTCGCTGGTCGGCTTGAGCTGGACGTAGAGGGTGTTACCGCGATTTTCCACGTGGAAGATTTCGGGGGCGGTACGAAGGGTGCGGACCGGGGAGTCGCCCGTCTCCAGATAGAATATATCGGGCACATCAATGCTGCGCGCGGAAAGAAGCTTGCTTTTGGCCCGCGCCGCCGCGTCGTCATCGGCATACTTGAGAACGAAATCCTCCGTCATCAGGGGGAGCAACTCATCGAAACCCACCCCAATTTCCTTGAGGAAGGATGCCGGATCCGTAAGGCGATAATACATCGTCGGCCGTTCATGAGGCTCCTGATGCAGGCCCGTAGCGATGATCAGGCGATTTCCCTCCGCCAATCGCATGAAGCGCCCGATTGCGGTGTCGTAGACCTTGAGTATATCTAGCAGCGGGTCCTCGCCCGCCGCCACGTGCCACTCGGGGTTCTTGCGCTCTCCCTGATAGGCCGCCGAGGAGAAGAGGTAGTGGTGCTGCAAGTGAGCGCCGCCATTCAGAAACAGCGTGGAGAAGTCCGGCTCGCTAAGCTGCCAATGGCGGATGAAGACATCCGTCAGCAATTGATCGCAGATCACCGCGCGCCACCACTTCTGGCCCGCGATATAGGCGCTCACGGCTTTGAGATAGGTCGGTAGGGCGGAGGGATTGAGGTTCGCGGCGGCACCAGCCGTCAGCTTCATCCCCGCGACCAGCCCAATGTGGCCGCGCGCGTAATCCCGGGTAACCGCGACCAAGGCTTCGTAAATGTACCTAAGGTCCCGCGAGCCGTTGAAGCGGGTGGGAGTCCAGGGATCCGGCACGAAGAACGCCGAGTTGCGCGTCCTGTTGCTCGCGTTGAACGGTGAAATCGCGGCAACGGAGACACCGCTCTCCTCCAGGGTTTGGTATATGTCGGAGCGATCCAGCTCGACGATATCCCCCAGGCGGAAGATTCCGTGTTCCGCATAGTCCAGGCCGGTGTGCACCGTCGGCCACTGGATCCAAGGATTGGCAAGCCTATGCTCGCTCTCCGATATCGTGCGCTGATACCCATGCTCCATGAAGAGCCGCGTGAAGTTCGGCAAATAGCCGAGCTCGCTATAGGCCTGCACATAGTTGAAGTTCAACTCGTTCAGCTGGAGGAAAATAAGCTTCCTCATGATCTTTCTCGTTCCTCTTAAAGAGTCGCGCTCTCAACACGCCCAATCTTCTGTAAAATGCTTCGATCCCTAGAGAAAAATCAGGGATACTATTATCAGTGATCCGAAGTTTGAACACGACTCCAGGCTGCGATTTAACATAGATTACCCCAGTATTAGAAGTAGGGAAGAATCCAAGGGCGTTACCCTGTTCGGCTATTATCCTTTATGACGCACCCCGCCCCCTCTTTCGGCAATCGCACCGGCCGCTTCGAGAGCCGGAAGCCGTGACAGCTTCCCTTTGGCCGCCAATCGCTCAATCGAGGCTTTGGCACCTCGAGAAACCGCTATACCCTCGCATCACGGTAAACGGAGATGGAATGGCGTTCCGGGGTGCATTCGGGGGGTGCTCAAACACCCACGACAGCGTGCCGCGCACCCAACTTCGCCAGCCTCCTAGCCCGGCCCCGGCCAAGCGTGCCGGCGCGTCATGGCAAAAGTTTGGAACACTGAGCCGCAGCGATGTTCACCCCTCCGATAGCTTCTTCCAGACACCTCGCCCGTTTCCTCGCCGTTGGCTCCATCGCACTTTGCTGCTTCGCCTGGCCTGGCCACCCGCAAGCCGACGCGGTCGTGCCATCAACCGCGATGAAGAGCTCAACCATCGCGGAAATCCACGTGGAGAACGGTGGAATCCGCACGGAGATCGAAGTCGGCGCGGAGGATTTGCCGGTCTTTCAGGACCTTTTGCCGGACTCAGCTTACGAGGCCCTAGGGAACGCGCCCCGACGGCACCAGGACCGCATCGAGGCATTTCTCGCTGAGGACTGGACCTACGCGACAGACGCCGGCCCGCTGCCTGGCCGCCTTGTTCTGGTTGAGAAGCGGCCGCGAATTGCGCGCAGCGAGGTGGATGGAGCGCCCTTGAACGACCAGCCAGAGGGTCAACCGCCCACTGTTCTCTTCGTCTTGGAGCACGATCTTTCAGGATCGCCGGGCACTCTTACAATCAGCCCGCCATTAAACGAGTCCGCCATGGCGCGCGCGAACATAGGCTTCCAGCTCCACCATATGGGCACCACCGTGAACGACTTTCGCTACTTGTCGCAAGCCGAAGACCTCGAGTTGGACTGGCAGGATCCCTGGTATTCCCGTTTCGCCAACCCCATCCTGCTGCGCCACTACCGCGATCCCATGAGCGCTTTCGTTTCCCTATCCCCGTTTGAGATTCGCAAGCAAGCGGTTCTCAGGCTGAAGGATTTAGAGCCCTGGCTCGGCGACCAACTGAAGGGGCGAGAAGAAATCACGCCGGAGGAGCGCGAGCGCGTCCTCGGACTCGTCCAGGAATTTCTCGCCGACCGCCTGCCCATGTCCGCCAACGGCAAGCCTCTGCATCTCGAGTTTGAGGGGATCGACTTTCTGGAGCGAAAACTGAGCGGAACCCAGCCCGTTCCCCCCGGCCAGGCGATTCCATACCGCGGGGCGATCGTCGGCGTTGGCTACGTGGCCCCGACCGCGTCTCGTGCTCGGGAAGCGACGCTGACCTGGGACCTGTTCTCGGAGCGTGTTCAAAGCGTCGCCATCGTATTTTACGACGAGTCCTCCGGACCCCCCTGGCGCGCAACCTCGGACGATCCGGTGCTGCGGTGGCAAAATTTTCTGGTCGATAAATCCACTCCCAACGTTTCCGCCATTGCGGAGGGCGGTCGGAGGTCAATCCTCCTGCCGGGCCTCTCGCTCGGGCTTCTGCTGGCCGCCGGGGCCGCCGCTGCCCTCGCCGCCGCGAAACAGGGCACGCGCCGGCGCTTGTCCCTGCTGACCGCCGCTGGGCTCTTGCTCGCGGCGGTCCTGGCGAGAAACGGCGCCATCGTCACCCTACCGAACCCTTTCAGCGCGCCACCGAGCAGCGAGGAGATCTCCGAAATTGTTCTAGGGACCGCGCGGAATTTGCACCTCGCCCAGCGCTTGAGGATCGAAGCAGATATCGATTCAGCCATAGGGGCCATCGCGGCCGAGGGCGCGGCCGATGACATCCAACTCGAAGTCTCAAGCAGCCTTGCCGTAAGCGCGCAAGGTGGGGGAGCCGCCGAGGTCGACGAGATCGAGATAGAGGAAATCCGGGTCCTGAAATCCCCGGAAAACGACGAATTTTCGGTCTCGGCTGTTTGGACGGGCCGCGCCCGCGCTTGGCATTGGGGGCATCCGCACAGCCGGAAACTGCGGTTCTCCTCGGTCATGGATTTTCGGCCCGAGGGCGGCTTCTGGAAACTGTCAGGTCTGACGGTCACGCGAATCGCGGAGGACGCGTGAGGTGCGGATAGCGCAATCCAAAACGCTTGGCGGGCTCTGCTTCTTGCTCGCCGTTCTCGCAGCGCTCTGGGCGGGACAAGGACCGGCGGATGCCCACTTTCTCCTCAATCTCAACGTTCGCGTCCTCCACGTCGCACATACCCCGGATGGCTTGCGTGTGTACCTGCGCCTGCCCATGCCCTACCTGGTGGCGGACAAGCTGGGTCCGACCGGGCAGGACGGCCTGCCGGCCCCAGCCCCCTTCACCCACAACCGCATGGAAGGCGAGCGCCTGGTCCATATCGTCGATGTCGAGCAGCTTCGCGGCGGATTGGACGGCTTGGGAGCCCTGGTCGCGCAAGGGCACGAAATCGCCCTCGGAGCGAGCCCCTTGGAGCCCGTTATCGAAGAGGTCCGTCTACACAAGCTGGGGTCCGAACCGGATTTCGCGAGTTTGGAGAGCGCCCGCGGCGCCATATCGGCCCCTTTCGACCCCGAGGCTTTGAGGGACACCTATGTCGGTGACACCGTGGTCGATGCCCAGATCTTCTACCCTTCCCCCTCGCCGGTGCGCGCCTACAGCCTATCGAGCAGCCTCGACCCCGGGCTCGATGGCCAAGAGAACACGGCCAATCTGATCCTCGACCACCGGGCCGAAGGCACCGAAGTCTACCGGGTGCGCGGACTCATGAACGAGCCCGTGAGCATCGGCGCCGCACCGCTTTCCGGTTTCGGCACCTTCCTGGTGGAAGGCGTCCGTCACATCCTCGAAGGGCCCGACCACCTTCTCTTCGTGATTTGCCTCATCCTCGGAGCCTCCGGCCTCTGGCCTTTGGTTTCACGCGCGACCGGCTTCACGGTCGGACACAGCATCACGCTGATCGCGGGCTTCTGGGGCCTGGTCCCCAAGGCCGCCTGGTTCATTCCGCTCGTCGAAACGGGGATCGCGCTCTCGATCGTCTACGCGGCGGTTCTGGCGTTGCGGCGAGGCCAGCTGGACAAGCGCTCCGAATGGAGCATCGTCGCCATAACCAGCGCTCTTGGCCTGCTGCATGGCCTTGGATTCTCGTTCATGCTGCGCGAGATCCTCCGTGTCGACGCGCCGAACATCTGGGAGAGCCTGCTGGCTTTCAACCTTGGCGTCGAGGTCGGACAGGTAATCGTGATACTGATCGGCTGGCCTGCGCTCTGGCTGCTCCATCGCGCCTCCCCCAGGGCTTGGAAGGTCAGCACCTTCGCTCTCGCCTCGCTGTGCATCGCCGTGGCCTCGTTTTGGACGCTGGAGCGTTCGGCCCTGCTTTTCCAGATGTTCTCGTGACCGGGCTTTCTGGCAAAAGCGGCCTTGAAGCTGTAAGTCTTGGCGCATGTCGCAAAGCCCTCCGCGTTTCGATTCCGCTTTCCGCGCTCAACTGCGCGACTTGCTGTCGTGGCGGCGGGACGTTCGCAGGTTCAAGCCCGACCCCATTCCCAAAGACCTGCTGACTGAACTCTTGGCGACCGCCTGTCTGGCGCCTTCCGTCGGCAACAGTCAGCCTTGGCGCTTCGTTGTCGTGGAGACCCCCACGCTGCGCGCCGCGGTGATTCGCGACTACGAGTCCTGCAACGCCGAGGCTTTGCGGGCCTACACCGGCGAGCTGGCGGCGAAGTACGCAACCTTGAAACTCGCCGGGCTGAAGGAAGCGCCGGTGCACTTGGCCGTCTTCGCCGATCACGCGACGCTGGCTGGTCATGGGCTGGGATCGAGGACCATGCCGGAAACCCTGGAGTATTCGGTGGTTTCCGCCATTCAGGTCCTTTGGCTGGCCGCGCGGGCTCACCAGATCGGGCTGGGATGGGTGTCGATTCTGAACCCGGAAGCCGTCAAGACCCTGCTCGACGTGCCGGAATACTGGCGTTTCATCGGCTATCTCTGCTTGGGCTACCCGGTTGAGGAGCACGAGGATCCCGAGCTGGTCCGCCATGGCTTGCAAGACCGCATCCGCCTCGACGAGGTGGTGTTCAAGCGTTGAAGCGGCCGAGGGAGGTGAAGAACCGCTGGCCGGTCGGTGCAAGCTCGGAAATGACTTCGGAGGCGCCAGCCTGACGCAGCTCCTCCGCATGGGCATCGTCGTAGGCGCGGGCCACGATCTTCAGGTCCGGGAAGATGTAATGCACCAAGGCGACCAAGCGGGTGGAGCCCGGCGGATCGCTGAGGCAAACGGCCAGCGCGCTCGCCGTCTCCACATGCAGCGTATCCAGGATCTCTGGCCGGGTCGCGTCGCCGAAAACGATCGGAAAGGCGTCGCGCTCCGCCCGCCTGACCTTATGGCCGTTGAGGTCCACCGCGAGGAAAGGCGTGCCTTCCTCGCGCAGACGAAGCGCCAGGTTTCTGCCAAGACGGCCGAAGCCCGCGATCACCACGTGGCCCTCCTGCGGGGCTTCGCTCGCCGAAGGCCGGCCGGCCTCGCCTGCGGCGATCACCGCGCGCGAGCCCTGAAGCGCCAATCCGGCCATGGCCAGAAAGGGCGTGACAATCATGCTGAGTGCGATGGTGACCGCGAAGACCCCGGCAAGGTCGCGCGTCAGAATCGACTGCTGTACGCCAACTACGATCAAGACCAAGGAGAACTCGCCCGCCTGAGACAACAGCAAACCTTGGCGAAGGCCTTCCCCGAGGGTGTTCGTCGCCGCCAAGGCGATTCCCAAGACGACCGCGGCCTTGAGTAGGATCAACACGATCAGATAGGCGGCCACCGTGGCCGGCTTCTCAACCAGGATCCCAAGGTCCAGGGAGAGACCCACGGTCAGGAAGAAAAGTCCAAGCAGCAAGACCCGGAAGGGCAAAATGTCGGCCGCCACTTGATGGCGATAGCTCGTGTCCGCCAGCAGCATCCCCGCCAGGAACGCGCCCAGGCCCATGGAAAGCCCAACGGACTCGCTCAAGAGGGCGCTGGCCAAGACGATAAATAACGTGCAGGTCAAAAAGACCTCTGGCGAGCCGCGCGCGGCGATGTAGGTGAAGAAGGCGCGCAGCAAGAACCTGCCAAGCAGCATGAAGCCAACAATGCCGGCGCAAAGCAGAAGCGAATAGACCGCCAAATCCTGCGCCCGCATCCCGCTCGCGCCGCCAAGAAAGCCGACCGCCACGAGCATCACCGCGACAGCCACGTCCTGAGTCAGCAAGATAGCAACCGTGCTTCGGCCAAAGCGGGTCGACAGCTCTCGGGTTTCCGAAAGCAGGCGCAGAACCAGCGCGGTGGAAGACAGACTCAGCGCCGCACCCAGCAGAATGGCTTGCCCCGCCCCCAAGCCCAGCAAATAGAGCGCGATCGACAGCAGCACAGTGGTGACGGCGATCTGACCAAGGCCTTGGGTGAGCATCTGGTTGCGCAAGGTCTTGAGCCGCTGCAGGGGCAATTCCAACCCCACCGTGAACATCAGGAAGACCACGCCCATCTCGGCCATCACCTCGATCGTCTCGTTCTGGGCGACCAGGTTCAATCCGCTCTTGCCGATCACGATCCCCGCCAGCAAGTAGCCCAGAACCACCGAGGTGTTGAGGCGCTGAAATATCGCGGCCGCGACGACAGCGGAACCCAGCACGATCAGAACATCGAAAAGGTAGGCGTAGTGGATCATGCCGGCCTGTTCCCGCTGCCCCTCCCCTCGAGGGGCGACTCATTTTCACCTGGCCGGGTTCGTGGCCCCGCCCCCTCGGAACGGCCAAACGGCCCGCGGGCGCCTTAGCTCGGGGACCCGGTCGGGTCCGGAGCCGGCCGCCCTGGAGCGATCAGTTTCGCGGTGAGCCACTTCATGATCCAGCCTCGAGGCTCGTCGAGCCCGGTGATAATATACCTCAAAGTATACTCGTTCCCCAGGGTCACCCCGATCGCGCGATACGCCGCCTGTGTGGCGCAAAACAACACCTGGTCGCCAACCCGCACGGGAAGCTCCAAATCCGGCAGCACGCGCGTGCGTTCCCCCGACCTTAGAACCAGGGGCATGCAGGCGATGTTTCGCTCCCGATCCTGCGCATCGCAGACTAAGTGGCGCAGCAGCACGGCATCCCCCTCCCTGGTCAACTTCGCGACCGCGGGCGTGCTGGATTTTCCAATATCCACCGTCCAGAGCCGGGGCTGATTGCCGCCCACCACTTCGTCCAGTTGGCCGATCACCTCCTCGATGACTCCGCTTCCCTCGACCCGCGACCTTTCGCGCAGGGTCTCGAAAAAAGTCTTGAGCAAAGGCGCGGTGAGGAGGAACAAGATCCGGCGCGCGCTCACCAGACTCGGCATCATGATAAGGTCGGCGTTCGCCGCCTCGAAGACGATCTGATTGCGATAGCGGTTCTGGCGCACCACGGTGAAGATGTTTGGGTTCAAGGCGCGCGCGTCGAGCAGGATGCCGAGGTTCTCGGAGTCATTATCCGTGCCGGCGACGATCCCGGCCACCTCCGCGGCGCCGGCCCTCTGAAGGTTCTTCTGGGTCGCTCTGCCGACGATGAATTCCGCCGCGCCTTCCGCCGGGCCGTCGGCGTCCGGCTCGATCACGATGGTCTTGATGCCGTGGGCCGAGAGGGAATCGCGGATCCAACGCCCCATCCTGCCGAAGCCGCACAAAACCCAGGTCCCTCTGGGCGGCTTGACCGTGATTTTGAGCCCGGCCCCCGGCGTACCCGCGAGCCACTGGTTCAAGCAGTGCACGGCCGGATCGCGAATGATGGCGCCGAGGTACTTGGCGTAGGTCTGGAAGGGGTCCACGATATGGATGTTCTCGCCCAACGTGGAAAGCGTGGCCTCGTGCTCCTCCGAGGTCGATTGGGTGGCAACCCAGACTTCGGGATTAAGCAGCCGCGCCGATACGGCGATCTTGAGGTTGACCTCTTCGTTCTGGGTGAGGGCCACGACGGCCTTGCAGCTGCGCTTTCGCAGACCCGCCTCGATCAAATGCTCGGGGACGCGCGCGTCCTCGCACAAGGCAACCACCTCCGAGCGGTAGTCGCGCAACGTCACTTTCTTGATGCGCTCCTCGTTCCAGTCGATGACCACCACGGTCAGGCCGCCATCGGTCAAGCCCCGCGTCAGAAGGGCCCCGGTATTTCCATAGCCGCAGACGATGCAGAAGGGATCAGTGATACGTGCCACCCGGCGCGCGAAGCGCCGCTCGGCGACGGAGCGCTGAAAGTCCGGATTCTGCACCAAGCCGACGATGGAGCCCAGCGCGTAGAACCAGGCGATCACGCCGGCATAGAGCGACACAATCCCCCACATCCGCTGTGCCTCGGTAAAGGCGTGGGGGAGCTCGCCGAAGCCGGTCGTGGTCACTGTGTAGGTGAGGAAATAAAAGGCGTGGAAGAAGCTGAGGTAGCGCGGATTGCCATCGGCGTCGACGCCGGGGATTACGATCCATCCCACCATCGAAATCGCGTAAACCCCAATCAGCACCATAATCGGGCGCCGCATGTAGCGCAGGATGATGAAGGTCATTCGCCGGGTCTCAACCATTTGGCCCTCCGGCAGCGGATCACCGGCGCAGCATCAGCGTCTCGGCAACCAATGTGGTGACGGACACGATGTTGGCGAGAAGCGCGCCACCGGCCAGCGACACGATGCTCGCCATCACTTCCGGGCTTAGCCCAGTCTTGGTGACATGCACGGCGATGGTCCAGACGATGGCCGCCGCGACAAGCTGCAAGTCAGCGACCAAGCTGGTGGCGAGCAAGACAGCCCCGATCTGGGAGCGGTCGCCAAGCTTCAAGCCGGTCGCGATCAGATTGACCACGATCACCAGGAAAAGCTCGACGATCCCGTGATGTGCTGGATTGTCGATATCGCCCACGAAGAACCCGAAGTTCAGGGTCAGCGCGAGGACGATGAAGAAACCGAAGATCACCCGCTCGAGGTTCATCCGCCCGGCCTCCTTCCCATCCGGCAGGAGCAGCATGCGATTGTAGCACATTAAAGCGCCGGAGACGGTAGGGTTCCGGGATAGGGCCTCTTGCTCAACCGCTTCGCGGGCGCCGGCCCAGGGCCGGCACCACCAGCACGACGGCAAGCGCGCAGCAGATCAGCGCCATCGCCGTCAGTTCCGGCCATCCGACGGGCTCCCCCAAGATCAGCGCGCTGGAATAGACGCCCACCACCGGAACCGCGAGGGTGCCGATGGCGGCGATGGCGGCGGGGAACATGCGAACCACCTTGAAGTAGGCCCACTGGCAAAACACCATGGGCAAGGCGAAGAGGTAGGCCAGCGCTAGGATCGCGCGGTCGCTGAGGCGCGTCAGGTCCGGCACAGGTTCCAAGATGGCGGCGCCCAGGGTGATCACCACGGCGCCGATCAGCAATTGCCAGCCAACAAGCGCCACCACGGGCGAGGTCCAGGCGTATTTCTTGAAAAGCACCGTGCCGATTGCCCAGCTCACCGCCGCGCCTAGCATGAAGGCCGCCCCCACGGGCGCGGTTTGTAAGACCACCAGATCCGGGCCGATGAGGGTCGCCAAGCCCGCAACTCCGAGAGCCAGCCCGATCAGCTTAAGCCGCGTGATCGGCTCCCCCAGGATCACGCTGCTGAACAAGGACGCCCAGACCGGCATGGTGAAAGCGATGATCGAGGCCCGGCCCGCAGGCATCAAGGAAACCCCGTATCCCGTAAAGAGATGCCAGCCAAGGATATTGAAGACCGCGCAGATCAAGAGCGGTTTGATTTCCCAGGCGGCGGGGTAGCGCACACCGTTCGAGAAATAGGCAATGGTCAGCAGGCCGAAGGCACCCGCCGAGACGCTCATGGCGCGAAACCACCAAATCGGCAGTTCCCCCAGCGCAATCTTCATTCCAGGCCAGTTAAGGCCCCAGAACAAACTCAACGCCGCCAGAAGAAAGAATCCGGCAACCGGCAGGGATTTGCCATCGTCGTAAGCACGCTGAGGGGAGGACATTTCGCGATCCTATACTGGATCATCCTCTTCGAAAACAAAGGAAAGGGCGGCGCTTGTGCCCGGCCGGAAAGTCACATATGCGCAAGAATTCGCAAGCCCAAGACGACCGCGTCGTCGGCGTCCGG